>LCOM01000012.1:27548-28680 GCA_000999395.1 Parcubacteria group bacterium GW2011_GWA2_47_7
TCTGCACTCGTATCACGTGGCTGCGGGACACGTGCAACACCAAAATTAAGATGGGGATTTTGGGCTTTTATAAGGTCGTACGAACTCGCATAATCAAAGTATACAGCAAGATTCCCCGTGATAAATTCTTCTCGTGACATTTGACGTGCACGATTCCATGTATAAATGGTCTTTAGAGGGTTAGAAAAATCCATGAAATATCGGAGTGCCGAAATGATGTTTTGCTCGGGAACGTATGATCCGTTATCACTAAATTTGGAGATTGCGCTGATAGGCCTACCACCATCTATCTTTACGATTGGATTTCCCACCTGAAGGAAAAGCATCGCGATAATATCTTTTGCATGAGTGACATTCACGTACTCTCCAAACGAAAGGGCACTCTGGGAAATATCGTATGTTCGCACATCGCGCTTGGTGAGTTTTGGAACTTGAACAAGGAACTCATCCCAGAGTTTCGGTGGTTGTGTAATAGATGCGTTGTTGAAAATATCCCTGTTCCAATACATCACCATCGGGTCTACGGCAAACGGAAGGGCAACGAGTCCATCGTCGCGCATATATATTTCTGCTGCCTGTATGAATGTCGAATAAAAACTCGCTTGAGGAAACGACACGTATGGAATCATTTTGATCTTATCGGAATGCCTCAGGATGAGGTCGTCGGGAAGGAGGAGCACATCGGGCCCCCTCTTGCTTGCGAGTGCCTCGACGATATCATTATCGAAATTCTTTGGATCGTGATACGTGTATGATATAGAAAAATAATCTGCGAACTTTTTGTTAAATGATTGAATGAGTGCTTCAAGCTTCTGATTCTTTTGAAACGTACCCCAGATTTGCACATTGCCGGATGCTCCGGAGAATTCAGTCGCGGCAGCACCTATGGGACTGCTTTTTTTGGCTGGCATCGCAGAAAAAACAATCAGTCCTACTACTGCCATTACACCAAACACACTCAAAAGGATAGTCTGAAATTTCATTCTGCTCTATGGGATACGAGCAATGTATTCTCGCTTCCCATGTGATTATGGCTGGTAATGAAGTTCGTCATCATAATCTTACAATATGCTTTCGTTAGACGACGACCCTGCTCCATGGTAAAGCCCCTTAAGAAAGACAAGTCCATAAT
>LCOM01000013.1 GCA_000999395.1 Parcubacteria group bacterium GW2011_GWA2_47_7
CACATTGTTCATATTAAAATTACTATTAGTTATTTCTTTAGCAATTACAGGTTTAAAGATCACTAAAACTGGTGACCCATTCAATAAAGATGTTTCCCTTAGGGGTGGTATTGCTGCAACAGTATACACAGAAAAAGCATTAACTGAAGAAGAAATACAAACAGCATTAGCAGTTCCAGCAACAATTAAAACTGTGGGCGATATAACCACGGGAAAACAATTGGGTTTTATAATTGAAGTATCAGATCTAACTGAAGAACAATTAAAACAAGTATTATCTAAAAAATTAGGTATAACAATAGACCAAAATAATTTTAGCATTGAAACTACATCCCCCAAATTAAGTCAAGCATTTTACAAACAATAAACATATTCTCAATCTCGACTGCAGCCACAGCCCCCACCGTAGCTACTTTTCGTTCTCTCTGTGTCAGCATCAGTCCATTCTTCACGAGCCGTCGCCAAGAGGGTCTGGTAAACACCGGGGTTCTTCCGCAAGACCTTACTCATACATTCACGAGTGATGACAAAATTGTCAGCCACGAGTCGCAAGTAGATACATAGATAGACACCGCTCAAGACCGCCATTACCCCAAACAAAAGGGCATGCGAAACGAATCCTGAAAGAATCAATAGCGCGACTGACGCGTAGAATGGAGACATGAGCAGGCAAAGCCAGCAAAATGTCTGATGTCGATAGTCCACCGTTCTATTCAGTTGGTATGCCAACCGTGTGACAAACGTTCTGCGAATTTCATTATGAGTCACGATAGCTTCTCCACGAAAAAACTCTGTTCCAAGTCTAGCGCAATAATACCATTCGTCAACCTACGATCACAAACCCTCCTGTTCGGATATAATTGGCTTCGCTTTCCAAAACTTATGATGCAGAGAAGTCCACACTTCCTCAAGCTCTTTATTGTCCATAAGTCGAAGAAGAAATATTCCAGCACAGATACCCACAAGTCCCGAAAGTAGACCTTGCAAAAAGATTCCCAAAAATGATTCGAGATTTAACACATTTGCCAACACCTGTAGGGAATGATATGAAATAAAACCCATCACGACTGATGTCGTGAAACTATGCAAGAATGCATTTTTGATTGAACTGGCAAAATGTGCAAACTGTTTTTCAAGAAAATAAAAAAGCACACAGAGATTAAATATCATCCCTATTGAATACCCCAATGGGAGCATGAGTAGTGAGGTACCCGGCGTATCCTCTACGCGAAGAAGGGTCTCGGCAAAAAATTTAAAAGTCGCCTGATGAGCAAAGAGATAGAGAAAAGTATAGGAAAGTACAACGATTAATATTGCGGCAGACACGTTGGCGTACACAGTGACGCGAGTCTTCCCCATGGCATAAAAGGAACGGGTATAAAGCAAAACAAGATTCTGTGCCACAATAGAAACAGTAAAAAGAGCGAGGGCGGCGGCGGTCAGTCGGGTGGCGGTCCAATCAAATGCGCCGGAGCCAAGTATTGTACGCACAATTTGGGCGCGCAAAACAATAAACATGACAATTGAGGGAAAGGACCAGAAGATAATATGACGTGTCGCAGATACAATTTGGACAAAAAATGCATCATGGTTTCCGAGCGTCCAAAGTTTTGCAAGTGTCGGAAAGGCCGCTACGGAATAGCTCATTCCCACTATTGCAAGCGGGATGCTCTGCAGATTCATGGCAAGAATAAATACTGCGATTGACCCCGCCTCAATACGCGACGCAAGTGCAATAAGCACCATCGTCGCGAGATGCGTAGCAGAAAGCGCGACCGTACGAGGGATGGATAGCGCAGCAACAGACCGAACAGTCTTTATGTCAATATGCAGAATGAACCTAGGCAGAAGGCGTTCAGATAACAAAACCGGAAGCTGTATCATCACGTGTAGTAACGCCCCCAAAATGACACCGAGGACGACGCCGAGTAGTCCAAATTTGGGCATGAGAAATACAACACCGATAATGATTCCACTATTGTAGAGTAGCGGACCCATGGCAAAGACAAAGAACCTCCGTAGCGACTGAGTCACTGCTCCAAACAAGTTGGATATTCCGAGTAAGAATGGCGACAGCAAAAGCACTCGCGAGAGCTTCACAAACTCAGTTTGCGAATCCTGAGAAAAGCCGGGTACAATAAGGTGAGCCAAATATGGGAGGAGTAAATATGCTAGTGCGCATGCAATAGTCATCCCGATGACAAATACGGTAAAAACAGAATTGATAAATTCTTGTGCTTTCTGTTTATCGTGCTCTTTATCGATTCGCTCAAGAAGAAATGGGATGAGAACGGTCACCGCAACGAATGAAGCCACCGAAGCGTACAACAGATCGGGAACTCGAAATGAAGCGTAATAGACGTCAAGCGGAATACTCGCTCCATACTGATGAGTAAGAAGTCGATCACGTATAAGCCCAAAGACTTGAGACAAGAATGCGGTACCCGCAAGGAGAAAAGCGGCCTCATGCAGGCCGCTCCATTCTCGATTAAATAAACGCAACAATCGATCCATAGAACGTTTTAACTATATCCCCAACGGGATTACGGTGTCCCACTTCCTGACTCAAGTCCTGATAATGCATCGTCAACTGGCTGCACTGGAGGGACGTACGCTTTTTGGAGTGCACTTCGACCCGCCTTGAGATTTGTGAGGATTTGAGCCACATCCTTGTTATTCGGATTGAGCGTCTGTACATCGTTGAATTGCTGAATAGCTTCATCTTTTCTTCCGAGTCGTTCGTAAGTAAGCCCAAGAAAATATTTTGCATCCGCATATGCCGGATTAAGGTACACTGCGGCTTCAAACTGATCGAGCGCTGACTTGTAATCAGCATTCGCATACTCAAGATACCCAAGTGCAAAGCGCAGTAAAAAGTTTGTGGGCTCTGCGGCTACTCCGTTTCGAAGCGCTATTATCGCAGCATCAGTATTATTGTCTCCGACTTCAATTTGGACGAGGAACGAAATGGCCTCAAGGAAGTTTGGTCTTTCGTTTAATGTCTGATGAAGATACTCTTTAGACTTCTCTTTGTCCCCCGCTACAAATTCGAGTCGCGCAAGAATGAAGAGCACCCGTGGACTCTTTGGGTTCAACTGTAGTGCTCGTAGATAACTCTCGCGTGCAGGCCCCGCGGTATTTTGTACCCCAAGCGACCCCAACGTATCGTAAACCCCTCCAAGCTGGAGATAGTTTTCGAAATTCGTGCCATCAAGGGCCACAGCTCGTTCTGCACTTGTTCGTGCAACCTGGATGTATGTATTTGCGGCTTGCGCAATCTCTTCCTGAGACAATTCCTTGCTTGACAATTGCTGTAATCTGATAAGCGCAAGATTCGAAATTGCGCGCTGGTAGAGGTCTCTCTCGGAAAGCGTATTAGCCCTCATCAATGCATTTTCTGCTCGATCAATGTTCCCCTCTGCAATTGCTAGTTGCGCATCGCGAAATGCGGTAAGCGATGACACTTGGCGGTACAAAAGGACGCTTGATGCAACAACTCCAACAAGGATAATGATGATGATTGGGGTCATGACCACCGACCATTTCGAAGGACCATCAAACTTTATACTATACGTACCGATGACACCCTCACCGACGAGGAATGCAATAAGCCCTCCAGTGAAGAGAAATGCGAGTGCAAAGATGGCGATGTTTGGAAGATAGAAGAATGCGAGGCTCCAAAAATAGAGCACGATAATGAACAGCGAGAAGGATAGAAACGCTGCAATACGATCACGTGCGAACAAGGAGTAAATTTTGCGTCCCTTCATTAATATGAAGGCGATAAACACCACCCACAACAATGTCCCGATGATACCAGTCGTACCAAAATAGGTCGGTATGCGACCAAGGCCAAAATCAAACGTAGAGTCCCAGAAAGGTGTGCGATTCATGTCGGACGTTTTGAACTTCAAGTATCCCGTCGAAAATCGATTTGGGCTCGTACCGAAGAGTGGTGATTCCTTCAGTGTATTGGCTACGATGTCGAAGGTAAAACCTGGTGTCAACACGACTTCGGAATATGGGGCGGAATGCAAAGTTTTCCCGACCACAGAGGCGAGCGTCGCTCCGTCCTTGCCCCAAGTAAGAGCTGAGATACCGCTTCCATAGACAAAGGACACGATGAGAAACACGACAGCGAGCACGGGGAGGTGTCCGACGATACGTTTGTGTATCGGCTTGTGAGCATGAGCGGTACCGGACGATTGCGCAGCCTCAATCGCACGCTTGTGACCTCGCTCTCCTTCAAATATGGCCAATGCGGTAAGCACGCCAATGAGTACGAAGAGGATAATCCACAAAACCGTAAAGTCTATCATTAAGAGGAAAAAGCCTGCAGCGAGGAGCAATAGATATGCGGGCACGCGCAATGACTTATTACCTGGGAAAAAATACAACATAGAAAGGATGAGCAAGACTAGTCCTCCGACCAAGGCGGCCAAGTCATTCCACTTTCCAACTGGCGACATAACATCACTGGTAAATGTGCCAAAATCAAGAAAGTCAACACCAAAAACATACCGAAGGAGGTGATAGAGCATCACGACAACACCGGAAAGAGCAAATGATGCATAGAGTGAAAGTATGCGGTCACGGCTCGTGAATGTCACTGAACTCAAAAATAAGAGGAGGAAAAGAACAATGAATGAGTTGACGGTACCGAGATCATAACCACTACCAATGAACGAAAGCATCGGTGAGGGTGATACAATCGCTGCAACGACAAACTGCACAACAAGGAGCGCGGAGGTAAGGAGGAGAAAACTCTTTGGAACGCTCACGTGACCATCCCGCATTCGCCCCGCAGCCCAAATGAGCACACCCGCAAGTACAAGAATCTCGATAAGAACCATTTTTGCAAACTCAGGGGCAACGATTTGACCTGGTATAAAAAATACCGGTAGCAAGAAAGCAGCTGCAAAAAGTAGCCATAGCAGGACGCGATCAGAAAATACTTTATGCGCCAATACTTTTCCCAAAAGCATCTTCGCAATATTTGATTTTGCTACACGCGCTTCACCTTGTTCGTTTTGTTCATCTGACATGTTTATAAAATAAATAAATAAAAAATACACAAAACCTCTTCCTCCTTAGAGAGTCGGTTTATTGGCGTATATTATATCATGGATAAAACGCAAAATACCCCATTAGAAGGTGAATAACATATGCACTCGAGCACTAATCTACAAGTTTGCCAAATCCGAGACGCAGAGCGGGTGAGCAAAGAAAAATCCACCCGAATCAGGGTGGATTTTTCATGCGCCTTGTATCTATAAGCCGAATTCTGTCCCCAAAACGCACGCTTTGGGTGGTATCCATTTATCTAGGCTCTTGGTTACCCAAGAGCTCAAGCGGCACTTCCTGGCTTTCACCAGGACACGGCCTTGCACCCAGGTAAGGATTTAGCCGTTTCACCCCCGCATTTCGGCGGGATTATCCATCGGATAAATCCGGACGGATCCCATTTCTTTCGATCCGGGCGTCACTGCTCGCACCTCTATGGTTACCCACGACGGGCGTTACCCGCTACCCTCTTACCTCTTGCGAGGTGAGAGTTCGGACTTTCCTCACTTCCCTTGCGAGAAGCGCGAATACCTAATACAAGGCTCCCTGATTATGCAATAAATTCAATATTTTACAAGCGCTATCCACACCTCTCCACCTGCAACCGCTTGACAATATATTGAGCATGTGATATTAAGCCATTGGAAATCAAAAAACCACCATACCATAAGGAGATTTTTCATGAGTCGTATTGCTATGAATACGCCGGCAAACAACATCAGAGACGAGGCCTTGCTTGAGATTGAAGAGCTTATCAGGGAAGAGCTCAGTGCGCGCAAGGCGAAAGCAAACGCCTGTTTCGAAAGAGAGCGCAAGGCGAGTGTCTCAAGAATTGGAAAAAGCTGCTTCGTGCTCACATTGAGCGTCGCGATAGTCTGTTTCTTTTTTGCCTTACTTTGGCTGCATGACCCTAATCAACAATTCGTGGCTTGGCGATACTTGTCCTTTGTAGTCGGAAGCATTCTACTTATTCCGATTATCTATTTAAGAAAACGCAATCGTGCATTCCAAACAACGTTCAAGTCGTGCTTCCCGAACGAAGCAAGACTGCTTGGTTTAAAATAACCACATTCACCACACCGCTTTCATGCGGTGTTTTTCTTTTTAGTGATCTTCTCGGAAATTTCAAAAACAAAAAACCCCGCTTGTCTGCACAGGCAGGCATCGCGGGGTTTTGGATCACGTATGTGTGATCATTTCTTTCTTCATGAATACTGCTTCCGCCATACGATCGGCGATCACATTTGTCGGAGTTCGACTTGGCCCACTCTCGGACCGATGAATGATCTCTTCGATCAGTGCTTCATTTTGGAGACAGCCACCTTCAACGTACTTGAGATCATAGGGCAAGGTTCCTTGCTCATGAAGACGCTGGCAGTAGACGTCCCAGAGTCCGCGATTATTGATCACGTAATCCGGCGCGTAAACGATCCGTCTCTCAAGCAGAGAGGCCCCATCGACCGTAGGGTTAAGCAGTACGTTGTTCGCTGATCCGGCAATAATGGAAAGTGAGGGCGGAAACTGCGCGATCAGTTCTTGACCGACAGTACCCCCCATCGCACAGGGCGCATAGATCTCCACATCGGGGAATCGTTCCGCTTTGCCGTCTTCAGTAAGACGCACAACCTTTGCACCATACTCATCCTGTGCACGGAGTAATGCCTCCACTTCCCTCTCGGTGACACTGCGATTTGAGACATAAAGTAGAGCACCCTCCTTGTGCAGAAGCTGCATGAGCGGAAAACCTACCTTGCCGATACCTTCGACATAGACATGCCTTCCTTCGAGCACATTCGAACCGAAAGTGGCACGCAGTGCCCCTTTCATGCCAGCAAGAACACCGAGCGCGGTCAAGGGCGACGGATCACCACCGTAAGGATGCCCAACCATTTCCCCACAAGCATGCTTCGTGAACTTTCGTATCTCGTGCACATCGGATACATAGGTGCCGACGTCTTCGGCGATGATATACCGACCTTCTAATGTTTCGACAAAACGACCCATAGAAGCAAACTGCTGCTTACGCAGGCGCTTGTCCTGACGTATCGGAATCATGACACTTTTCCCGCCACCCAAAGGCAGTCCGCCGTTGTAGTAATCGGTCATGGCTGCTTTGTAGGTCATACCACGAGAGAGCCGAGCCACGTCGACAAATGCATCGCGAAATGCAGGGTAAACAGCTCTCCGACAACCGCCGAGCGCGGGACCGAGATTGGTGTTATGGATCGCAATGATTGCGATGATTCCCGCGTCTTTGTCTTCCCATGTATGCACTTCTTCATAGTCGCGAAACAGCGACAGGAGTGACGCTGACGCGAGCATTTTTTTAGACATGATGTCCTCCAATTGTGAAACAAACTATCCATCCACCATGCTACGCCGTCCATATTTCTTGTAAAGAGATATTCTTTTGCAAATAAAATTGTCTCCGAGTTTACACGGAGACAATGACTTCAAGAACGATACTGAGCGGCTCGAGTAAAAACGGCTATTTCGTTCCTTGCACGAAGATAAACTTCTAGATCAAGCAGGTCACCAGTGTACTGACAAGGATAAATCCTTCCTTCAATCATGTACGGAATTTTGCGATACCAAAATCCGGTAGACCACGCGTTGCTCACATAAATCTTTTCTTTTGTTTCCGGATGCTGCAGTGGGATACCGCTCAACTGCACGTTGTCGGGCAGTTTGTATTTTTCCATGAATTCTTTTAGCTTCATTTCGACCCCTCTCGGAATTGTTCAACTAAAGGTCATACTAGACAATTATCATTTGAGTAGCAAGCAATATTCATCGAGATAGCTACATATAGTAGCTCCATGTAAATGGTAGCGAGGTTCAGTCTTTTTGGGAAAGCCCCACCGCTGTCAACGAGGGTGTTTTTTGAGATGTATTAGGGGACCACTCGTACACATGACGTGAAAACGAAGTCTCATCCTCCACTGCCAAGCGCGACCACATTATCCAAGGTTCTACCTTAGATAATGTGAGTAATAAATTCTGACCCCGTTTTCATACCTGTCCCCATTTTTCCATTTTCTTATTGCTCATTTCGATTTGCTCATTCTGTCGTGGGTCTGGTTGGGCGAAAACTGATGCTGATCAAAAAGGAACCAAGGCGAAAACCTTGATGCTTTATTTTTACCGCCCCAAAAGATCACTATGAGACAGGGCTAGAGTATTCCCTGTATTGCACGGAGGCGGTCCTGAAGTACTTTTATTTGTGCGAGCAATTTCTGGATCAGGATCGCGCGTTGCTCTCTCTCAGAATAGAACGGTTTATATTCAAGCAACACTCCGGAGGCTATTCCGCGATTGAGGGCCTCGCGTGTGACCGGACCCACAGTGCCGACGGGATCGATCATTTGCCGTTTCTGAAAAGCGATTACCGCTTCGCGCGTGATGGGACCGAAGTACCCTGTGATGTTTTCCTTTTCTATTAACCCCAACACCTTAAGGACTATCTGCAACTGTCGAACCTCTTCTCCGCCTGCGCCTTGCTCAAGTATTGTCTTAAAAATATCGTTCGGACGACCATCAACCACCTTCTCTAGCTGGAGTCGTATATCGGGAGTGATTCCGAGCTTTGCATTGCTTGACCGATAATCGCCCGTCGACGTAATTAAACTCGAATACGGATCGATCGCCTGTCTAGCAGGATCATGTATCTCGAAGTGTAAGTGCGACACAGTGTTCTCCGCGTTACCGCTATCCCCAACCCACCCCAGGAGCTGCCCCTTTGTCACCGACTGCCCGCGATCAAGGCCCGGTGCATAGGCATTCGCCTCTCCACCTTTTCCGTCATCGGTGCTAGGCGTGTCGTTGTTCAAATGAAAATAAAGATATTGATATCCCTCCGCATCGATGATCGATATCTCGTACCCCCATGCCGCTTCTGGTGAAATAACGTAATTCACCGTTCCGTTGACTGCCGAAACAACAGGAGTCATCTTCGCCGCGATGATATCATTCCCCAGATGTTTTCTCGTTCCTCCGCCTCGTGGTGCGCCGAAATCGCTGAAAAAATTGTTCGGTCCATTCACGGGAAACTCGATCGAGCGGACAACCTGTGCATTCGCTAAGACAGGAATATATAATAAAGAGAGAGCAATATAAAATAAGTGAGAGTGTTTTATCATCGCGCCATTATACCCTACACGAGCCCCAATTCGTCGGTCACGTTCTTTTTGCAGTACAAAGCGCCCTGCGGGGCGCTTTGTACTGCAATTGCTAGAGCTGATGGACAAAATTCATGAACGAACTTACGCGGACTTCATACGGCAAGTGCTTCAAGCGCCATCGAAACCCCGCTGATGAATGACAACCCGTCAACTGTCATATCTAACTTTTCCAACATTTTACCAACGTACCCCGCATTCATCGACGAAAATGTTATTTTGAAATGGATCAGAACATCTTCCGCACATCAAATCTGACACCGTTTTCATTTCTCGGGATAAAAACGAATTATCCCATGATACGCCATGGCGTATCATGGGATAATTATTATCGAAGTGGTTGGAGAAACAAAACAGGAAGAAGAAAATATGTTATTCGCCTTTCTCCTTTTTTGCCTTAAGATTTTTGAGTCGACTCTCCGCAAGTGAAGTCCAGCTAAGCACCCCAACAGCAGAGCGCACTGCCTCCATCTCCTCCTCGTTTAATACTCCCTTCTCAATAAGCATCAAGAGTATCTCGGCTGCCTTTTTATCATCCATGAATTAAATGTAGCACATCAGTCATAATGATTCCTCATTTTTCGATGTTTTCGTTTTGCAAAACTGAAATGTTTTTTTTGAATTTTCTGCGCAATTCTATTTCGGTAATAATGATAAAATTCGCTGTGAGCACAGAGGCCGGGTACATCCAATTGAGAAACGTATAACTGCCCATTGAAAAAATTGAGAGGGAATGTTTTAGCGCGTCCACGTAGATTGATCCAAGTGACTCACTATGAGGGGCATGCCATGTTTTCCTCATTGTTGGAATAAATGCAATGAGGTCAATGAGTGTCGCGAATATAACCGACCACAGTACGCTCTTCGTAAGCACCCAAGGTAAAATTGATGCGATAGCTAAAACAAGGCATATTTTATCAAAGTGTGTTATATCTTTTGTTCCATATCCACCCTTCAAGGACAGTAGAAGTATAAACACGGTCACGAGTGTAGTAACCCCTGTAGCCCAAGCACCAGGACCTCCACCAGAAACCCACTGTCCCAAAAAAGCAATTGATGTGACGATTGACCATATCAACCACGTATAAATATGCGGTTTTGTGTTTCCACGAAAAATATCTCGAATATAGAGAGAGGAACTAAACAGTGCCAAAAACACTGCAACTGTTCCTAATATCATCTTAATACTCATGAATGAATCATACCAAATTCTATACAAACTCTTATCATTAATTCTCCCCCACGTTTAATTGAGATGAACTGTACTCATTCCCCTCTTGCAATGAAACTTATCTCAATTTTTATCAAAAGATTACTCACGCACGCAAAACAAGGTGTCCTTTTTACATTTACCAAGCACTTCAATAATATCAGTGAGCGAGGCTGCGACGCATCCTTCGGTCGGAGTATAATTTTCACGTGCCACGTGAAAGAAGATACCGCTACCCTTTCCTCGAACGATGGGATTATCATTGTGACCCAATACAACAACAATATCGAACACATGTGACTCTCGCCAAAGGCCCTCCTCTCTACCGCCCGCTTGCTTCGTGATCATCATATTGTAGTTCGAACTCTCTAGGTCTTCGCACCATGCAGTACCATTCACAATCTCTTCAGTCGGAAATACCGAGAACGGCCGAGCAGTTCGATCGGCACGATAGAGCACCCTGCGAATGGGAAAACAGCCGACAGTACAATGATATTCTCTTCCATCAGCTCATTGTATCAGAACAACACCGTGAATGAATCGAGAAATCACTCATAATTGCACTCATTTTCAACAACCACATCAAATAAAAATCAAATGTAATTACCCCGTTAACAGTAGTGATTCGACGCCTGCAGAGGTGTGGTGTATTCTATGATGAAGAATGATGAGCAGAATGCTCGTCGCATGAACAGCTAATTACGTTGCTATGTCCTACCACGAAGAACTGTCATCGAGTGAGAGTGTTAAAAAACTCCCCGAGGGAAGTAAGGCAGAAAAGATCAGAAATGGAGTTGAGATGAGACTTGAAGAAATTACTTCCGCCATCGCAGCAGGACACCCAAGTCTTACTCGCCTTGAACTCACAGAGGTAGGAAAAAACATTATTGCACTTTTTGACGAACTCTTAGACGAACTCCCGGAGGATTTTGCGAACGAGCACCCCACCATTGAACACTCGGCTCCCGCCGATGAGCTTGAAAATGGACCGGTTGCCATCGGAGATAACCGCTCAAAACGTTTTTGGGAAATTGATAACGAGATAGGGGTACTCCTCAAAAAATTCGACGCGCTCTATGAAACGCAGGCATTCGAGCCCGAGATACAAACTGACGGCATTGTCGTGCAACAGGACAAACCTTTAATGCACTGAAACCCCAAAATGGGAATCATCGTTTCCGAATGGGACTAATCCTCATTTTCTCAGCGCCAACAAATAATCCAAGGTTCCACCTTGGATTATTTTAATAATGAGACCTTATCCATATTTCTCACAAGACCACACATTCAGATAAAATGGATGGCTCTGACCCCTAGCGAGACTTTTTGCTAAAAAGGTGAGCAATTTCAAGGGTTTTCTAATAACTTCCTTGTTTTTTCATCTTTCGTATGTATAATTCATATTGAATCAATACGAAAAAGGACCCAAAAGGCGTAGTACCTAAGGGGCCTTTTTCATTTATGATAGGAAATTTTACTTTTGATGTCAGGATTTTCGAGGTAGTCAAAATGTTCTCCTCCTAACTTTTTATAAAGAGAGGAGGCAAACTCCTTGTTCGGAAAAAGCATCTTCCCAAAACGTTTCTTCTTCATGAGAAAGTCGACCAGTTTCATATAATCTCCATCACCTGAAACGATAAATATTTTATCGAACGGTTCATTCTCAACCAACTTTTTCATTGCACTGAAAACAATGTCGCTGTCGACATCCCCCTTCTTCTTTCCTTTGAGCGCGGACGAGTGCTCCCGAAACGAAAGGATGAAACCGGCTTTTTGTAGACTATCGTAGAGATCTTGTTCTTCCTCGGAGACATATCCGAGAAAATAATATGCCTCGGTAATATGATATTTATCACGCAAATAGGTGCGCAGCTTTTTATAATCAACCGACCAACCAAGATCTTTGGTCCCCATGTGCAGATTCTGCCCGTCGATAAAGGCAATGTTGGAAACCTCCTCTTTCTCGTTCATATGAGCGCATTCTACTCTCTCATAGAGAATATTCAATTTCAGCAATCGCAACCCTGTACCCCAATCACCCTTTTACCGCCGATAAGATCAGTCAAACAGATCAATCGCGCTTATCCCCGTTTTCTCAACGCGACCAAATAATCCAAGGTGGAACCTTGGATTATTTTGGTAAGACTTTATCCGCATTTCTCACAAGACCACACGAAATGGATATCAAATGTACTTATCCCCGTTTTCCCGTTTTCGCGTTTCAAGAGAGAATTAAAGTATGCTTACTTTCATTTTCCATTTTGCGCGCCACTGCTGCGACTTTTGCTTCGGGTGGGAGTGACTGGAAAGAGTTGCGGGTGTTAACATGCGCAACATCAGCTTGGAGAAGTTGCTCCGCGGGATATGCGGCTTCAAATGCTTTCACTTTGGGGTCTTGCTCGGCGAGTGCTTGAAGTGCGGCGGCATTCTTAGTGCTATCGGTACTTAGGAGCTTGCTGGCGTTCTCATGCGGATTGAGCGTATAGTAGTCGCCCTCTGGGTCATAGCGAGTACTCAGGAGGTATGTGAAGCCGGATTGGAGCATACCATTACTATCTTCCATGAGGTATAACACACCATTTTTTTCTCCACCTTCTTGGTTGATCACTACGGCGTCCTTCAAATCACCCTTAATATTTTCTATCACTTCCACGCTAAATTGTGTCGCGGGATTTCTGATGAAGTCATTCGTTCCAACTTGTGCGATCACTTTGCCGACGAAGACATTATGGGATGCACCAATGAGGATGGCATTGTCGGAGTAGTTGGCGGGATAGGAGGGGTGAACAGCAATCACATTTTGAACGGGATAAGATTGCAGGAAAAATGCTAACCATGCAACGAATAACATGCAAAGAACCACACTTCCCATCATCAACACATAACTTTGTTTAATTTGTTTCATGGCTTTTTTGAAAATTATCTAAGGAAGACGATACTTCTTGTTTGCAAATTTATATATATTTATCTTCTAAAACGGCATGTAATAACCAAAAAATGGGAGTCCTCGTTTTCGAATGGGACTAATCCTCATTTTTTCAACGCGACCAAATAATCCAAGGTTCCACCTTGGATTATTTCGTAATAAGACCTCATCCATATTTCTCACAAGACCACATGAAACGAAAATCAACCGTGACTGGATTCATTCTAGCTTGAACTGCAACACCTCCCAAACACATCACATGGAGTACGCCAATGGAGGATTCTGCGCGGTCGATGGTTCAATCTCCATACA
>LCOM01000014.1 GCA_000999395.1 Parcubacteria group bacterium GW2011_GWA2_47_7
TAAAAATATTTGAAGTCGGGAATATTTTTCCGAGAGATGGAGAGCGCACATCCATCGGACTTGCGCTTGCCGCAGGGAGCAAGGGGAGTGCAAAGACAATCCGCTCGGAGTGCGAAAATCTCATCGTTACCATTGCAACAGCGCTTGGGGTCCCAAGTATCGCCGATGCACGTTACATAGAAATTCCCGCCCCAGAAGGACTCAAGTGGAGCCCGGTCATTTGCGAGTTTGATTTCGATAAACTCATTGCGAATCTGCCGGAGCCGACCGTTTTTGAATCACTCGCACAGTCCGATCTGGAAATGCGTTACAAAACTCTCTCCGCGTACCCCTTTATTGTTCGCGACATTGCCATTTTTGTTCCACAGGAAGTAACGGAAGAATATATCGAAGTATTGCTCAAGAAAGAGGCAGGGGAGCTTGTCGTGAGGTTGTCACAGTTCGACAAATTTCAGAAACTGGGTGAAGATCGCATTTCCTATGGATATCGCATGGTCTTCCAGTCGTTCGAGCGTACGCTTACCGATGAGGAGGTGAATGCAGTCATGGAACGCGTTACCTCCGCGTGCAATGCGCAACAAGATTGGCAGGTGAGATAAATAAACTGCCTTCCTTACCGAGTTGGCCGAAGCGAAGCTCACTGTTGGAAAACTCGGTTTGCTAGGATGCGTCGGTCTCGATGGAACGATAGTTTTTTGGTAGAAAACAGCCTCATTAAAGGGTAAAATGGTATGACTTTTCCACATTCAAAAAATCCAAAAAACGCTTGGTAAATCTTGATTCTTTTGCTATAATTCAGACACGAAATTGCCCTCATTTTAGGGGGCAATTATACGTGTAAAATGGCCAAAAAAGACGATAAACCTACAGAAGCAAAGGCAAAGAAAGGAAGTTATGGCTCAGAATCCATTCAGGTTCTTGAGGGACTTGAGCCGGTGCGGAAACGTCCGGGAATGTATATCGGTTCCACGGGGGTTGAGGGGTTGCACCATTTAATCTGGGAAATTTTTGACAATTCGCGCGACGAAGCGATGGGTGGTTTTTGTTCGCGCATTGAGGTTTCACTTCTCCCTGGAAATCGCATTCGTGTTGTTGACAATGGTCGCGGTATCCCCGTGGATATTCATTCGAAAACAAAAGTTTCGGCGCTCGAGACAGTCATGACCACACTTCATGCCGGAGGAAAATTCGGAGGTGAAGATAGTGGCTACAAAGTATCCGGAGGGTTGCACGGCGTAGGAGCATCAGTCGTGAATGCCTTGTCTCAATACGCCAAGGTCAATGTGCATCGTGATGGAGGTGAACACGTACAGGAGTATGCACGCGGAAAACAGAAGGCGAAGGTGAAGAAGGTTGGCGCGTCGAAGGAGCATGGAACCATCGTGCTCTTTGACCCGGATCCGGAGATATTCAGCGAAATCAAATTCAACTGGTCCTCGATAGTGACACACTTGCGCCAGCAGGCATACCTCGTGAAAGGTCTTGAGATAAACATGCTTGATCTTAGGGACTATGCTGGAAAGATAAATACCGATGATGCCTTTTACCTCAAAGATGTGGGTTACAACGTGCCATCAATGTCCTTCTTCTTTGAGGGAGGCTTGTACTCGCTCGTCAAGTATCACAACAAATTTCAAAAACCCATTCATAAGGAAATATTTTACGTTGAAAAGCAGGAAGGAAATGTTGCCGTGGAGGTAGCACTTCAGTATGTCGATGATATGTCTTCTCGCGAGATCGCCTTTGCAAACAATATTTACAATCCGGAAGGTGGAATGCATGTTACCGGATTTCGTACTGCACTCACGCGCGTATTGAACGACTACGTCAAAAAGAATAATTTCGGAAAAGAAGCAGAAGAAGGCTTCACTGGAGATGATGTCCGCGAAGGCCTCACAGTGGTCGTATCTATCAAAATGGCTGAGATTCAGTTCGAGGGTCAGACAAAGGGTAAACTCGGCTCCGTAGAGGCACGTGGCGCGACGGAGAAAGTCTTTGGTGAGGCCTTCGGCACATTCCTCGAGGAGCATCCTGATGATGCCAAGGCTATCGTGGGCAAGGTTGTGCTTGCAGTACGGGCAAGAAAGGCAGCAAAGGCCGCTAAGGATTCGGTACTCAGAAAAGGGGTGCTTGATGGCATGACACTTCCAGGAAAGCTCGCAGATTGTCAGAGCCGAAGCGCGGTAGAGTCTGAGCTCTTTATCGTTGAGGGAGATTCTGCCGGTGGTACTGCAAAAACAGGGCGAGACCGAAAGACGCAAGCTATCCTTCCTCTCCGTGGTAAAATTTTGAACATCGAACGCGCGCGTCTCGACAAAATGCTCGCATCGGAGCAGATAAGAAATCTCGTCGTAGCTATGGGCACCGCTATCGGTGATGTGTTCGACATTTCGAAGCTGCGCTATCACAAGCTCATCATCGCGACCGATGCCGACGTGGACGGTGCGCATATTCGCACACTTCTCCTTACGCTGTTCTATCGTCACTTCAGGCCACTTGTTGATGCGGGACATATTTTTATCGCACAGCCTCCGCTCTTTAAGGTGAAGAAAGGAAAAGACATCAGCTATTTCTATTCACCAGAGCAGTTGGAAGAGTATCTCAAAAAGGAGGGCGTGAAGGCCGAGGAGCTTGAGATCGCCGCAGAGGGTGACGACAACAGCGAGCCAGTTGAGGGTGATGATGAAGTAGAGAAAGATGCAAAAGCAGCAAAGAAATCGAGCAAGGTGCATGTTCAGCGCTACAAGGGTCTTGGGGAAATGAATTCCGAGGAGCTGTGGGAAACAACCATGGATCCGGCTCATCGTGTGGTAAAGCAGGTGACCATCGAGGACGCTCAGGAGGCGGACAAGGTATTTGATCTTCTCATGGGTTCTGAAGTTGGCCCTCGTAAGTCATTCATTCAGTCCAATGCCAAGCTTGCAAATTTGGATGTGTAGAAATGGCGACATCAAATCATATATATTTCGTGCGACACGGTGAGAGTACCGGAAACGCATCCCCAACTAAGGTTGGACCAAACCCGGAGATTACTTCACGCGGTGAACAGTAGCCATATTTGAGATTATCGTATTGAGCGTTTGTCAAAAAGAAAAAGCACACAACTCTCGTTGTGTGCTTTTTCTTTAGTGAAGAAATGGAGGGTTATTGTTTTGTCGAAATTTCTTCCGTGAAGCGGGTAACGAGGTCTGGTACAGTGAGCTCACCAATTTTGCCTTCATCACGCGATTCGAGAGTGACGGTGCGATTGTTTACTTCCGCGTCGCCGATGACGAGTGTGTAGGGGATCTTCTCCATTTTTGCTGCGCGTATCTTCTTACCGAGCGAGTCGCTGTCTTCCATGAAGACGACGCGGAAATTTTGTAATTCAAGTTCGTTGGCAACTTCTTTGGCAAATTCGTGATGTGCATCTGCGATGGGAACAATAGCGACCTGCATCGGAGAAAGCCATAAGGGGAAGTTGCCACCGGTATGCTCGATGAGTATTGAGAGGAACCTATCTATAGAACCCATGATAGCGGCGTGGATCATCACGATGCGCTCCTTCTCGCCTTTCTCGTTGTTGCAGACAAGGTCAAATCGTTCCGGCATGTTCATATCGAGCTGAATGGTTGCGACCTGCCACTCACGACCGATTGCATCCTTTGCCATGAAATCGAGTTTTGGTCCGTAAAATGCAGCCTCGCCGATACCCTCGAATGAATTTGCATGTTTCTCTTTTGCTATCTCCTTTAGCATGTTTTCCGCGATGGCCCAGTTTTCCGGTCCGCCAAGATAATTTTCCGGTGACGCCGGGTTATGCGTCGAAATGCGTACGCGGAGTTCAAATCCGAATGTTTTGTAGAAAATTTGTACGATGTCCCAGATTTTTATAAATTCTTCTTTTGCTTGAGACATGCGACAAAAGACGTGCGCGTCATCTTGTGTGAATGCGCGGACACGAGAGAGTCCCGAAAGCTCGCCGGATTGTTCATCTCGGTAGCATGCCGTTGAATTGGCATAACGCTGTGGGAGTTCACGGTAGCTCCATGCTTTTCGTGCATAAATCTGTGTGTGGTGTGGGCAGTTCATCGGTTTCATCGCGAATTCGTGTCCCTCGCGCGTCGTGATGCGGAAGAGTTCATCTTTGAATTTGTCCCAGTGACCACTCGTCATATACAGTTCCTTTTTTGTGATGTGTGGAATCTCCACTTTTTCGTACCCGTGTTTCTTGCGCAATTGCCAGACATAGCCATCGAGCAATTCGCGAAGAAGTGTGCCCTTCGGCGTCCAGAGGGGGAGTCCCGGCCCGACGAGGTCTGAGAAGGTGAAAAGATCCAACTCTTTTCCAAGTTTTTTGTGGTCGCGTTTTTTTGCTTCTTCAAGCATTTTTTCATATGCGAGAAGCTCCTCCTTTGTTTCGAATGCATATCCGTAGATACGCGTGAGCATCTGATTCTTTTCGTCGCCGCGCCAGTACGCACCGGCGATCCGGATGAGCTTAAACGCACCCGCATCTACCTCGCTCGTATCTTTGACGTGTCCACCTTTACAGAGGTCAGTGAAGGATCCTAATGTGTATGCCGTGAGTGTTTTATCTTCCGCCGCATATTGTTCCAAGAGCTCGAGTTTGAATGGTTGACTGGTAAAAAGTTTTTCGCCTTCCGCTTTGGTGATTTCACGACCCGTCATCGGAAGTTTCTGATTGATGAATTTTCTCATTGATTTTTCGAAACCCTTGAGATCATCAGGTGTGGGTGTTTTGGTGAATTGAAAGTCATAGTAAAATCCATTATCTGTGACCGGGCCAATGCCGAGTTTTACTTCGGGATCGAATTCTATTGCTGCCATTGCAAGGAGGTGGGCGAAAGTATGTCTCGTATTATGTAGCTTTTCTACGTTGTCCATAAAAGTAGATTATTACCAATAAATAAAAATCACCCTCATAAGAATACAGCGTTTACGCTATATGCTTACGAGGGCGATCTATGCCGCGGTTCCACCTCGATTTTCCCGGGTATTCCCGAGAACACTCATTTTGCTTGATTAGGGTTTCCCGTCAAAGACCTCTGGTTGGTACCCAAAGCAATCTCAAGTAATCTGAGTATAGTCCATTCTCCTTCAATCAGTCAACTCAGAGCCTTCATCTAAAATTAACAGACCGTTGATACAATCAGGATATTATCGTTAATATCTATTTTTATGAAGGATGAACCGAAGAAGGGGTATATTATGAATATTGAAAAGGAGACGCTTTCGAACAGTGATTATCGTCGCGTCCTCTTTACCGCAAAGAGTATGCAGCTTGTTTTGATGAATTTAGAGAAGGGGGAGGAGATTGGAGAAGAAGTACATCATCTCGATCAGTTCATTCGCTCTGAAGCAGGTGAGGCGACTGTTGTTCTCGATGATATTTCCTTTCCGTTTCCGGCTGATCATGCGGTTATCATCCCGGCAGGGACGAAACATAATATTATCAATACTGGCGCTACCGAATTGAAGCTCTACACGATTTACGCCCCACCTGAACATAAAGATAAGCTCGTTGAACACACCAAGGCAGACGAAAGAGAAGAGCATTTTGACGGCACAGTAAGCTCCGGTGCGGCATCATAATCTCTCCCTTGATATTATGGCGAATTTTGCTGTCATAATTAACACGTTCGCACATTCATTATTTCAATTTGGATTTGGTTTGAAAATGTGCGAAAAGAATTTCTCGAAACAAATCAAAGCGCAGATTGAAAAGACGACTTACACCATTTGCGATGAAACCGCATTTAAAATTAACGGTAATCATATCGAGAGTGTTGGTGGAGGAACGACCTAGGCCTATTCACAGTAAAAACCTTTTTGAAGTTTCAGAGTGCCTTCACTTTCTCTGCAATAAGTGATGGTGCGTCGTTGCGTCTCGAAAAGCGACCTTTGATGGCGACGCATTTGTCGGGGCCAAGCAATTCCTTATATTCGGCCATAGTGCGAGGGAAGACGACGACTTCGATGGAGCCGGTGAAGTCAGCAATCTTTAGAAATGCCATATGCTCATTTTTCTTTGTGATGACTATTTTGTGTTCTTCAATAATACCCGCAATGATGATACCCATTCCATCGTGGGTGTTTTCGTTCACTTCTTTAATGTTTGTGCCCCCTCGTTCGATCTTTTCACGATGTTTATCAAGCGGATGACCAGAGACATAAAGCCCGAGTAATTCCTTTTCCCAAGCAAGTTTCTGGTCGATCATAATTTCTGGTGCGGGGCGAAGGCGGAGGGTCGGGAGTGCGCTCGCATCAGTAACGACAGAAAAGAGCGATACTTGGTTGCTGAGAAGCGCTTTTGCATGCTCTTTGTGGTACTCAAGCGCATCGTCGATATTATGAAGGAGCGCCCCGCGTTCTTCACCGAGTGCATCAAATGCACCCGCGCGGATGAGTGATTCGAGTGACTTCTTATTGAGGTCTTTGTGTGTGACGCGTTCCAAGAAGTTGGTGAACGAAAGATATGGCCCCCCTGCATTACGCTCTTCGATGACGGCTGTGGCGATATTTTCTCCGAGATTTTTTATCGTAAAGAGTCCGAATCGAATTTGATCTATTACTCCTTCTTTTTTTGATTTAATATCCGCAAAGTGCGTGTCGCTCATATTGATATCCGGCGGAAGTACGGGGATTGCCATGCGCTTGCACTCAGTGATGATTTCGGAGATTTTTTCTGTGTCGCCTTCTTCTGCCGTGAGTACCGCGGTCATGTATTCGCTCGGGTACGTCGCCTTCATGTATGCCGTCTGATAAGCGACGCGACCATAACATGCAGCATGGGCCTTGTTGAATCCATAGCCTTGGAACGGCTCAAAGAGCGTCCATATTTTCTCAGCCTCCGACGAACTGATTCCACTGTGTGTCTGACAACCATCAACAAAAATTTTGTGTTGTTTCGCCATCTCGGCAGGAATCTTCTTTCCCACCGCCTTACGGAATTTATCTACTTCACCCCAGTCGTATCCGGCAAGCTCGATTGCGGTATAGAGAAGGTCATCTTGATAGACTAGTAGCCCATATGTCTTATCCAAAAACTTTTGCATCTTCGGATGATAGTACACCACCTCACTTTTGCCGTGCTTGCGTGCAACGTACTCATCGATGGTTTTCATCGGACCAGGTCGATACAGTGCAACCATGGCGTTGATGTCGTGAATACGATTCGGCTTGAGTTCCATCAAGGCCTTAGTCATTCCTGAACCATTTAGTTGAAACAATCCAATCGTTTCACCACGTGCGAGCATTGTAAAAGTTTTTTTGTCATCAAATGGAATCTTTTCTATATCCACAGTGATATTTTGATGGAGTTTCACGAGTCGTACTGCGTCTCCAAGGATGGCCAGATTTCTGATACCAAGAAAGTCAAACTTGAGGAGCCCTGCTTCTTCGACAGAATACATGTCGTATTGCGTGATAACCTTGCCTCCCTTCGGGTCGTACTGTGTCGGTACAAAATCGATCAGGGGGGTAGGGGAGATAACGACGCCCGCTGCGTGCACCGATACGTGTCGCACGCATCCTTCAAGTTTCTTGGCGAGATCAATTATCTCACGCGTGGTCGCATCGGTTCCATACATTTTTTTGAGGTCCGGTTCGAGTTCCATCGCATGCTCGAGTGTCATTGGAAATCCCTGTGCACCAAGCGGAATTAGCTTTGATATTTTGTCTCCGGCATCATAGGGGTATCCGAGCGCTCTGGCGACATCGCGCACAGCGCCACGCGCCATCATTGTCCCAAAAGTACCTATCTGAGCCACTTTATCGGCTCCATATTTCCTTTTTGCATACTCGAGCACCTCTTCACGGCGGTTATCCGCGAAGTCCATATCAATATCCGGTGCTGAGGGACGAAAGGGATTTAAAAAACGCTCAAAGGGTAATTGAAATTCGATCGGGTCGACATTGGTGATGCCGGTGAGATAGGTGATGAGCGAGCCGGCGGCTGAACCACGGACAGTCGTGTAGATTCCGACTTCTCGTGCGTGACGCAGAAGGTCGGCAACGACAAGAAAATATGGAGAGTAACCTTTGTCTTTAATGACCTTGAGTTCGTATTCAAATCGTTCGCGCAGTATAGAATCATCTTTCATCTCATGAGTCACAATTCCTTCCTCGGCAATATGACGCAATTCGTCGTCTGCATTGCCTCTTGCGAAATCGAGATGTGGAAATACCCACGAGCCGAGCTCAAGTTTAATGTCGCACATGTCCGCAACCTTTTTTGTATTGAACACTGCCTCAGGGATATCACGAAAATTTTCCATCGCTTCTTCCGTGGTAATGAAATGATAGTCACCGTTTCCACTGAAGATTCCGGTGTCATTCACATCTGTATTTGTCGAAATAGCAATCAGTGTTTTGTGGGCGCGTGCATCGTCGGGGTGTATGTAGTGTGAATCTTGTGTCGCGACGAGTGGCACGTCGAGTTTTTTGGAGAGCATGATGAGTGTGCTTCTCCATCGCTCGAAATCTTCGACATCAGGATGATGCATGACTTCGATAAAATAATTTTCCTTCCCAAATATTTCCTGATGCTCACGGATGATTGCTTCTGCACGATTGAGGTCGTTCGAGCGGAGTATCGCGCGACCAAGCTCGCTTGCAGGACAGCCGGAAAGGGCGATGATACCGTCGGAGTACATCCGAAGAATATCCTTATCCATACGGGGTTTATAGTAATATCCTTCGATGTGCGCCGCCGTTGTGAGACGGACAAGGTTCTTGTATCCTTCCGCATTTTTTGCCAGAAGGGTAAGGTGAAAACGTTTGTTGTCGATACCCGATTCTTTATCATGGCGTGTGCGGTTGGCGATGTATGCCTCGACGCCGATGATGGGTTTGATGCCTACCTTCGTACATGCTTTGTAGAATTGAATCGCTCCGTACATTGCACCGTGGTCGGTCATAGCGATGGCGCTCATACCGAGCTCTTTTGCGCGTTCGACAACCTTATCTACTTTTGAAAGCCCATCGAGAAGAGAGAAGTGGGTGTGTGTATGAAGGTGAATAAATTCTCCCCTTTTTTCCTCCTTGTCTCCCGACACTTTTTTCTTATTGCTAACAGTGTGGGGAGAGTGGGTGCTCATGCATCGAGTATAGCATTGTAATCGCATCTCTGTGCACTGTGGAAAACCTCATTTTGTTCGATTCAAGATATACATATAAGGAGAGGTGGAGACTCTAAACATTATTCAGACAGAGATTATTAGAGTTGTCAGCTGTATCGGGTATTTAAATATCAGTGAATCAATATATTCCGTGAATAAGAAACGAGGCGTGAAGGTTTCTATTGACTTTTGTAAAATTTCTTCTATTATTTCTCCAGCACAGTGTTCACTACAGTTTCTGCTTTCCTTGTCCCTTCAAAGTCTGAGGAGAAAAACATGGATGTTGACAATCATGATGATGCCGCACGATTTCACGGTCGCGCATCGATAGTGTTCTATGGCTCAAAAAATGAGCCCCAAGTGCAAGATTTATTGCGTGAAGTCGTACTTGAACAACTTCGTTCAAATCCTTGGCCCTCTGACTCGGACCCGGAGATTGCGCTTCAGTACGTTTCGAGTACGTGTTTGTGCATGAAAGTCATTGACTGGAAATACGAGGTAGCATTTCATCCGCCTAAACTGTTGTTGAACAGTCAATTAAGGGATTACACGAAATATGTGGTTACGATAGCCAAGTCCATTGCGTGTCTCAGTCTCCCGGGAATTCACGGAACCAGCATGAGAATACATTTTGAGTACTTTGGATTCGAGGCATTCGCCACTCCTGATGGCGAACTGCTCAATATTGGTCGGTTCGGACCCGATGGTCGAATGAGCTAAGACAAAGAAAACAGTAATGAGGGCGCCCTAACGGGTGCCCCCTTTTTGTCTCTGTTGCCGTCGGGGTGGCGATTGCAACGCCGGCGACAATAAAAAAATGGAAAAAAATAAAGGAGTCCAAGCAGCTTTCACGCGCGCAACGTGAGGGGTGGTATGAAAAAATAATTGAAAAAGGGAATGGCGTCACATTTGCCGTGTCATTTATTTTGGCGACTACCATAGACAAGGATGGTATTAATCCATCGATTAGGAGTGCAATTGCACGCGGACTAAAGAAATTATCACCAGACCCGAAAGATTCCCGCGTTCTCCTTGATGGCGGACTGAAGGCTCCGGATGAATTTATCAATCAAGAAACAATAATCCGCGGTGACGCAAAAGAAACCATCATTGCTATCGCCTCCGTTGTTGCAAAAGTTGAGCGCGACCGTCTTATGATACGTATGCACAAAAAATATCCTGAGTACGGCTTCGACCGACATGTTGGCTATGGAACGGCGGGGCACATGTGTGCGATAAAAAAACATGGGCTCACGCCATTGCATCGCAAGAGTTATTGCAAAAACTTACGGTAGGAACGTGGAATAATACCATCGTAACAACTTCATATTGTAGTAGAATAAAGGGATGATTCAAAAACTGCGCACAAGTTCTCTTTATTTTATCAGTATCTTGTTTGTATTATTCGCTCCGGTCTCCTTCGTCGAAGCAGCGGGTTCGCTCACCATACAGGAGCTCTCACCAGCAAGTGGTACCGTGTCGGTCAATTCACCCGTAACCTTTAAGGTTGTTCCCACGGGTTTTAGTTCTCCATATTTTACAATATCAGACAATAGGGGTATTTACCTTACCTCAAACCTGAGCTCCTTCGGAGAGTTTTCGTGGACGCCAATGTCTCGTGATGTGGGAAATCACACTATCACCATTACTGCCAGCGACAGTGCAGGAAACTCAGCGAGCGCCTCGAAAGTTATTACCGTTATTCAACCGAGCGTTACGCTGACCGCTATGAAGAATGGTCCCGCAGCATTCGCGGGCTCACCGATGGAATTTCAGATAACACCAGTGGGTTTTACTAATCCAACATATTGGATAGGGGATAGTGTCGGTGGGAGTACCCTCACAAACAGTAAGCTCAATTCTTTAGGCGCATTTTATTGGGTGCCGACGATTTTTGAGCTCGGACAGCACAATGTAACGATAAACGTATCTGATCAGAGTGGACACTTTGTTGAACTCTCCCAAGTCTTTACTGTTTCTGATGCAATAAAGCCCGCGGTGCAATCTCTTGTGCCGGGAACCACGACTCCGGTAGGAGGAGCGGTAACGTTCAGTCTCACCTCACCGGGGTTTACTGCTCCAAGATTTGCGATTATCGATTCATTTATCCCGTCAACAATTTCCGCTGATAAATTGAGCGAGACCGGAGTTTTTTCATGGATTCCTGTCCAGAGCCAGATTGGGGTACACAATCTCCGCATGACGATTACCGACAGTAGTGGTCAGTCTAGTATCGTACTCCAGACAATCGTCGTTCAAGCCCCAAGCATTACCGTGGAGGCTATGACGCCCGGAAAGGTGGTGATGGTCGGAGATACTCTTAAATTCAACTTGCAGATGAGCGGACTGATCGTGCCGACTTTCGCGGTTTCAGACAATCACCCTGGGGGGTCATCTGTCAGAACCAACAACATTAGTTCTTCAGGGCTATTCATCTGGACCCCCGTACGAGATGATATCGGAGTACATAACATTGCGATCAACGCGGTAGATACGAATGGTAATTACGCGACCGTACGTACTGACATTACGGTCGTTGGTATTCCTATTGCTCCGCCATCACCAGTTGTTGCTTCTTCGGTATATTCGCCACCTGTGAGTGCCATCGGAACTCCAAGTTCGGGGAATTCTACTGGGGGGTACTATTTTACAAAGTCCCTCGCCATCGGTTCGGAAAGCAGTGAGGTGTTGGAGTTACAAAAAAGACTTGCTTCACTTGGATTTTTCTTTTTGACACCAACCTCCTATTACGGTTCGATTACTTCATCGGCAGTCAAAAAATTCCAGTCCTCACGTGGCCTTGAGCCTGTAGGATTTGTCGGTCCGGGAACTCGTGCTGCTTTGAATGCTTCAGGTGCGAGTGTTGGCGCATCGGTGGCAACTGCAGTGATTCCATCGGTAAGCCCTCTCGTCGCGACCGCCAATGGCAATCGCTATGTTTTCACGAAGTCGCTTGCAATAGGATCGGAAAATTCTGAAGTCCTAGAGCTACAAAAAAGACTTGCTTCACTTGGATTCTTCTTTGTGACACCAACTTCGTATTATGGTCCCGTGACCGCCGCAGCAGTCAAAAAATTCCAAGCATCCGTCGGTCTGGAACAGGTCGGATTTGTCGGATCGGGTACCCGTGCCGCACTGAATGCGCGATAACAAAATCCGCACATAAAAAAAGACTAAACTGAGTCCCATGTTTTGCCGTGCAATTTTATTTGACTTTAATTTATGAGGCGGTAGATTTCATGCAGAGATACTTCTTTGGAGATTGAACCATGACTGATGGCTATCGGGCAGTGATGCTCTCTCTTTCGGATGAAGACAGAAGTCGGGTGCAAGTTTCCGGCCTCACCAATGAAGAAGGGGATAGATTGTACGACCGCGTGGAACTAGGCTTTGCATCGAAGGAGGTCGTTTCTATTGCGTCGAAGCCCTATAAAATCTGGGTCGAAGACGTTACCGGAGAAGACCTCAAGCTCTTTATTGCAATGGTTCTTTCGGAGTGGGGATTTACCATTTTCTTTCCCTAGGATAAAACAAAACCTCGCCTTCGCGGGGTTTTTTGTATAAAACAGTGACTTCATGGGATTGCTTCGGAATCACTTTTTGTGTCGATAGGAATATCATGTATCACCATCTCGCCGTAGGCAAAAACACAATCGAATACGCAAAAAAACCAAAAGTACAAGAAGGGATTGCCTCGCTTGCACAAGACATCTTTTGTAAATTACTGTTTTCCCCAAAAAACTTGCCAAATAAATAGATTTGTATATACTCTAGAGCACTATGGTAGTACGAATGAGACACACTAGCGGGCATACCCGAAATCGCCGTTCCCATCACGCCCTCAAGGTGGCGCGTTTTGAGACCTGCAAAGACTGTCAGGCAAAGCACTTGATGCACCGTGTATGCGGCAATTGTGGCAAATATCGCGGTCGCGTCGTTGTAGATGTTCTCAAAAAGACCGTCAAGGCAGCAAAGAAGGCCGAGGCATTGAAGCCAAAGGAAGAAACCAAGAAAAAGGAACCAAAACCAAAGAAGGCAGTCAAGGAGAAAAAAGAGGTAAAAGAGAAGAAAGAAAAGAAATAAAAATCCGCACTTGCGGATTTTTTGTTTGCCGAAAAGCCTATATATATTCACCTAAAATAGGGCTTGCATTAGGTCACGAATTGTGCTATGCTGTCAACATGTTTGACGTATGAGCATGTAATTGCGTATACTCTATTTGAAGAACTTTTATATATGGCGAATAGACACCTATCAAGAAGCATCGTCTTGCAATCCCTCTTTGAGTGGGATTTCAACAATCATCAGATTGGTGATGTTGAAGACGTGCTCGCACGCAATGTCATCGACCGTATTTCAATTGTCGACCGAAATGTTTTGCGCATCGGTCTTTTTGAGCTTCTCTTTGGAGACAGGAATGAAGTTCCTCCGAAGGTCGCTATCAACGAAGCCATTGAACTCGCAAAATCATTCGGCGGAGAAAATAGCGGCAAGTTCGTGAACGGCGTTTTGGGTGCAGTTTATAAAGAAATAGGAGAACCCGGAAAAGAAGAGACATCGCAAACACGCGACAAGAAGAATCAGCTCATCGATCCGGCGACGCTTCCTTTGGAGCAGCTCGGTGGTGCAGTTGTGTATGGACGCGATGACAATGGTGAACTCTACCTCGCACTCGTGCACGACATCTTTGGGCACTGGACGCTTTCCAAGGGGCACATCGAGGATGGAGAGAATGTCGAAGAGGGAACTATCCGCGAGATTAAGGAGGAAATGAACGCCGATATCAAAATCATCGAGAAGCTCGGCGAGAACGAATACATCGCATCACATCCGGAGCAGGGAAAGATTAGGAAGCACGTCTCGTACTTTTTGGGTGAGGCGACATTTCAACCCCTTGAACTCGAGGAAGGAAAGGGGGGGCTTGATGATGCTCGATGGTTCAAAGCGGCTGAGCTTGTGGACCTCAATATTTACGACGATATATTGCCCATCATCACCAAGGCCATCACCTCCTTGATGTCGAAGGGTTCGTAAAAAGAGAGAGCTGCATACAGCTCGGTCTTTTAAAAATGTGGTCTCAGCGATCATGAATATCATGAGGCTCAAATAATGATAAACGCTTGCTAAAAATTGGAAGGCGTGTTAGTGTCACTGGCAGGACCGCTCTCAAAAACACTTCGCCACGCTCATGTGGAGACACGAGTGCTTTTGAGATAGGTTCTGGTATGGATAATTTAGCTGAATACGAAAAATTTGCCGCCACTATTGGCGTAACCTTCAAGGATGTATCACTTTTGCGTGAAGCGTTCACGCACCGTTCCTACCTGAACGAGCATCGCGGGACGAATATGAAGCACAATGAGCGCCTGGAGTTCCTCGGGGATGCTGTCTTGGAACTCGTCATAACCGAGTATCTTTATGCAAAATATCCCGACGAGCCTGAGGGGAAGCTTACTGCCTATCGCTCTGCGCTCGTGAATACCGACTCAATTTCGCTCGCAGCATCCGATTGGAACATGAACGAATACCTTCTACTCTCGCGCGGTGAGGCGAAGGATGTCGGACGCGCCCGCTCGTACATTCTCGCCAATACGTTCGAAGCAGTTATCGGGTCAATTTTTCTCGACCAAGGCTATGACTGTGCAAAAAGTTTTATTGGACGAAGTCTTTTTAATCGCCTCGACAACATTGTCGGAAAGCGCCTCTGGCAAGATGCGAAGAGTAGGTTTCAAGAAGAGGCTCAGGAGCGCACGGGTATTACGCCGAATTATGAAGTACTCAAAGAGACCGGACCAGACCACGATAAGCGATTTGAGGTAGGTGTCTATATTGGAAGTGATCTCGTTTCTTCCGGTATCGGTGCTTCGAAGCAGGACGCCGAACAAGTGGCCGCACAATCTGCACTCGACAAAAAAGGCTGGCAGGAGGATGACAAGAAATAGTCCCTTAATCCCTTTGACTCGAACTATTTCGTGTGGTAGAGTGTCACATAGGATAAATGTTCATTGAGGAGAAATACTTGAACAAAGGTACTAAGCCCCAAATCTCTGTAGTTTCCGGCGGAGAAAGTTTTCGCGATATAGAGACTCGTCTCTTGACGGAAATCATCCGATTGATCGATGATTTCCATCTGTCGGAAGATCAGCGTGGCGCAAATCCCAAGATGGCCATGTCACTCATTCGTGCACTCACGGAAGGAGATGAGCAGTATCTTCGCCCACAAACAACGAGTTACATCATGGCGCGACTCGACGAACAGGTCGAGCGGTATATCGAACTCGGATTTCATGCTGCTGCCGGATATTCCGAAACAGATTTTCGGAGCGCATTGACTCCGCTCATTACGCGTGTGATGGATTTTTTTGCACCACCATCGAGACATCCCATCCGCGATGGCGAGTTTACCTTACTTTTGGTTATCCCGACGCAGTGGGTACCGATGCGCCGCCAGCTATATTCTTTTCTCGGCGACGTTTCCTCGGGAGCTGATGCGCTACGTACTGAAATACGTCCGCAAGGAAGACCTTCGCCCGTTGATCCCTACGTACTCGTGGGAATTAATGGAGGTCGTGAATTGAAGGGAAAAACAATACAGCAGGCCGATGAATGGGTAGAGAGGCATGGGAGAACGTTTTTGTCCCTCCACCAGCTTGTTCAATTGTTCCTTGTGCGACCAAACTTCTTGTCGGCCCGCACGGATACTCTCTTGCCGCAAGCGGACGCGCTGGTTCTTGGCGAAAAATGCCCAGTTGGACTTATCCAATTTTCGGCACATCCGTCGGGTATCAATATGGTGTTCTATGATGAAAAAAAATATCTGAATAGCGGTGTGGGTGTGGGAAAGCCATATTTCACTACCCTTATTTCTTGAGTTCAAGCAATCGAGACCGGAGCCACGTGCATCCGGTTTTTCTTTTCCCCAGTTTTTGAGCCGGATTTATGAATAGCATGCTAAAATAGTATTCAAATGAGACTAAAGAGACTGGAGCTATTTGGATTCAAATCTTTTGGAAAAAAAGCCGTTTTGGAGTTTACTTCGCAGATAACTTCTGTCGTCGGGCCAAATGGTTCCGGTAAGTCGAACGTCGCCGAGGGAATTCGATTTGTACTTGGAGAACAGTCAATGAAGTCGATGCGCGGAAAGCGCGGTGAGGATCTCATCTTCAACGGATCGCAATCAACGAGTCGCGCGAATCGTGCAAATGTGACAATCGTGTTTGATAACTCAAAGCGCGAATTTCCACTTGATTTTCACGAAGTTTCAATTGCTCGTGAAGTATATCGGGATGGTACAAATCAATATTTCATTAACGGCTCGCAGGTGCGCCTGAAAGATGTTTTCGAACTTTTAGCATCGGTACACATTGGAGCATCCGGACATCACATGATCTCACAGGGTGAGGCAGATCGTATCTTGAACGCCAATCCCAAGGAGCGACGCGAAATGCTCGAAGACGCACTGGGGCTCAAGGTCTACCAATATAAGCGCGCGGAGAGTGAACGTCGTCTTGAAAAGACTGAACAGAATATGAAAGAAGCCGAAGCATTGCGACGCGAGATCGCACCCCATCTTCGTTTTTTGAAAAAACAGGTTGAAAAGATTAATGAAGGAAGAGAATTGCGCGAGCGATTGATTGGACTGTATCGTGTGTATTTAAAACGTGAGGAAATATATTGCGAATTTAAAACTAGCGATATTGCCGATAGAAAACATGTGCCGGCGAGTGAACTTGCTGATCTCAACCTCAAGATTGAGCATGCCCGCAACGAACTTGCGAAGGAGAGCGCGGGAGATGAAAAAAGCCAGAGACTGCTTGACGTTGAATCAAAGCTTCGTGGTGCTCGTGCACGTCATGATGAACTTTCTCGTACCCTTGGGCGTGTCGAAGGAATGATTGAATTCGAAGAAAAGCAGCTTCGTAAAAAACAGGAGTCATTTGCACACCAGGAAGACGTCCCCATACGCCTTGGTGATGTTGAAGGACTCCAGAGTACTATAGAACAGGAATTAGCAAATGCGAATGATTCTGATGATATTGGCTATATCAAGGGTGCCTTGGGGCGAATCAAGGATGCTGTTCGAGGATTTATTGCACACCACAAGGCTGAGGCGGGTCAGAAAACATTGACTGATGCCGATTACCTCGAAGTACATGTTCTTCGCGAGGAGAAGGGGAAAGTTGATGAAGCACTTCGTGGAGTTGCCGAAGAGTCAAAAGTCATGGAGGCAGAATATCAGGCGGTGAAGTCGGAGATTGATCAAGAAAAGGAGCATTCGCGTGATACCGAGCGTGCACTCTTTGAGATGATGTCACGACGAGGAGAACTTCAGGCAACGCTTGATCGCATGCGCAACGAAGAAGAGAATCTCGCGCGCGAATCGCGCCGCCTCGAAGAAGAATTGAACGAAGCAGGCATCCTTCTTGGTCGTGCTGTTCTCGATTTTTCTAATGTACAAGTCTCCGTAGAAGAGGTACGCGGAGAATCCCGTGATGCTCAGGAAACCAGGAGGCGTGAAATAGAGCGTGGCAAGATACGGCTTGAAGATATCGGCGAGCTGAATGTAAAGCTTGATACCGAATTTAAATCGGGTGTGAAAAAGATTAACCACCAGTTTGGTGACTTCTTCCGCTTGATGTTTGGTGGTGGCGTCGCCGAGCTCTTTATTGTAAAGATAGAAAAAAGAAAACGTCGTGATACCGACCTCGATCTTTCCGATGTTCCGGGGGATGAAGATTCTGAGGAGGAAGAGGAGAATGACGAAGAGGGAATTGATATCGCAGTTTCTCTCCCGCACAAGAAGATCAAAGGTTTACAAATGCTTTCTGGTGGCGAGCGTGCACTTACGTCCATTGCACTCCTCTTCGCTATCTCACAGGTCAATCCTCCACCATTCATGGTGCTTGATGAGACTGACGCTGCGCTTGATGAGGCGAACTCCCGCAAGTATGGTGACATGATTGAGAATCTCGCCAAACTCTCACAGCTGATGGTCATCACGCACAATCGCGAAACGATGTCCCGCGCCGGCGTCCTTTACGGCGTCACAATGGGTACTGACGCCGTCTCCAAAGTCCTGAGCATTGCCTTCGAAGAAGCTCAGGAGGTGGCGAAGTAAAAAATTGATAGCTGGACTGTATTTTTGATTTACTTAGGTTGTGTCCTTATCATTCAGTGTCCTAAGGTCGCACGAACCTCGTTGCCGTTTCGTTTACTGTGAAGCATTAAGCTGTTACAATGACAGATGATAAATACATTCACGGACAAATAGGTGTCTCTCTCCTTTTATCTTAAATATCATGGAACAATCAAAAGAATACAAACTTTGGTGGGATGACAAAAACAAAGTTATTCGGCTTATCAAAAGGGGAAATTCAGTTGAGATTGAGGCGAGGGAGATGATGAACGACATGGACCGTATCATTGATGAGTGCAACGAGAAACCGTTATTGTTGGTAGAATTACCTGGTGGTGGGACGGCTTCAAGCGGGGCAAGAAAAATTTATGCTGAGTATATGAAGCACGAAAGATTAAAAAAAATGGCTTTTTTCGGAATGCAAACTTCGTCAAGGGTCGTCATGTCTTTTATTCTCAGGGCAGCCGGTGCAACAAATGCAAAATTTTTCGCTACGGAGGAAGAAGCGCTCGCGTGGCTTAAAGAATAAATATCACTATGGTAGATTCATCTGAACAGGAGGTTAACAAATATATTGAAGAAAGACTGGCATCGGTGATTCCAGCCTTGCAAGAGGTTGCATTGGGAAACTTTAAAATTCAAATACCGCTTCCGGAGAAGGAAGACAGTTTTACTGAGTTATTCGTTGGGTTGAATTTAATGATTGACGATTTGAGCGAAAGTGACAATTCTCGTCGATTGGCAGAAGGAGAGCTTCTTGATTCTAAAAAAGAGCTTGAAAAAAAAGTAGAAGAGTTGGAGCGAATGAATAAGATAATGATTGGTCGAGAGTTGAGGGTGATTGAATTAAAAAAGGAAATTAGTGATTTAAAGAAAAAAGCAGAAGACTAATTTCGGTATATTGTTTTTTATACTTGAATTTTGGTGATATGCAGACATCCTCCGAAGTACAATGCATCCTAGTGAACTGAGAAGGTGGACAATTAATTAATTGTCTTCCTCGAAAAAATAAAGTAGGCTGAGGAGAGCAGATTCTTTGAAGGAGTTGTACGTGTTCACATTATTTTCTCGTCTGCTTGGAATGGGTCGTGACGAAGGCCCCCTTATTCGACTTATTGATATCACCATTCTCTGTGTGGTGTTTCTGATTCTCGCCTACAACGTGTCCACCGTTTCGACCCTCATGATTATTTTCGGTCTTATCGTGGTCATCACAATCAGGTCGATGTTGCAGGCGCATCGAGAAAAGTATTTTTATGACGATACGCTTTGGGACGATATCTCGATTGAAAGTTTAAAAAAGAGAGAGGAGATCACAAAAGGTCACAAGTGGGTCTACTTTTTCGAAGAAGTGTTGGACTTTTTTTATTCACCTGAAATCTATTGGTATTTCGGAGCTATCGCTATCGGTTTGACACTCAAGTTTTTTTTCGAAATTCGCCTCCTTTAGAATAAAAGCCCACCTGCGGGCTTTTTCCTTTCGTGCGTTCGGGCTCACTTACCGTCTCCACTCTTCTTGGGTGTAGACGTAAAAAATGCGAGACATGCGCCCATTGCCGATTTTAAGATAGACCTGAAGTATAAGTAGGCTAAGGGTATCGCTCAGGATTGATTTTCATTCGACAATACTGCAAATATTTCATACTATCTCAATAGCTCGTTCTTAAAGAGGTCTGTGATTCTTTCGACACTTTTATTTTTGTTTTCCGTGCGTGACAAGGAGTTGCTTCTCTTTTCCGCCTTCTTTGATTTCATTTTTCTTTTCGCAGTATCCGTTTTTATTGGTTTTCATTCATCGCTTTTTGTGGCTCATCTTGGAAGGGGGGATTATCGTCCTGTGCGGCATTCTGTCGAGGTGGTATTTATCTTGGCGTGAAGTGAAGCGGTTGACCCGGCTCACGAATGATCAAGATATGACGTTTCCTGCGCCCTAGATATACTACGCGGACCTGTGGTCTGAATTCATCGGTGAAAAAATCTGTGCAATATATGTTGGTTTTCTCATCGTCGGGAAACTGTGCGCACTTCTTTCTGCCTGATAGGCAAAAACGCCCATTGTCGGCGTTTTTTTTTGTTAAATGAGCTTCATTCCAATAAGTTTTTTCTTGAGGTCGACGGATGCGATTTTGACACGGACTTTGTCGCCCAAGCGATAGCTCTTGCCTTTCTGTTTGCCGACGAGGCGATAATTTTTCTCTTCAAAGAAGTAGAAGTCGTTTGGAATATCCCGCACGTGGACCATCCCTTCTGTTTTAGTCTCCGGATCCTCCACGTAGATTCCCCATTCAGTGACTCCGGAAATCGTACCAGCAAGCTCTAGTCCTATGCGTTCGGCAAAGTATTCGCACTGTTTGTAACGAATAGAAGATCGTTCAGCTTCAGCCGCGCTCACTTCCATCTGTGAACAGTAACGTGCGAGGTGTTCCTGCTCTTCTAGCGACTGCTTCGGAACTGGCTTTCCTAAGAGATAGCTTTCAAGTAGTCGATGGACCATGAGGTCTGGATAGCGACGAATCGGGGAGGTGAAGTGGGTGTAGAATTCAAATCCCAGACCAAAGTGCCCGATATTTTTGGTCGCGTAGACAGCCTTCGACATGGACCGAATGGTTGCCATCTGGATCATTGCCTCCTCGGCACGACCGCTGACTTCCGCGAGCATTTTGTTGATGTTCTTTGATGTGACTTGTCCGAACTTGTCGAGTTTGAGGTCATAGCCGATACCTTGGAGAAAATCACGGAGGTCTTGCATGCGCTCTTCGTTTGGCGCATCATGTACGCGGTAGACAAAAACTGACTCTGCGCGAAGGTCCTTTTTTGCGATGAGGGATGCGACGTGCTTGTTTGCGAGGAGCATAAACTCTTCGATGAGCTTGTTCGTATCTTGAATGACTTTTTTTGTTACACGAAGTGGTTTTCCTTTTTTATCGAGCTCGAATTTTACTTCTTCCGCCTCGAAAGCAATTGCCCCATCGGTAATACGTTTGATCCGCAATTGTTTGGCAAGGGAATTAAGAGAAAGTAATGCGTCGACGCAGTCTCCCTTTTTGGCATCGAGCACCAATTGTGCTTCCTCATAGGAAAATCTCCTCTGCGAGTGGATAATGCTCTTTCCAAACCACTCATCTAATACCTCACCCTTGCTATTGAGAGTAAATACTGCAGAAAATGTTAGCCTGTCTTCATCGGGAACCAGTGAACAGATACCGTTTGAAAGCCGCTCGGGGAGCATTGGAATAGTCCTGTCAACAAGGTAGATAGATGTACCACGTTCGACCGCCTCCGTGTCAATGCGCGAGTGGCGCGTCACGTAGTGTGAGACATCCGCAATATGTACGCCTACTTCCACGTTTCCATTTTCAAGTTTTTTCCACGATAGTGCGTCATCAAAATCCTTCGCATCATGCGGGTCAATGGTGAGTGTTAGTGTGCCACGAAAATCCCTGCCGATTGGCGAGGCGATGCGACGCGCGATTTCCTCCTTCGGAATTTCGAGGGGGATTTGTTCTGCCGCATGAATAACTTCGGGGTCAAACGTCATGTCAAAACCGCGCTCCAAGACGATGGCCTCCATTTCTACATTGTGCTCATCAGGAGCGCCCAGGATTTTTTTGACCTCACCGGTTGGTCCCTGTTTTGGGTCGGACCAGTGTTTCATTTCGACGTAGACTTTTTGCCCCACCTTTGCTTCGTGTAGCATGTCTTCGGGAATCAGGATGGTGCGGTACATCTTGAAATCGTCCGGCTGAAGGAAAAAGCTTCCACCTTCCACCACAAGTATTCCGACAAATTTTGTTTTATTGCGCACGAGGACTTGGAGCACTTCGCCAGTCTGGCGATGGCTTGATGATTTACCATAGAGCACTATTTTGACCCTGTCCCTATCGAGTGCAGTATTCAAGTCCGAACCATCAATTTCGATGTCTTCCTTCATTCCATCGACCTCGACGTATCCCACCCCCTTCGCGTTGACGCGAATGGTTCCTTCGACCGCATGTTTGGTCGGGAACTTCGTATGCTCTCCGTGATGGTTGGGATTTTTTGCCATAGGCGAAGCTTTTCCTGTAGACCCTCTTTTGCCGGATGGCTTCTTATTGAAATATTTTTTGGATTTATCGTTTTTCATATATGTATGATATTTCTGTTCATTCGTTTTCTGGCGAGTTTGTTGTGTCTGGAAAATTGATTCAAGAAGTTAGTCAGATTCGTTGTCCAAATGGACAAGTTTTGCGCGCTCCATTTCGCGGTCCTGAAAGTTGTTGATAAATTTTTTGATTTCGTAGGGGCTCGCGATGTAGCTAGCGATGAAATCTTCGCGCTCACCGGCGGTTTCGAGGCGTATGGTGCCGAAGTCGAGCAGCGTCTGAATGATACCTTTTTGGTCAACGGTGACGTTTTGTATTTTGTCGATACGAAAAGATGAAGATGTCCTCCTGAAGAGTCCCTTTTGATCGATATCAAAGATGCGTTTATCCGTGATGATGAGTACATCGAGGTAGTAGTCTGTCCACATATTCCAACCCATCATCCAGACAATAAGCAGCCATGCAAAAAGAAAGAACGAACCGACGTATACTTCGCTTCCGGCAAAACTGAAGAATTTTTCCATCGGGATAAAGTGGAAGAGAAAGATGGCTATAACCGGTATCGCCACAAATGCGATGAGAACAAAAATATCACTGAGTAGCACAAACCAGTGCTTACGTACGATTCGTGCAATCTGTTCGCTTTCGTTTATTTCAATCATTCCAGTAGTGAAAAATAGCGTTGCTCTCTGGAGTCGTCGCGCCGTTTGTAATGGATAGAAGCATGTTTGTTGATGTAGGTGTTTGCATGGAATAAAATTGTAGTATTGACGCCATTTTCTACTACCGGGTTATTGTGCCGTGGCAAGATAGAGTAATGCCGAGATAACCATCAGTCCGCCGAGAGTAAAAGAGCCCACGAGATAAAAAAAGTTCATAGTGAATACTTGTACACCACCGGTTCCGTAGTTTCTCCAGTGGTAGCGAAGAATTGTGGAAAAAATGAGCCACACTGCAATAAGAAGCGCGGCGATGGAGAAGATGAGTTGAGGGGTAACAGGAATATGAAAATTAACAGGGAGATGTAGCATATCGAGCGTTTGTGCACTCATTATTGCACATTTGGATTGAAAATGAAACGCAGTCTTACTAAAACATGAAGATTATATATGGGTACCCTATGTAATCTTGGCCAATGATTTGGAACTTAGAAAAAAGTACGGCAGCCGTTTGGCTGCCGATGTGTCACGAGTGATCGAGGTCAGGGGGTGAACGGGAAGTGAATTATACTCGGGAAATATTTCATTTACCTATTCTCTCCTAGGCGTTTTTTTTGGCAGCAACCGCTTCATTGCAGGCTCGTTTTGCAAAAAGCGTGAATTCGCTCGAATCTTTCGCATCGTCGGAGCTCGTAACGCGTGCTCTCTATATCGAGAAATGTTGCTTATTTTCAGCGGAGGGTTGAACCCCAAGGTGGACTAAAGATTAGATTGTAGACCTCAACATGAATCATAAAAGCTATACGCATGTTACTCCCTTTCAAAAAGAACACTGTTTATACCTGATATCACAAAAAGGGGGATGTCAATACCCATGAGCACCATGCTTTGTTGACCAATTTGCTTGCCTCTGCTAGTATCCTTTCCATGTTAGCAATACGACTAAAGCGCGTTGGGCGCAAGAACGATCCCTCGTTCCGCATTATAGTGCAGGATCATCGCCGTTCACCCAAAAAAACCCGCGGAGTAGCTGAGTTTGTCGGTTTTTACGATGCACGCAAAGGGGCTCCCGTTATCAATGCAGAGCGTGTAAAGTACTGGATGGGACAGGGTGCACAACCGTCAGATACCGTACACAATCTTCTCGTTGACGCAAAAATCATCACAGGAAAGAAAGTAAACGCACTCAACAAAAAGACCCCCGTAATAAAGGAGGTACCAAAGGAGGAGCCAAAGAAAGTTGCCCCCGTCGCGGAAGTCAAAGCAGAGGAGGCCCCTGTGCCTGAAGTCAAGGCGGAAGAGCCTGTCACACCGCCAGCAGAACCAGAAAAGGCACCGGAAGTCGTCGCAGAAGCACCGGCTGAAACACCCGCCGAACCGGCAGTATAAATGAATTCAAGAAAAACGAGCACTCGCTCGTTTTTTGTTTTACAAGAAAGCACAAGAGGAATTGCTCTTTCTCTGTGGGTATATATTTATTCGATGAACAGTATTTTATCTGCACGGCATTATTACGGATATTGTGCAGGTAAGCACTGAGAATGATGAGACTTCGTGTTATGTCGAGCTATATCCTTTGACGTTTTATTTTTGTCCTGTATCGTAAAGTAAGAAACATTGTTCAGAGGGGAGAAACGAAATGACATTGAAAAAAGAGCCGATTTCGGAGCTGTGGAAACCCTTTAGCTTCACCCAATCAAGTGCCAAGCTATCCTTCGTGAAGTCAAAACTCATGCAGGGATATAGTATCGTTATTGAGCCGGTCTATGCTGATCATTCGACGGGCTACCTTGCTCGAGTATATGATCCTTCCATATGGCGCGCCAACGATATCATGGAACTCTATCTCGACGAAGGAGCCGTTGAGATGCATGAACTCCATGGTTTTAGCGTGTTTGCACTCGGAATGGAAAATCGCGAAACACTTCTTATCGATGAAACGCTCTCTGCAGGATTTGCCGTCAGCCTCCTCGTCGATCAATCGGAAAATACTGTTGTGGGGACCTATATCCTTCGTGCCAGTGTGTCGGATAACTCCTGACGCCACAAGAACCGCCTTTTTGAATGGCGGTTTTTTCTTTTGCCGAATGCAGGGAATTGACGTTTCCCTGTTTTACCCTATAGTTAGAGGAAGCGAAGAGGCTTGTCCGCCCCTTAGCGATTCTTTTAGAAAGTTAGATTAACGTTATGGCCGAAACACACAGCGACCAAGAATTTCTCGAGTTTCTTATCAAGGCACTCGTCGACAAACCGGATGCGGTTATGGTCGATCGACGCACTGATGACATGGGTGTATTGCTTACGCTCGATATCGATCCGGAGGACATGGGTAAAGTAATCGGACGAATGGGAAATACCGCGAAAGCAATTCGCACACTTCTCCGTGTCGTCGGTATGAAGAATAATGCACGCGTCAATTTGAAGATCAATGAACCAGAAGGAGGCAAGCGTGCTCCAGGAGGATCAAGTGCAAGCGAAGGAATGGGAGGAAAGATTGTAGATGGAGTATTGCATCAGGATATGGATGATGTGATTGCCGATCTGAAAGCATAAAGTTCCATGAACAAAAAACCACCTGCATGATGCGGGTGGTTTTTTGTTTCACACTGCGACCCGTAACGTGGCGATAGCAAAGCTTTACTTTGGAAATAAGATTGGTAGCATTGAATATGGGTTTGTACATTTACAGGAGGGAAGAACCTATGGAGCCATCTACTGCACAACTCATCATTGATATGAGGAAGATGTATCTTGATGGGGCAGGTGATGATCAGTTGTGTAGTCGTGGAACTGAGATCTACGAACGCTTGGAGAAGGATTATGCACTTGCAAAAAATGATTCCAGAAAGCTTGGTATTCTTGATTTGGAACGAAAAGCCTTCGAGGAAATAATCAAACAAATACGCAATGGCCGTCATGTCCATGCGCTTGATGCATATGATGCTTTTGTCAAAAGCAGAACCGTCAAAGGTAAGAAAAAATAATGGTTGTTGCAATTTCATGTCATTTGCATCAAAAAACATCGTCCACAAAGATGGTGTTTTTTTTATCGAAAGACGCCTTTCTTCATACTTTACATCAGTGGAATTATCAGTAGGATTGAGAAAGTTGTTCAAAGGAGTGGTTTATGAACATTTTCAAAAAGGTCGCAGAAATAGATTCGCAGATTTATTTTTTTAAGAATACCTTATACGCTGGTGGGGAAGATGATGTGTTGTTGCGAGACAAAGCAAATGAGATATTCGAGCTGTTAGACGAAGCAATAACACTCACCGGCGGTAATGGCGTTATTGTGCAGTTATTGAAACAAACATGCAAAGAATTCGAAGATTTTATCATCAAAGTTCTGAAGAGTCGGCACGCTCCTGAGCTTCGAAAGCTTTATGTTTCCCGTAAGCGAAGAAGCATCACTACGTGATTTTCAGCACCACCATGAACACCCGATTTTTTGGGTGTTTGTTTTTTTTTAAAAAGGCCGTATGCTCTATGCATGCGATTCCACATTATTTCTTTATTTCCTGATACGATGCGTGCCTATTTGGACGATTCTATTATTGGCCGCGCACAGGAAGACAAAAAACTCACCATCAAATATTACAATCCTCGCGATTTCACGAAAGATAAACATGCCCGTGTGGACAAGCGTCCTTATGGTGGAGGGCCCGGCATGGTACTTGAGCCGGAGCCGTATCTGAAGGCGGTAGCGAAGGCTCGAGGAAAAAAGACCAAACGCGTGAAGGTCGTCTTCTTTGCAACCGACGGAAAACAATTCACCAACGTAATGGCGCGTAAATGGGCCAAGCAATACGACGATATCATTTTTCTGTCCGGACGTTATGAGGGGATTGATGCCCGTGCGCCTAAAATACTGAAGGCGGAAAAAATTTCAGTCGGCCCATACGTCCTCACGGGAGGTGAGCTACCGGCAATGATCGTCATTGATGCAGTGGCCCGTCAGATCCCGGGTGTGCTCGGCTCATTCGAATCGGTCGAAGAAGAACGCACTGCAAGCCCTGATGTGTATACTCGCCCCGAAGTGCTTGTGTGGAAAAAAAGGAAATACAAGGTACCCGCGGTCTTGCTTGGTGGAAATCATAAACTTATAGAGGAGTGGAAAAATATGATGCTAAATAAAAAACATCCATAATATGGAAGGTCCGGATTTTTCAGACAAAGAAGGCTATGATGATTTTGCCGACACCATTCCACTTACCGATGAGTTTCTTGAGTCTTCGTCGTTGCCCACCAAGGCGCCACCGATTGAGAAAATCGATCACCGAAGAAGAGCGTTTCTGAATTTTGCTGCTGCTGCCGGGGTAGCGACGGCTCTTCCCATCGGGCTTACTGCGCGTTTGTATGGTGAACAGATTGTCGGTGAGACAATAGGAAGAAATGAAGCTGAGCGCTCACTCCAGGAGATTCTTGAGCGATTAAAAAATATATATGGTATTAACGTTGATTTTGGGCAATTTGGTGCGGATGAGGCTGTGCGAGGTATTCATGGCGAGCAGGTGAAATTTTTGACTGAAAAGCGTGAGGTGTGCGAGGCAATTGAAGATACGCTCATGTGTTACCCTCCCGCAATTTACAAAAAGCGTGCCGCGATAAAGGCTATAAAGATTGCTGATAATTATGGCGATGTTGATCAGGTAGAAGTAGTGGGGCAGGCTGTTAAGGAATCCGGAAATATTTATCTCGAGAGGCATGAAGGAAGAAGCGACGGAATACTGGTAATGCTTGGAAATATTATTCGCGACGCAGCGCTCTCCTCTGCTGAACGAAAGAATAAGATGCGTTGGGTACTACATCACGAACTCATGCATATGATTGATGGAGTGGATGAAACTCGCTGGACAAATGATGCGCGAGGCTTGCGCTATGATGAGGTGATACCAACGAATATGCTACCGACGCTTTACAACTACGAGTTGGATTCGTTGCGGCAAAATTCCGGACTGAAGCCCGAATATGCTGAACAATATAAAAAAAGTTTTATCGGATTCGTTCGTTCCTATGGGAAAACGAATGGTAGTGAGGACCGAGCAACCATTGCGGAAGATCTTTTTGTGTTCCCGAAGAAATTGAAGGAAATTATCGTACACGACCCTCTTTTGGGACGAAAGGTCGATTTCATGAAAAAAGAATATTTTACGATGAGTCAGGGAGTGATGGATGAAGGATATTGGAATGTCATGCTCGAACATTCCGAAAACCCGCGCTTCTTGGCCGAATACGTACGATTGCGATCTGAATTTCTTGTAAAATTACCTACGGAGCAATTTGAAAAGTATGTCGCGAAGATGTCGGGGGGAGATTTGACCGACGTAGATATTGCGTCATGGCAGGGGGTATATACAAGAATGCTCGATAGGTGATTGCGATATATACGCAGACGAAAGATGATATTGACAACATCTGATATTTGATGTATTTTACGTGATATCTGTTCTTCTTAACACGAGGAGGGAAATATGCCAATGATCGGAGTACCGCTCTCCACGTATAAGGAAGAGCTTCATCGTATCGCGAAGGGTGTTTTGCCGACCCGTACGATAACCGGCTATCTTGAAAGGCTTTCTTCATTTCATGAAGAGATGAAAAGTATTGCATCACAATATAACGAGTTCGATCCTTTTGAGCACTGTAGCAAACTCCCACAGGAGTTTTACGAAAGCTGTACGTTTGAGGAACTTTGCAAGATTTATGGATCGAGTTTATTTCAACTTGGGCGACCGCAGTATGAGCTTTTCGAGAACAACCTTGAATATGCACTTATCCGGAAAATCAAGAGTTCAATCTGGCGTTGGGGCGCGGGCGCGTGCGAAGAGGAATGGAACACACTCGTTGATGCATATAATGGAATCAGAAACTTTTCATTCGGTTTACCGGAGTTTGAGGTGACCTTGACCTATACGACTGGATACAATGAGTGTGGGTTCACTGAATTTGAACGGGGGGTGTTTCTCGATGGCGTGTTTGGCTTCATGGTCTATTATCGCGGTCTGCACGTGATGACGATCGGATTTTCTATCGCACAGGGAAGAAAGCTTCTACTTACTCAAGTGCAGATGAATAAGGAAAAGGGAAACCGTTTCCTCTACAAACTTCCGATGCCGTACGTACAGTACGCAATCATGTTGATGGAGAAGTTCTTTCCGACGCTTACGCTCTATCTCGTCGAAGGTGATTCCATTGTCGAGAAATACCTTCCTCAATACGAGACCTCGTTGGAGTTTCTCTTTGAGGGTGTGAGGCGCAACGAAGAGAGTATCACTGAAGTGCGTCGTGTCATCGCGAGTACTTTTGGAGAGAATGTCACATTGCGACAATCACTCAACTATTATCTCGGGCGTCAGGAGGAATTTCCGAGGGATATCGAGCTCACTCGCGCAAGTATCGAGGGATTGAAGGGGGTGGTCGGCGAGCGTCTTCGCAAAACATATCTTCTTGATAGTGGGCGGTGGAAATTGTCTCACCGCGCTCCGTTAAAGATAAATCGACTTCGTTTCCGTCGCATTGTTCACACATGACCGTCCTACTTCAGGGCGGTTTTTTATTTTCATCAAAACCCGCTCTGTGGTATATATGCTATTGCGATTTTAATATTTATACGTAAACTCGATAAGAGAAGCTCTTGAGGAGAATATATGAATATTGCATCTTACATTGACCATACGTTGCTCAAACCAGAAGCAACACCTGACCAGATCACTGCGTTATGCAAAGAAGCATGGCAGTACCACTTTGCAAGTGTGTGTATCAATCCTTCACAAGTTTCACTTGCCGTAGGACTGCTTCATGGTAGTGGCGTAAAAGTCTGCACCGTCATCGGTTTTCCGCTCGGCGCAACCACAACTGCTACAAAAGTTTTTGAAGCGAATTGTGCACTTGAAGATGGTGCGACAGAGATTGATATGGTTATTAATATTGGTCAATTGCGCGCTGGAAATACCGTAGATGTGGAAAGTGAGATTCGACTTCTTGCAAACCTAGCTCATTCATATGGGGGATCGATTCTTAAGGTCATCATCGAGACCTGCATTCTTCGTTATGATGAGAAGATTCTTGCGTGCCAGATTGCACAGAGGGCTGGTGCTGATTTCGTTAAAACATCGACAGGATTTTCCTTTCATGGAGCAACGGTAAAAGACGTTGAACTCATGCGCAAAGCCGTCGGTCCCGTCATGGGAGTGAAGGCATCAGGCGGCATCAGTACATACATGGATGCAAAGGAAATGATCGACGCGGGTGCAACCCGTATCGGCACCTCAAAGGGCGTCGCCATCGTGAATGGTGCGCCAACGATCCCATAGGGGACCAAGAAATTAATTACTCGCGTCATCACGACGCGAGTTTTTTAATATTTGATATAATGAAATACATGGAGATCATCATCCGAAATGCGGAACCGAATGACGTGAGGGCGATCCGAGAAGTGTATTACCGCACATGGCTTGCGACGTATCCCAATGAGGCGCACGGCATATTGATGAGCGATATTGAAGATCGCTACAAGAATTCGTTCACTCCAAGTAGTATCAGTCGGGGTGAGTATGCGATCAGCCATCTTGCTCCCAATGAGCGTGTGCTCGTTGCGCTGCTAGACGGAGTCATCGTTGGAACAAGTAAGCTGAAAAGGGGAGAAGAACGAAATGAGATGCATACCATCTATATCTTGCCGGAGTATCAGGGTCAAGGGGTGGGGAAAATGTTGTTCGCCGAAGCGCTTGCTTGGTTCGACAAAAATAAGGACACACAGATTGATACCGCCGTTTATAATTTTCCTGCGATCAAGTTCTATGAAGGACTCGGTTTCGTTGCGACAGGGGAGACCTTCACCGAAGAAGAGTTTCGCATGCCGAGTGGTGGCATTATTCGCGAGCAGCGCATGGTGAGAAGTCCGTCCTTGACGGACTGACGTCTTTTCCGTAGATTTTCAGCAGTCATTTTTTTCATCGAGGTGTGACATGCACATCAGAGAGCTTTTTCGATACCAGCCGCGCAGTGATACTCAGATCAAATGGGACTTTGATACCTGTGGGATCCTCGAGGTCAT
>LCOM01000015.1:0-34912 GCA_000999395.1 Parcubacteria group bacterium GW2011_GWA2_47_7
ATGTTTGTGCCTCCCAAAGCATGTCGACTTCTGCGGGCGCGATAATGAATTGTTTATTGACGGTGAGTCCCTCAGTGGTGATAATGACAACATCAATAGTGACTTTTTCGCCAAAGTCCCCCGTACGAAGAGTAAGCGATGTTTCTGCTGTTCCATTCTTTATAGGCTCCTTGTTGACATACCACGTGATATTCGCCGTTCCTAAATTCACCGCGTACGAATTCATGGTCACGAGGACGCTTTCATTTGCCCCCGGCGTCTTTGGGGTTGTTGAGAAGGTAATGAGATCAAAAGCCGCAAAAACTGTTCCCGGTAATAACACCCATAAGAGTGGAAATAAGGCAATAAGGAAAGATGTTTTTATAGAACTCATATTTTAGATAATACTTTCTTGCCAATCTTATTTAGGGCGACCGCGACTGGAACTTTGCTTAATACTTTATCGGCAATTCGTCCCACCATAAATGCGACTACAAACGTGAACGCGGTGAGTGGAAGAGCATTCAGTATGGGTATAGCATCTATTATACCGCCTATACTCACTACCACAAGTCGTAAAAAGAATTTCCCGCCAATAATGTAGAAATAAATAAGGAAGGTGAAATTTATGAACAAAAGCGTTATTTTGTTGATGATTTCACTAAGTACACCTAGTGGTATTCCGACCGGTGCAAGAACGACTGATGTGCTTATCACGGTACCAACAGCATCGAGCAGCACACAAACTATATCGACCAAGTCTTTCCCTATCGCAAGTCCGAGCACCAGAAAGAAAAAAAGGTATCCCCCACGAAGTTTAGCTTTTGTGGGTTTTTCGATAGTTTTTTCTTCAGTGTTTGCCATACCTATATTATAGCGTATCGTCGCTCAAGAGTGGTCTTTTTATTCGAAAACTGTTGATAAAATAAAGCATTGGTTCCTGTAGAAAAATACTCGTAGTGAGCTATTTTTGAGCTCATATTTTGGTAAATCGTTGGTTCTGCGATATTCACCCCAAGTGAGCAATGAACATGTTTATGCCTTCTAGTGGCAAATACGCAATGCACTGCTTGTTTGTCAAAATTTCCCTAAAAACAATTTTGCATTTTATGAGTAAGCAGCAAAAGTCGTGAAACAATGACTTGATACTTCAATATTACTACCCCTGCGCGGCAGCGAGTTCTTCCTTCGCCTTTGCGATTGCGAGCATTTGGGCGGGATCAGAGGAGACAATCTGGTCTTCAGTGTAGGAGGCATAGATTTTGATGGCGACATGTTTGAGGCCTGCAAAAAAGAGTCCCTCTCCAACTCCTGACTCAAGAAGTAAATACTTCTCTTCATCGGTGAGATGAAATGTTTGTTGGACGAGGTCGATCGTGGTTGGTGATTGTTTCAGTAGTATTTGAATCGATGAATTAGTGAGGATGGGGAGGCCGTAGGGCGAGCGAAGGAAGTCATTCACATCCTGAGTTATAGTAGCGATACCGAGGTAATATTTGCGTCCACGTTTGGCGAGACCGAAAAGAAATGATGCAGTATCTTCGGACTTCATCATCCACCATGCTTCATCAACAACAAGGAGTCGCTTGCGCATCTCCTTGCGGATCGCGGTCCAGATGTGGTGCGTAATGATGTAAACGGCGACTGGCTTAAGTTCGTCTTCCATGTTGCGCACCGAGAAGACGGTGAAACGCTTGGTGATGTCGACGTTGGTTGGCTGATTCAAGAATCCAGACCATGTTCCCCTCGTATATTTTTCAAGTCGCTGGAGCAAAGACTCAATAGAATCTTCTTCCGGAGTGAGTCCTCCGAGCATAATGCGGAAAAGGCCCACGAGAAAGATGATGTTTGAGCGAAGCACATCTGCCCCGGTCTCATCTTCTCGCGCCGGAGGAAGGTCAAATGGGTTGATGTGGTGTTCCGAGGTGAGCGAGATATTGAAGTATCTTCCGCCCGTTGCCTCCGCCAAGAATCCGTACTCTTGTTCTGGGTCGATTACGATGACATCGGCATCAAACATGAGAGTACGAAGGATTTCAAGCTTCGTTGTATAGGACTTTCCGGAACCAGACACAGCAAATGTGACCGAATTGTAGTTTGGCATTGAAAAACGGTCAAATAATACTAGTGATGCATTGTGGCGGTTGATTCCCCAAAGAATTCCCTTGTCTGAAGTGAGGTCAAATGAAACAAAGGGGAAAATTGAGGAAAGTGGGGCAGAATTGAGCTTGTAGTGCACTTCAAGTTCGTCGGTCATAAGTGGGAGGACGCTTCGATATCCCTGCTCCTGCTGGAAAATAGCTGGTTTGAGATAGACTAATTTTGCATCAAGAATGGATTTGAGTTCGCTCTCCGCCTTATTGAGCTCTGCGCGGTCGTTGGCATAGACGGTAATATACACACCGACATCAAAGAGACGTTCTTGTGCTTGCTGGAGCTTGTCTCGCAGATCTTCGAGGTCTTGGTAAGCGACATCGAGGACAGGATCGCGCACAAAGCCCTTTCGCTCGCGTTCGTTTATCTGACTCTGCACTTCGGCGACTTTCTTTTGAAAAGAGCGTAGTGCAAGCTCGGTCTCGACGGGGTGAATCATGATTGAGACATCGTAGACTTTATCGAGATTGATGACCGGAGTGAACCAATCTTGGGAGAGGAAGCGAGGGTACGAAATAACAAAGAGTGTACGGGCAATCTTGTCTCCGATATAGATGTCTTTCGGGGTTATCTTGACCGCAGCGGGTGCAAGAATATCCTTCATATCAAGATTGGTTGATTCAAAGATGTCTGAGGGGAGCACTCCGGTATTTAAATTTTCAAATCCTTTATTTTCAGACATAGGTATTACATCACCGACGACTCAAGTTCGCCAGGGTTAAATTTCTTGTAGAAGAGCTCAGTTATTTCTTCGGTGCCAAGACGAATAGTGCGTAGGTCGCAGCGCGCCAGACCCTGCTCAACGATTGATGCGCGTTGTTCGAGCTGTACCCGCGCTTCTTCAAAAGAGCGGGTCTCGTCGGCGGTCATTTTTTTGTGTGCGGTCTTTTTTCCAAAAAGCCCAGAAAGAGCGCTCTCGGCACCGGCCTTGGATACATTTGATCCTCCGGAATAGGGAATTACGATGAAGAAGTTTTTAGACATGATGTTGGTGCGGCTGGTGAAATCACGAATGAAAGAAACGTATTCGTGTACTTGAATCTTCATTGCATCAATAAGCTGCGCTTTCTCTCTCTCTTCGAGCATTTTGATGTACGGTTGTATATCGAGTCGTTTCGATTGAATAGATATCTGAATAGGAAATTCAAGAGAATTCAGTACGTTTTGAAACTGCATCAAAATTGCCCCTTGCTCGTCGCCGGATTTTAATCCAAAGTTGAGCGAACTTGTCATCAGCATCATACGCAGATCTCCGTTGTTTAGGACAATGACACCATTTCGGATGTCACGGATTGGGATAAAGTCTTGCGTTGGTTTTCCTGGGGTGGGCATGAGTTTATTATAGCTTATATGAGAGCTGAATTCGAGTGCGGATTTTCGGGCTCCATCTTCTCGTTCTTGAGATTCATACTCCACGAGAGATCACTGAGTTTATTTCCTGCCCCCGAAATGGGTAATGTGCCGACGTGTATGGTCGTTTGAAAATTATTAAGGTCAAGCTCGGTGGGCAAAACCCGATTGTCTCTTCGTTTCCATACATAGAGTCGCGCACTTTTGATATAGGTGAAAGCCGATTCAATCATGTTCGCAAAGGGTTTCTTGTTCGGTTTATAGAATCCGAGCGCTCCTCCAAGTGCGAGAAACCCAAGGCCAATGATGTATTCGAATCCAAAAAAACTAATAAAATAGTAGCTCATGTATGCGAGACCCACACTTCCTGCAATATAGAGAAATTGTTTTATTGTGAGTGGTCCGATGACCTTATCCTCAACATCAAGAAATTGTGGTATTTGGAATTGCATAGATCAGTAGTTAGTGGTCATCAGAAAAGAGGATTCTCGTCAGACTACCGCAGAATTCAGTATATAATATCTCATTAAAATAAGTAACCGCGCAGCAACACTTTTCTCTCGGTGCACGCTTCCCGATCTCTAGTGACAAAGGACTAGTGACTGACCGCTACTACACTGGCTCCCGATACGAGTCGGTAATTTTTGGCGCAGCATTCGAAGGTGGGGGTGGAACAGAGAGTGTCGGACTGACTTCGGCATTTTCCTCTGATACGGGACGGCTTATACGGAAAGCTCCACCGAGCTTCTGTTCCAGAATGCTTCCTTGTGGCGGTGGTGGAGGGATTGGTGTTGCGAACGAGATATCACGAGGGGCAGACACGAGACCGTCTGGTACTGTTATTTCCGACATTTTTTTTCCTAGATGAATTTCCGACAGCGCATCTTTTACCTCTGCAAAAATGTCATGATTGATATCTTGGGCGATTAAAATCGCAGTCTTCTCTACTTTGGTGAGTTCGTATTTTTTTCCGATTGCCACAGTTTTGTCTTGCCGCTCACCCGCCTGCAAAAGCTCCTTGATCTCCGGAGGGAGTGTCGGGGATATTTTCCCTATTTGTTCTACTGTGATGTCATCAATGTCCATGGTTTTCTATTATTATATGGCTGCGTCATCCTCTTCCCCACCCACATCGTCAGTTGATGATTCACCATAAGACGAATCCGATTTCTTTGCCTTCTCCCACTCCGCTCTCATCTCGGCTTCCTTTATCTCTGCTGCTTTGTGTGCCTTTTCCAAATCCCCAACCCTACCGGCTAAATGGGGAGTTTTTGCTCTCGCATCGTCTGCCGCGGCCTTTGTCGCTGCTGTTGCCTGTTGAGCCTTCGTGTATGCGGACTCCTTTACATCCGTATCTGTCTTTCCGCCGAATATCCTTGCACCCTCGGTCGTTCTCATGTATTTCTTTCCAGCGGTTGTGCCTTTGAACGTGATCGTCTTGTCTGTTCCATCCGCATTTTTGATAATGTTTCCTCTTTCGTCTCTGACGCTCATACTCCCCCCTGCAACCTTCACACGTAACTCGGCTAAGCTTTGCTGGGTTTTCGAATCCCCGAGATCCCCCTTGATCTGTTCATGATATTTTGCCATTTCCTCAAGATGTTTTTGAGTGTAATTGGTGGCAAGCGTATCTTCATTCCTGAGTTCAATGGGGAGTCTCGCAACTTCCTTCGGCTTCATCCCACCGAGAATATCCTGAACGGCGCTATCATGATCTTCTTTGAGTTTCAGTTTCGCCTCGCGTACCCACTCAGTATCTTCGACGGCCTGGAGTTTATCAAGTTCATTCATTTCTGACTTATATTGATTAACCCTATTTCCTAATTCATCTCCTAGTTTTACTTGTAAATGCCCTGTGTTCAGTTTTGACTGAGTGATGAGGTATCCGCGTCCGTCCTCAGTTCCTTCAGTCATGACAGTGTGCGTCATGTCCTCTTTCGTTTTTTGGTCAAAGAGTTCAGGGTTTGAGTTGACGTGCATAAGTGCGGTGCGTCCCATTGCTGCCATGATCTCGGGGTGTTCTGTGATCAGTTTCTGACTCACAGTATCTTCGAACTCCTTACCGCTTAATTGTTTTATCGAGTCTCCGAGTGTGTCCATGTGATCACCTAACGTTTTCTGAAGTTTTTCAATTTCCTCAACACTTGCGGTCGCTCCCTTTGCCTTCTCGTCGGCAAGTTTATTTTTGGTGGCAGTAATTTCATCAAGCAGAGGCCCTTTTTGATTTCCGTCAGTATCGACGTACTCTTTATTGCCTACAATCTTTGTATGTTTCTCTATTGTGCTTTTTCTATCGAGTTCTTTCTTTAGATCCTTGTTGCGTTTCTGGTCGAGTTCAACACCTGTATCTTCCAAGAACGTCTTCTGTGCCGTCACATTAGCACCATAACGGGATTTTGATTTTTCGATGAGCTCCTTCTCTTTTTCTGTTCCGCGATAGGATGCTCCCTCTCGTGATCTGATGGCACCAAGTTTTACTTTTGCTGCTGCGCCGTCTACCCCGCCTGCTGCAATTCGATCCTGCAGTGCCTTCACCTCGTCTGGGTCTGCTTTGTATTTCGTGATAACTGAGCTCCCGACCGCGCCATGCGTTTCATAGCTTCTCTTACTTCCCTGCCCAGCATTCACTCCGGCGGCGCCCATTGCACCAGCGATGCCAAGACCCTTCATTGGTGCATTGCGTACATCAAAGGTTCCCTTACTTGCCGCCTGTGCTGAGGCAAGTTTAATGTTTGCCATTTTCTTTTGAGCCCATGTTCCGTTTGCTGCAAGGCGATTTTGCTCCGCCACCCAATCCTTGTCTTGCATTTTGTTTTTACCATACCGACCTCCCGTTTGGCGGCCGGCAGCCGCAATTCCCGTAAAGCCAGACCTCACTCCCTTGCCCAATCCTTTCTTTGCCCACGCCCCCGCAGTACTTCCTGCACCGCTACTCACGCTGTTTGCGACAGAGAGCGCTCCGAGTAAAAGAATAATAAGGAGGATAAAATTGTAGAAAATACTGTAGTTAGCCGCATTTCCGGTAAATGCCGCAGCAAGACTTGATGTCGTGCCACCGGTAAGTATCGTTGCATCAATACCATTGATGATGAGTGAGTCGAGATAAAGCATTGCAAGAAAAGCCGGTGCAACAAAAGTGCTTCCGATGAGTTTTGTAAGCCATTTATTGCCCCACCCACCTCCGACGGGAAGCGCAAAACCCAAAAAAGCAAATGGCGATACGATCATAAGAAAAAGAAGAGTCACCGTGCGGATGATCATCATAATGGCACCTGCAAGAAAAACGTAACCAGCAATGAACATGACGATAGAGCCCCCAAGATAAATGAGCAGCTTGTTTGTTTCTGTAAATTTTACACCACCTGGATCAGAACCAGTCTGGTCTATGCTGTCAAATATCGTCTGCATGCGAAATCCTTTCAGGAAGTTCTGAGCCACACTCGGTACTGTGCCGGAAGGCGACCCTGAGATGGCTGGAACAGGAACAGTGATTTTCTCCCAAAAACCCATTGCGAGAACATTTCCCGCATCAATCACCACTTTTGTGGCGAAGAGACTGAAGTTGATAAGAAGGGCGGCGATGATAAGGTGGGCAACCCAGCGCTTGGTACTGCCTCCGCCCATGCCGAGAATGGTTTTGATGGCGATGTAGAGAAGCGCAAAAATGAAGAACATATTCGAAAAATCACGCACGGCAGTCCATCCAACGTTGACAGCAGCAAGATTTGCATATGTCGCGGAATTAATCGTTCGTTCGATTGAAAAGTCTAAAATGGTTGCCATTGATTCCATAAAGAATCCAGCCATTTTGGAGAATAGCCAAGCGAGTCCCACTATGGGCTTCATTAAGACCGTCCCAAGACCATCTGCAACCCAATCGATGAGTGTACCCCCCGCATTTTTTAATGTTTTCCACCAAGACTCACCCTCTCCTACTGTGGGTGTTATATCAATACATGTTTCTGAAGGAGCTTTTGCACTATTACACGCGGCTATGGTTGAAAAACAGCTAGCTGTTTTTGTCGTTTTAATACAGAAATTACCACCCGGCCCGGCGGGAATGGGGGCGGTAGCAGTGATTGCCGCGATTGCAACGCCGACAGGAAATAGAACTTGCAATGCAATGCCAGACCCAATGAGGAATGCAATCAATCGACTTTTCTTTTCTCTGTGTAGTGTGGGAGTTTTAAACATACAATCTTATTGTCCTGAGTATCCGGTGTCTACAGAATCATTACCGTCAGTTACAACAACAGCAGTACTTGTTGGGTCAAACTTCATTTCATCATAAATCATAAGCATGGTTCCTTCTGCCCATTCACGAGTATCTTGATGAACACCAAAATACGCGATATCTATGGCGTCATAAAATTCTTTAATTAGTTCTGTTACAGCAGTCTGACTTATTTGTAGTGGGGTCGTATCGTATCCAAGCAATCCTGATTGAGCTATTTCCGTTGTTTGATTCTCGGACGCGTTTCCTGCGCCCGCATCAAGAGTTTTTGTGTCACGTACTTGCTGATTACCACTTCCCGCTGAGTCTCCAATACTGCGCCCTATTTCGCCGGATGGTGTGACTGCCGTTGAGTTTTGCTGTTCAAGGCAGTAGGGATCATCAGGTCTCCCTGAGCACTCTTTTGCACTCGACCAACCAGTTGAGATCATATCACCCTTCTTCGCTTCCTCTTGGGCAATCATTCTGTTTTGAGCCATCATATCTCCTAGCGTTGCTGCGCCAAGGGGTGAATTGGGTGCATCGCGAAGCATTGTGCCAAAGGTCATAAATCCACCTCCCTTACTAGCTGGATCATCATAGTTTTGCATGAATTTCTGTGAATCACCAACATTCATGTAATCAGTAAAATTTGATTGCGTGATAGACATTGTATAGTTGAACGGGTCTTCGGCCAGCGAACGTTCATTATTTGCCATATTGGCCACCGTATTAGTGCGCCAGTCGGGAAATATCCCCCATGAGCCAGCGGGATTTCCTGAGGTTGGGTCTGCGGCAGCTTGGTCAAGTGCGTGGTCAAGTTGACGTGACTTTACGTCGTAGATACTTTGAGATGGATTTGTATAGTAAAGGGCATTGGTTGAAACAGCACCATTGTTGTTCACCGTATTTCCTTGGTTCCCATAATTTATGTTCGCCGCGGAAATCTTATTCATTAGCTGATTGTTGAGCTGTGCGGTCTGTGCGTCGGCAATATAGGACTTGAGTAATTGATGTATCTGAAGAGAAAGTCCAAGTTTTTGCCACTCTACTTGTTCTGTAAGGAGGCAGCGGAGAGATTGGCTGTAGTTGACTTGAACATAGCCTCCGCCTTTCGGGATTGTCTTCGGAAGCGGAGTTGGATATAGGGCGGTGGCGTCCGATGAGCTTGCCCATGGACCATAGGTATAGGCAAATGCATCATATATACCATGTCCAGGTCCAGCATCAATATTATCCCCCCTCTTGCACTCACCCCCCGCCTCTGCCATCGTTAGGTCGTAGTCCGTAATGAGGTTTTTCAGAGAATCCGGATCATTCTTGAGGATATTGTCCATATTCTTTGCATAGGTATCGAATTTTGTCGCATATGCACCAAAGTCGGAGATGAGTTGAGCATCATTGACGGGCACGTATTGCGCGCTTGCAATTGTGGGCGCAATGAAGAGTAGTGCAAAACAGGAAACGGTCACATAAAACATATTTATCAACAATTTCCCCGCATTCATTTTTTTATTATACATGGTCATATGTTGTTATTGAATAGGTGGCACTGCGTATGTTGTCTGCGCAATGATATGAGTGAAGGGATACCCCGGTTCATTTTCGGTGAAAACAATTCCATGAGTGCTCAGGAATGAAACGACTTCGCTGTATCCTTTTGTTACATCAAGCCGAGTTTTTGTATATGTTTGGTATCCCGCGGCTCCGTTTATTGGGTCTGAAAAAAGATGTTGCATGCCGAGAAGCCCTCGCGACATACCGTCGTAGCCGTTCACGATAATGTCTTCAGTCCATCCGCAAGAATTTCCTCTTCGGTGCGAAGTGAGTGTACCGAGGTATATTTATCAATAATGATGCCGAAGGCATTTCCATAGGCACGAAGTGCTTCGGGGCTATTATCTCCGGTGATATTGAGATCTGCATATTCATTGGTGGGTGTATATTTTTTTGGGTTAAAGCCCTTAATGAGGTCACGATAAGTGGTTTCACGAATTTCATCACCCTGTGCAGCGAGAAACTTCGTAAAAAATTCTTTGCGGAGTCCGTCAACATCGGTCGAGGAGGTCGCAAAGTTCGGATCTTGGATTAAGACGAGTTTATCATTTGGGCCAACTATCGTTGGGTTTCTTCCCACTGCGACCTCGATTCCGTCCAGCGTTCCATCTCCATCGCTGTCCGAATTGAGGGGGTCGCTTCCATAGACATTCTCTTCCCAGTCTGAGAGTCCATCATTATCGGAATCAATTTCCGAAAAGTCCACAGGTTCATTTGTGTCTACTTGCTCGGAATCTTGTTTGTAGATTGGTGTACGATTCATAAAAAAACCAACACCAATGATGGTGAGCGCAAAAAGGCCACTGAGTATCAAATTTTTGTGTGGAAAGTTTGAAAAGTCCATGGGATTCCTCCTCATTGAAAATGCTCTATCATTGTAACAATAATAGAGAAAAAAAGGTTGAAAAATTTACCGCATTTGTGGATAAGTAGTATTTATAGTGGTCTCCTAAATGCCAACCGTTATCAAGGAAGAAGCGTGGTATTAATGTGAGTGACAATAATTGTGAAACAAAAAAGCGGAGCATATTGCTCCGCCATTGAGTGCACAAATGAACTAACGGCCGAAGAGTCCTCGCAATGCATTTCCGAGGAGGTTTTCCACAGGATCGTTTCCCTTAGGAGCAATTCCTTGTGACGATCCGGTTACTGGGTCGGCATTTTGCGTGCCCGCGAACTGCCGTGCCTCATCGCTTGCGTACGTAACTGAACTACCATTCTGATGACTATTGTCAAAAATAGTCCAGAGTACGAGCTGTCCATTGTCGGACTTGAAGATTCGTTCGATAAGCCCAGGACCACCCGTCCGAGCTACGCGAATTCGCCAAGCAGACTGATGGTCGACGGAACGTATATCGAAGCATCGTCCCCCTGTATTTTTTCCCGGAACATAGTTTCCATCCTGAGTGCACATCTCGCCCTCTGGGTTGATGGCAATAAATTGTTTCGGCAAAAAAGGCTTCGCGTAATGACTTCTCTCAATCATGTCAACAACACGCGAAGTTTTATCCGCACGGTTTTGACTACGTTTAATTTCTGCCGGATTGCAACTGCTGCCTCGGCATGCCAACGACGGCAGAGACAATGTCATACCCAGTATCGCAACTAAAAGAAAAAGAAATTTCTTCATTAGGAACCTCCTGTGTTTAAAGCAACTTTCCAGATGTAATCCTAGCACAAACAGACAAATTGTCAACTTTTTTACAAAAACGCGAGTATTTACAACAAAATTGAGACAAAATGAATATTGATTGTTATAATTTATCGATATAGTCGTTTAACTACAACATGATGCAACTTCGAATATCTATTGTTATTGGATTTTTGTGTGGTTTGGTTTTTAATGTTCCCATTGCACTTGCCGTCACCACGCAAGATTGCGTTGCATTGACACGCAATCTTTCTTTGGGGATGAGCGGGAGCGACATTCAACTTCTTCAGCAGGTTTTGAATAGGGATCAGCGAACAACACTCGCTATGACTGGTCCCGGCTCGCGTGGGATGGAGAGTCAATATTTTGGACCGATCACAAAGCGTGCGGTGATTGCATTCCAAGATATGTATGCCGACGAAGTGCTCACTCCGGTTGGGCTTACTGCGGGGAGTGGTTATGTTGGAGTATTTACTCGCGCAAAGCTTGCGACGTTGTGTCTTATCGGTGGGGAAATATCACCGGTAACATCCATCGCTACTCCGCACGTCGCGACACCAGTGGTCATCACGCCTTCCTTGCCTATTATGAAGGCAACAACAACGCCGACTTCTTCGGCAGCATCAGCAAGTATTCTTGAATCAACTATTACTGCTGTTTCAGGTGGATTTCATTCGGATACTCCTGTATTGATGTATCCTTCAGCTTATACCGCAGAGCGTGGCGCGACCGTGGGCATCTTTACCCTTGGGCTTTCTGCTGATGGGAATACTGTGCATATTGGTGATTTTACAATTTCCGATGTACCACAAAATAGTAATGGACAGCTTTCATTCGTCGTTCCGGATAATGCGCCAAGTGGAAAACATGAACTTTGGATAAGTAGCAGTAAGGGTGTAACAAATAAATCATTCCTTATTATTACCGATCTAGCAGTCTCACCTCCTGAGATAGAAAGCATTACTCCTGAGGAGGGCTTTTGGGGTCAAGTAATAACGGTGACGGGCTCAGGATTTCTTCCTGAGGGGAATGAAGTACGTATCTCATACGGAGTAATTGAGAACATCCCTTCGTCTGATGGAAAAACCCTTCAATTTGCGGTTTCTCCTAATATTCCCGGTCTCCAGATCGGTGAAGATCGCCCTGAATTTGATATTCGCGATCAATATTGGTTCACGGTGCTGAATGATAATGGCATGAGCAAGCCGATGGTCTTTATACTAAAGGTATAGGGGTGCTTTTTAAAAAGATATATACTATACACAATGGAACATATCAAAAAAATACAAAAGAGAGTAGAACAAGCAACTCGGATGAGTACACGATTTTTGTTTGCGTTCGTTATTCTTGTCCTTGGGGTGATTGCCGCTTTCTCTATATCTGTGCAGACATCTACTGCGGGACCAGGACAACCCTTCGGGGGAATGATTAGCGCTGTATTTACGTGTACATGCTCAGGGAATTTTGCGATCTATTTTACTGATTTAACGATTTCTCCACCAATTGCATTGCCGCTTATTTATCAGCCGGGTGGGACAATCACGTATCAGTTCGGACCACCACTCAGCGCCGGTCGGTGGATGCTGGGGACGTGGACATCGGGAGGATCATGTCGCTATTGGGTAGGAAAATTTTGCTCCGTTTTGCCCACCGCTGGCACCATGTACATGGTTGGGACTTCAATGTAGTGGAACTCGACTACTATCGAACAATGACACCTACACAAGATTCTTGTGTAGGTGTTTTTTGCGTAGTGTAGCTATTTCGGTCGCAAGTGCTATCCACATTTCGATTGGTAAATCCTCTCCTCGAATTTTTGCGTCGATATGTAGTTTGGTAAAAAGTGTGAGTAACTCATCCTTCGGATACGGAAGACCGAGAGAAAGATTACCAAGAAGCATTTTTCGCTTGGCGCGAAAACCTGCTTTCATGATAGAAAAAAAATCCTTTTCTTGAAGTGTACCCAGTTTTTCCTTGCCGATATTTTTGATGATGAGTATGGCGGAATCGACTTTTGGGATGGGATCGAATGCTTCGCGCGACACCTTTCCAGCAATATGTGGATCACCGAATACTTTTATCGATAACGAGAGGATGCTTTCTTTTTTATCATGAGAGACAATTTGCTCCGCGACTTCTTTCTGGACAGCGGCTCTTGCCTCCTCGATGCTGCCTTTTGCAGCAATGAGCGGCATTCCGGCCTGGGCTCCGTCAATGCCTATTGCCGTAATTTTGACGCCTGTTGCCGCTATTGCCTTTTCCGTCTGCCTGAAGTTCGTCCGCATTAAGAAGCGCATTGGTGAGGGCGCCCTCGCCGGGTCCAACTTCAACGACGAGATCACCAGGAAAAATATCTGAGACATCGACAATATGCGCCACCACCTCCTTTGAGCGAAGAAAATTTTGCCCCAATGATTTTTTTGCATGCACCGGACTCATGTATACACTTTGCCATAGAATACAAAAAAATTCTATGACATCTCAAACTCCCGGTCGTTCGACAACGAGTTGGAGGTCGTATTATTGTTAGATGTAAACGACGTCGTCATTGTCATCATCCCAACCCAAGAGGCTTACACGCTTCCCATCCTTCACTCCGTTTTCGTTCACGAATACGTCGCCCTCGCGTGATTCATTCATCAAGAGTCCTGCGTCAATGTCATTGAGAAATTCTGATGGAATATTTACCGTCCTGCTCCCGAAGATGGTACGAAATGATGCGTAGGTAAGAAATACTTTATTCGCCGCACGTGTGAGGGCGACATAAAAAAGCCGACGCTCTTCTTCACGCTCAGACTGGTCCTTGCTCTCGTCTTGAGAGCGACGTGAGGGAAACAGGTCCTGCTCCATGCCAGTGATAAAGACGTTGGGGAATTCTAGTCCTTTTGAAGCATGAATTGTCATGAGGCGTACTGCGTCAGTCTCACCCTTCATCGTGTCTTGATCAGACTCAAGTGCGACATCGGCAAGAAATTGCTCGATACCCTCTTCCCCATCAAAAACATCATAGCGCGTGGCGACTGAGACGAGCTCTCGAACGTTTGCGAGGCGTTCCGTGTCCTCCTCATCTCCGTCTGCGAGCATCGATTCGATTCCCGTTTCTTTGATAATGTAGGCAATGAGTTGTGATGGTTTCATTGTCGTCCCCGCAAGTTTTATCCGATCGAGAAGAGCATAAAATTTTGCAATCTTTTCGCGCATGGCGGCAGGTAGTTTTTCGGTGTTGCCAGCAAGAATTTTTGCGAGAGTCACTTTTCCAACACCACGTGCGGGGATATTGATGATGCGCTCAAGGTCAAACGGAGAATTGGGATTTTGCGATGCCTTCAAGTAGGCAAGCACATCTTTGACCTCCTTTCGCTCATAGAATCGTACTCCGAGTACTTGGTACGGAATACCCGCAAAGAGCAGTGCCTCTTCGAGTACGCGAGACTGAAAGTTCGTGCGATAAAGCACTGCAATATCAGACGGATGTGCACCTCCGGAACAAAGTGCGGCGATACGCATTGCGACAAATCGAGCCTCGTCCGTCTCATCATATCCAGCGAAGAGTGAGAGTTGCTCCCCTTTTACATTTTCAGTAAATAGATTTTTTATTTTGCGCATCGTGTTTTTGGCGATGACGCCATTTGCCGCAGAAAGAATATTTTGGGTTGAGCGGTAGTTTTGTTCGAGCAGAATAACACGGGCACCGGGGTAGTCCTCTTCAAAGTTGAGTATGTTCGCGATGGATGCTCCGCGCCAGCTGTAAATATTTTGATCACTATCTCCCACGACGCAGATATTTTTTTTCTCACCAGACAGGAGTTTCACGAGTTGGTACTGCACTTGATTGGTATCTTGGTATTCATCGACATGGATGTATTGCCACTGTGTTTGGTAATAGCGAAGAATATCCTCATGCGATTCCAGCAGTTTCACTGTTTTTTCGAGAAGGTCATCAAAGTCCAGCACATTAGCATTGCGTAGCGCATCTTCATAGAGTACAAAAACTCTTTTGAGTGTCTGTGCGAGATAGCGATTATTCGTCGTGCTCTCGATAGTTTCTGGTGTCCCGAGATTTCCTTTGTGTCTAGAAATAAGTCCTTGGATCTTGCGTGGCTCAAATTGTTTTGGGTCTATCCCCGCCTTGAGCATGGATAGCTTGATGAGTTTTAGCGATTCGTCCTGTGCGAGAATGCTTGCGCTACGGGGAATTCCAATGGCCGTCCCTTTCTCGCGCAGAATAGAAATACCGAGGCCGTGAAAGGTGCCGATGAACGGAAGATCTCTCCGGTACCCAATGTGGCTTCCATCTCCCCCCACACCAAGAAGTGAAAAAACGCGCTCGCGCATTTCTTTGGCTGCCTTGTTGGTGAACGTGATGGCGAGAATGGCACCTCCGGGAACTCCTCCCTCTATGATGTGCCCGATGCGATGTGTCAGGGTTTTGGTTTTACCCGCCCCTGCTCCCGCGACAATGAGGAGTGGTCCGTCGGTCGCCAAAACAGCCGCCTTTTGTGCGGGGTTTAAATTTAAAAGTAGATCTTTGTGTGTTTCTGCGGAATACATTAGCCATCATATTAGCACCTATTGGCAAGATTTTCCTAAACTGAAAATAGTCATATTTTAAGCCGTTTTTCACTATATGTTAGGGAGGGTGGGAATATCAAGAATATGGCTTAACGTAGCCCGCAAACAGCCTCATGAATCGCAATAATTTAGAATAGTTATATATATAGCCATATATTGAGTGCTGCGATTTTGCAAATCTATGAGTTTTGTATGAAAAATGATTGACCAATCTTGATCGGGTTGGATATAATCTTTTTATACGGTTGTCAAACAGAAGCATAGATGAACGATGTCCTGGAGGCACAGAAACACGAAGACGCGTATACATGAAATAGGCTTATCGCATCTAAAAAAATACAAATACCGAGTCTTCGTGATTTACGAAACTTGGTTATAGGCAAACCAAAACAAAAGCTTTCTTGGAAAAAGCTACCCTTTTTTATGCTTGCAGTACTGATTGTCCCCGGAGCCGTCGCCTATGCCGGCTTTTTTTCTTTTTTTGGTGATATCTACAGTAAGGTAATTACTCAGGAAAAGACGATTAATTCCCAAAATGTAGTGTTACTTGCTGCCGTTGGCGGACCAGATTTTTCCTTTGAAACCCATTTTTCCGATATTAATACGGTCGGAGAGAGTGCGATTCTTCCCGAGGTTGGTCCAAGTGGCGGACTTTCAGACGTTGATGGTCTAGACAGTAATCATGGTCAAATTAGTATTTATGTCGTCCATGAGGGGGACTCACTCTCTTCTATCGGAGAGATGTTCGGAGTATCAGTAAACACTATTCTGTGGGCCAATAGCCTTCAGCGTGGCACAAAGATTCAAATCGGACAAACACTCGTGATACTTCCCGTTTCTGGAGTGAAACATATCGTCAAAAAGGGAGACACCCTTGCATCGATAGCTAAGAAATATAGTGGGGATATTGATGAAATTCGTTCATATAATGGCATCGAAGATGGCGCGCTTGTGGTAGGAGATGAGGTCATTATTCCGGATGGCGAAGTTGCCGCACCGGTTGTCGTCGCGACGAAATCGACTTCTGCAAAACTCAGTTCCGTCAGCGGTCCGGCAATTCCAGGTTACTACCAGGTTCCGTTCTCCAATTATCGCAAAACTCAAGGCTTGCATGGGTATAATGGCGTTGACCTTGTTTCCACTCTTGGTTTGGGTGCACCAGTTATGGCGGCCGCGAAAGGGACTATTATTATTTCACGGCAAGGAGGCTATAACGGTGGTTACGGAAGCTATGTGGTTATTCAGCATGGCAATGGCACGCAGACCCTTTATGGGCATCTTCAGTCTGTAGCGGTCTCGACAGGTGAGATTGTCGCACAGGGTCAGACAATCGGAAAGATGGGGAATACTGGTCGTTCAACCGGCCCACATCTGCATTTCGAGGTTCGTGGTGCAAAAAATCCTTTCTGATATTTGCGCTGATTTATAGAAAATAAAAACCAGCACTGTTTTCCGTCGTGCTGGTTATTTTTGATTATACGCAATCCTACCTTTTTTGTTACACTAGTAGGAGTGAAAAAAATAACTTTTAATAATGAAAAAATAGGATTAACTCGAGAGGAGCTCGCAATTTTTTCAAAACTCAATTCCCCAGAAAAAATTCAGACTTTTGTATCCGCTATACCGCACAATTTTGAACCGGACGGAGACTCATGTATGTCGGTCCGTGAGGTGCTCGCGACGCATCGGGCGCACTGTATCGAGGGTGCGATGGTTGCGGCTCTGGCGTTCTGGATCCATGGTGAGCGACCGCTACTTATGGACCTTGTCGCCGGGAAGGGGGATTTTGACCATGTTGTGACACTTTTTAAGCGGGACGGATGCTGGGGTGCGATATCGAAAGGTAATCATGCCTATACGCGGTATCGTGATCCGGTCTATCGCACCTTACGTGAGCTCGCGATGTCCTACTTTAATGAATATTATGACACCAATGGTGTAAAAACTCTGCGCGAGTATTCCCTCCCCTTTGATATTCGGAAGTATAAGCCGGAGGTGTGGATTACCGGAACGGGAGCCTGGGCGATTGCGGAAGACATTGGTAGTGTTCGGCATTTCGCATTGCTTCGCCCACATCAGGCGCATTCATTGCGAGATATCGAAGACGTAGAGAAAAGAGCGGCGGAAATAACCGTTATCAATGTATAGCTACTCAGCGTATTCTAGGTGGTGAAGCCTATATGTATGCGGGAGGTCTATTTTGCGGTCATCGGTTTTTGTGCACTGTGGCGCGAGAATACTCCTGTCATAAATGAGTACTCCTCGATATTCTCAAATCCTATTGCGCGAAGTAGCTCTGTCATTTCCGCTGGGGTGAGGTATCCTTTGATCGATTCGCTGAAGTACGTCACACACTGACGGCTCTCTTCCGTGCTTCTCATCAGTGTGGCAGTTAAATTAAGAAAAAGAGGAAGATACCACATGTACGGTTTTTCAATAATGATGGAACTCGGTCGTAGCATATCGCTGTGGTAGAATACCCCACCAGGTTTGAGTACGCGATAAATCTCACGAAAGACTTCCACGACGCGCAGATGTCGCGTTGAGAATTGAAGAGTAACGGCATCAAAGCTCGCATCATCGTACGGCAATGTGTGCACATCCCCGACTGTTGCGTCGATAGTAAGGCCAGTCTTCGCGATAACGCGCTGACCCTCCTCAATCATTTCCGCACTACGATCAATCGCGAGAACGGTGGCATTCGGGTTATATTTGAGAAGGCGACGAGCAACTTCATGTGTACCCGTGCACACATCAAGCACAATGGCCCCTTCAGGGAGTTTGATGTTCTTTACAAATCGGTCACTCCAGAGCGACATGAGTCCGAGTGAGGCAATAGCATTGCCCTTGTCGTAATATTTAGGGACGTCCGCAAAGACTTTGGGGATGAGATCTCTCCAAATTGCTCCGAATTGCTGCTCACGTACTACATCCCTATCCTCAAAGACTCCTATATTTGTATTCATGCCGGCTTTTTTACATAAATAATGAGACGAAAAGAATTAGTCCGAAAACCAACCTTCTCGCCAAGTGCGTCATTGGCGCATCGCGCATAACTGTATTCAGCGTATCATATTTTTTTGAACCCCCCTATGCCAGGACAAATCCTATTAAAATGCGCGAAATTAACACCCCTGAACAGATAGTATTCCCAACGTTTTTTAAATGTCTTAGAAACAGCTGCTTCTTACGAAACTTGTTTTTGAATGTTTGTCTCACTTAATTTCTTTATTTCATTTTTTAATTCAATAATGCGAAGTTCTCGTCCCATCATAAATGTATTCATTTTCTCCAGCTCATTCACTTTGTTTTGCAATTCGTCGCTGGAATGCTTTATCGACGTTAAGTCTTTACCGACAACAAAAATACTACTGATGATTCCATCACTGCCGGTAATAGGTTGAAATGTTTCCAAGCAAGTTTCCCTATTTGACCCCTCTTTTGTATGCTGTATTTCGAGAACAGAAATAATCCCTTTTTTTGCTTGTTCGAAAGCGTCGATAAATTTTGATTTATCATTTTCAATGATCGAGTCGGTGAGTTTAAAATCCTTCTTATCTTTCTCGTTTCCGAGAGAGTGTTCCGTCACCCCCGCCTTATTGATGTATAAAATATTTCCTTCCAAATCTAGAAGCTTTATACAATCAGGGGACATTTCAGTGAGGAGTCGATATTTTTCTTCGTTCTCTCTCAGTTGATTTTCAATTTTCTTCTGCTGAGAAATATCCCTGACTGTTGCCTGTAAAAAGGCATATTCTTTTATTTGCACTTTTGTCAAAAGAACCGTGGCGAAAAAATCTTCCCCAGTCAACCTTCGGTGTGTCCATTCAAAGAAATTTGAGCCATCACGCATCGCAATTTCTATGGCTTCCTTGGCTTTATCACTAGACAAGCGTCCGTCCGGCTGTTTTTCTGGTGATAATCTCCATGGCTCGGCAGAGGTGAAATCAAGCTCATTATTTGCCCCGAACATTGATAGTGCCGAGGGATTTCCAGATGTAAATTGCCATGTCGGAGGCTCGAGTGTCATCAACGCATCTTTGGAACTCAGGAATAATTGCCTAAGTCGAATCTCGCTCTCTCGCAGATCGGAATTAGTATCGGCCTGTGTAGCGTGTCCTATCTTCTCTATTTGGTTATTTCCCATATTTGGTATTAGTAAGTAACTTTCGTTTGCATTGTATCATGGGTCGATTAAATAAAGCCTAAGGTGTACCATCTCAAAATTACACATTGACAGAAAAAAATGACTGAAAATGAAGTTCTGCAATATGCTACAAAAAATGTGGGTCTACGGAAAGCATTCTCATGGGGTAGACGGGCGACAAATATTTTTTTGCTATTCCGTAAATGTTTTTTGATTTTAAAGGAAAAACAAATTCTACCGCCCTGCTCTATGCAAAAAGTCTTTTTGGACGATACTGGAGTGCTTCGAGAATGTGTGCCTCCTTGATAAATCGAGATTCGTCGATGTCGGCGATGGTGCGGGCGAGCTTGATGATGCGATGGTATGCACGTGGGGAGAGATCAAGGCGCTTGGCGCTTTCGTTTAAAAGTGTCACAACAGAGTCATCGAGCTTAATGTACTTGTCGAGTGCATGGACGCTCATCTTTGCATTTTGCGTAATATTGGTGTCGGCAAATCGTTTTGCTTGATGATGACGCGCACGAGCGATGTCAGCCTGCAGTTGCTCTATCTCTTTTGTATCTTGCTTTCGTTTTCCTGGGGCGAGTGTGTCGTGTGCCAGTCGAGGGACTTCTATCCACAGGTCAATGCGGTCGATGATGGGCCCGGAGATCTTTCGCTGATAGCGGGCAATTGCACCCGGAACACACACGCACGGCTTCTTGGTGTCTCCCCAATATCCGCATGGGCACGGGTTCATCGCGGCAATCAATATAAATTCTGCGGGAAATCGCTCGGAGCCTTTTGCTCGCGAGACATGCACAAAGCCTTCCTCGAGTGGTTGGCGTAGGGATTCGATGACACGTTTATCAAATTCAGGGAATTCATCCAGGAATAATACGCCACGATGGGCGAGCGTTACTTCACCGGGCTTCGGTATTGCGCCACCGCCGATGATGGAAACATATGAAGAAGTGTGATGTGGTGAGCGCATCGGAGGGGTGGTGACAATCTCTCCCGTGAGGGCACCCGCCACAGAGTGAATTGCGGTCACCTCAAGTGCATCCTTCTCCGAGAGCATGGGGAGGAGTTCCGTGAATGCTTTTGCGAGCATCGTCTTCCCCGTGCCCGGCGGTCCCCACATCGCGATATTGTGTCCACCAGCCGCGGCGATCATAAGTCCGCGCTTCGCACTTTCTTGCCCACGGATGTCACTCCATGAACGATGTGTCACCTTGTTACCCGATTCCTCAAGAGGTGTTTTTTCTTGAGGGGTGATGCGTGTTCGCTTTTTCTCACCTTTTATTTCCGGCGTGAGATGTTCGATGACTTCCTTGAGCGAGGAGACAGGATAGACAGTGACCCCCGAGACGAGTGCCGCTTCACGGGCATTGTCTTTGGGGACGAAAATTTCTGTCACACCAAGTTGTTTTGCCGCACTGGCAATAGCGAGTGCTCCGCGAACGGCACGCACGTCGCCATTCAGTGCCAGCTCTCCTGTGAAGAGTTTGTTTTCTGCGCTGAACTTAATGTCTTCGGTCGCAAGAAGATAGCAAAGTGCAATAGGCAGGTCAAAAGAGGGTCCCTCTTTTTTTAGTGACGCGGGGGCGAGAGCGACAGTGATCTTTTGATTACGCTGTTTTGGGGATTTGTATCCGCTATTTTTTATGGCTGCACTCACGCGGTCACGCGATTCCTCAACCGCCTTATCGGGAAGGCCGACAATCGTAAATGCATGCAGGCCCTTTGTGAGATCAGCCTCGATGGTGATGCGGTGCCCCCCGGAGAGTGTTGGTTGTATGGAATAGAGTTTCGCAAAGGCCATAGTGAATTACGTTATTCCATGTGCACCTTACATGTTGTCGCCGCAGGGTTTACTTCGAGCCTCTGGGCTTCAATATCGTTATTGCCGCGCGCTCTTCCTCTTCAGCAGTATCGACGTTGAGGTCCGCAGCCACAGGTTCCCAGTCAGCCGTATTGTCTGGATTTATGCGCCCAACTTTTTGTAGTTGTCGCAAAAGGAGTGCTCTCTCAATTTCTAGCTTTTGTTTCAGGTGTGTTGTTTGTATTTCCATATGAATTATCATACGCGAAATAAGCATCAAGGCAACCAAAAATATTTATTTTGTGATTTCCGTTTGTAGAGTACTCACGAGCCCACTGAATGCTTCCTCATTTCCGGCTACGACCAGAGTTTCCTTGTTGACAACCTTATAGACGATGAGGGTGGTACCGTTTACGTCACGGAGAATGCGAGTATCAGTATTACCAATGCGCTCATCGATGAATTCTCTACCAATAAGATTCGCAAGCATGGTTCGTCGATACTCCGGATGGAGCATTGGAATGATGTCGCGGGGCATTGTTTTTTCCCAGTTGAGCATGCTGGCAAAGGTATCGGGATATGAGCGCGACCTGATGAGTAGATATCCGGTCAGAGAATTTTGACCCGAATAGACACCGAAGAGTAGTGATTCACTAAGTGAATGAAGGAGTGTGTTTGGTACGGAGGAAAGCGCAATGGCAGCGAAAACTTCCTGCGTTGTAGCATCTCGAGTCAAGCCTTCGACATCCTTGGTGGTGAATGTTAGTTCACGCGTTTTACCTACCACTAAAGATGTTTTATTTATTGCGATAGAAATATCTGCCATCACCTGCTCGCGCGGAGAATTAGTAATCAAAATCTCTTCTGAGGCCTGACGGTCAGGTTTTTCGATTATTGCCCCTACTGCTTCGGTGTTTGTATCTTTTGATTTTGTGCCGATAAGCACATACAGACCAACCCCAATACAAAAGGCGAGTACAACAAGAAGAATAATAATGATCTTTCCTAAGTGTGATTCCCCGTGCTCGTGAGTGCGCACCTCACCGCGCTTCTCTCGACGCTCTTCTTCCGCCATGACGATTTTGGTTTGGGTGAGTTGCTGATTTTTTACTAGTTCATCAACATCATTGCGGAAGGTGCGAAGTGGAGGTACTTTTTCTGAACCGCGACTCCGTACTGGTTTTTGGGCTGTTTTTTTTTCTTCAAAGATAGGTTTATCGTATTTGATTTCCTTCATACTCTCTATAGTATACCGCCCTTACCTTGTGTGGGGAAACTATTTTATAAACTTACTTTTTTTGAATTCATCATCTCCGATGCGTGACAATAAAATTTCTACTATTTAGTGCATGTTTTTCGTGATGGTTATGGATTCAATAATGACCACAATCGCCATACCGAAGAAGATGATTTAATAAAAAACACCGCACATGCGGTGTTTTTTATTTCAGTCTCAATGCACCTTACCTACACTCCGGGTTTTGGAGTGGGGACGAAGCGCTTTGGTGCGGTGCCGTTGTCGCCGTCGCGGTGTTCATTGATGACTTTTGCGTCATGCTCATTTGGTTTAATGAAATTCACATCGGCGCGTTTGATGGAGAGATTTATGCGTCCCTTATCGTCGACTTCTTTCACGACAACGGGAACCTCCATCCCCTCTTTCATGTAATCGCTGACACGGTCGATACGGAAGGACGCCATCTCGGAAACGTGAACAAGACCTTCTGCGCTAAATCCGATTTTCACAAAAGCGCCGAAGTCCATGAGGCGCGTCACCACACCCTTGAATATTTCTCCTGCGACATATTCATGTGTCATCTCGGCGATGATATCGCGTGCTTTTTCTGCGGAACCATTCTTGCCGGTGCAGAAGACGGTACCATCATCTTCGATATCAATTTCAGCCCCTGTCTGCTCGCGGATTTCATTGACCGTCTTCCCTCCTGAGCCGATGACCATGCCAATCTGGTCGGGCTTAATCTTGATGACGACAATCTTCGGTGCGTACGCTGAAATATCTGTGCGCGGTGCCGCAATCGCAAGCTTCATTGTTTCAAGAATAGTGAGTCGTGCCGCCTTTGCTTTTGCAAATGCTTCTTTCAAAATAGGAAGAGGTATTCCGCCGACCTTCACGTCCATTTGAATCGCGGTCACACCATTCTTTGTTCCTGCCACCTTGAAGTCCATGTCGCCATGATGATCCTCTGGTCCTTGAATATCCGTAAGCACTTTGTATTTTGATTCCGTTTCCATCATGAGTCCCGATGCGATACCTGCGACAGGCTCCGTGATGGGGACACCGGCATCCATGAGCGCGAGTGTCGAGCCGCAGACTGATGCCATTGAGGTTGAGCCGTTCGAGGCCATTGATTCGGATACAATACGAATCGTATAAGGAAAAATATCTTTTTCGGGAAGAACGGGTATGAGCGCTTTTTCCGCGAGTGCACCGTGGCCGATTGCGCGGCGATTCATTCCACCCATGCGTCCAGTCTCTCCGGAAGAGAATGGGGGAAAGTTGTAATGATGCATGTAGCGCTTCTTTCCTTGTACCTCCATACCCTCGAGTATCTGTGAGTCTTGAGGGCCACCCAAGGTGAGCGCCGAGAGCACGTGTGTTCCTCCACGATAGAAGATTCCTGTACCGTGAAGCACAGGTGAGACACCTCCCGCCTGTGCGAAGAGGGGTCGTACATCATCAAACCCACGACCATCAGGGCGCTTGCTGTCGTTGATGGCCTTGTCGTGCAGAAGGTCATTCACCATGTCATCAAAATATGCCTCTGCGAGCTTGTCGCTCATACCCTCTACTTCTTTGACGTAGCCAAGCCACTCTTCCATGAGTGCATATTCACTGGCGCGCCCTGCCGCACCCCAGATGGTGCTCTCAAATTTTGCACTAATTTTTTCTTTGAAGAGTGCTTTGATATCCTCACCAACATCCTCAAGTACGATAACACGCTTTGCTTTTCCGCGTTTCGCTACGATCTCCTTCTGAAATGTTTGTAGTTTCTCGATCTCCTTGCTTGCATAAGCGAGTCCTTCCATGATGACATCCTCAGCAATTTCTTTTCCGCCCATTTCAATCATGAGACCGCAAGCGCGAGTGATGCACCGTTTACTGCGAGAATATCGGGCTCATCTTTATCGATTGCGAGTACGGTGATGACGACCTGCACATCGTAGCGGATACGTCCGTCAAAAAGCGGTCGGATGGTGCGGTCGATAATGCGACCCGAGAGTACCGCTGCATCTGATGGTCGGCCTTCACGGCGCATGAAGCGACTGCCGAGGATCTGCCCTGCGGCATAGAAACGCTCCTCGTAATCAACCGTGAGTGGAAAAAAGTCTCCCCCTTCTCGCTTCTTGTTTGACATCACTGTCGTCGCGAGGATGACGGTGTTTCCGTAACGGAGCATCACCGAGCCATGTGCTTGGTCTGCGAGGTCGTTAAATTCTGCGGTGAGCATCTTCCCTCCGATCTCAATCTCATATGTTTCTTTTTTCATAGAATTTACGGCTTGACATTTTGGCGAATTTCATCGTTGACTGCGACGAGTGGTGCAGAGAACTTATGAAGAGTAAGTCCGCTTGAGCACACTCGTCTTGTCGCCTTGAATTTCACACAAAATCTCTAGCCTTTTTGCATTGAGTGGTATCCAGATTCTCGTATTGAACTCCATGAGTGAGAGGGTTCAACAAGATGATCCAGACGCCACAACTGATAATAGAGATACTCTATCAAAATCTGAGAAAAACAAAAGCCCCGATTACTCGGGGTCAGTGTCTCTTAGATTTTTCTATAATGAGACCGCGCGCCTCGGGCGTGGACTGCTTCCGCCATCCTTGCTGTTGCGATTATTGCTGTGTGATGGGCCACGACGTTTATCCTTGAATCCCATAAGGTAGGCTCCCGGATCATCGGAGAGATCAAAGAAATCGTCAGCAGCTTCACGGAGGCTTGATGAGGCGGACTTGCCGAAGGCAATAACCTCGACCTGAATACCCATATTGATTTGCAGGTATTTGACGAGTGGCACAAAGTCTCCATCACCTGAAGCGATAATAATGGAGTCGAGTTTTGGAGCAAGGGTGATAGCGTCGACCGCGAGTCCGACATCCCAGTCCCCCTTTTTTGCACCACCCCAGAATTCCTGAAGTTCCTTTGAGCGAGTTTCGATACCAATCTTTGCGAGTGCGTCGAAGAAACCTTGCTCGACTCCCTCCTTAGTGGAAATGACATAGGCCATGGCACGAATAAGTTTTCGCCCTGCGACGGCATCGGTCAAGATGTTGCTAAAATTGACGCGTGCATCATCATAAAGATTCTTTGCGCTGTGATAAAGATTTTGCGTGTCGATAAAAACGCCAACGCGCTGATCTATGTGTTTTGTTACTGACATAAGTGTGACGATATGCAGATTTTGACGAATTTCTTTGTTGCCGTTGCGCTCTCAGCCGGAGAACTTACGAAAAGTAAATTCTTTCGGAGATGCTCGATTCGGCGCCTCGAACTTCGTTCAAAATTTGCAAATCGTTAATTATTTAAAATAAAATAAACCTTTTATAAAAATGCGAACAGTATAAAAAATGACTGGAAACAAACAAGCACTGTCATGCGAGACGGTGCTTATTTGATCCCGAGTTTCTTGACGAGTGAATTATATTTCGCCTCGCTCTTCTTCTTTAAATATTTGAGGTGGGCACGGCGATCAGAAACCATCTTGAGTAAGCCGCGACGCGAATGATGGTCTTTCTTGTTGTCCTTCAAGTGCGCTGCAAGCTCGTTGATCTTCTGGCTCAAAATCGCGACCTGAACTTCCGGAGAACCGGTGTCCGTATCGTGACGCTGAGTCTTCACCATGACGACCTGCTTTTTCTTTGCTGTTAGCATGACGGACATCGTAGCACAAAAGGAAAAAATCCGCAAGCCCCTTTATCTATGGGGTAAATAAGCTGTCTGCGGCAATGTGAGCGGGCTTTCGCTTTGAATGAACGAGCTACTATTTTTTTTCATCGAGATAGCGCTGAAGTTCTGGATCCGGCTCAGTCGTCGCGGGAAAATATTCTATATAGTCTGCCTCCGGAAGAACTTCCCTTGTTCGAGCGTTGATGTCCGCAATACTGAGAGGTATCTCACCATTGGCATCATTGTCGGTAAAAATATTCCCATCTCTAATATAGATGACCTGCGATCCGAGGCTCGGTTTTTCAGTGTAGCTTGGGATGGGCATGATGGCTTATATAACGTGAATATCCGAGCTGTGAATCTGGTTGTATTTAACGCGAGCAGCCTCAGGTAAGTCGTCAGGGGTTTCAACAACGACATCGCGGACTCCTACATCATCGCCAAAATTTTCTTCTTCCCATCTACCATATTGGCCAACACTGGCTGCTGCTGCTTCCGCGAGTGAATCGTCGTATGGCAGCTCAAACGTCTCAGTTACGTCTTCAGGGATTGGACTCACTTGTGGTTGTTCATTCGATGCTAGCATAGATTAAGATAGTGTAATCGTATCACCCGTGCGAACTTTGTTCAAGAACTAACGTTATGCACAACCTCACATTGTCATATTGTCTATATAGAGTCTGAGTCAAAAGCGGAATCCCTTGATACAATAGACATATGAATTTATTGGAATGGAAAAGACGGTTTCTTGAATACACGGAAATAGAAAAGGGGCGTAGTGTCCATACAGTAGAAAATTACGATCGCTATATTTCACGTTTTCTTGAATATGCGAAACTCGAGAATCCTGAGGACATCAATTATGAGGTGGTACGCGAGTATCGACTTTGGCTGAATCGCCAACTTGCCACGGAGGCTCGTCGCGGTGTGCTCGCAACAACGCTAAAAAAACGTACCCAAAACTACTATTTGATTGCCTTGCGGGCGTTTCTCAAGTATATGATGCGCCAAGGCGTCGAAGGGGTCATGTCCCCTGAGAAGATTGAACTAGCGAAGGTGTCCGAAAGAGAATTAGACCTTATCTCGAGTCAGGACCTCGATCGAATTCTCGCGGCTCCCGGCCGTGAAACGCTTTCAGCACTTCGCGATACGGCAATTCTAGAACTCTTCTTCTCGACAGGCCTCCGTGTGTCAGAGCTGTGTGGACTTTCTCGCGACCTCGACCTTTCGAGGGATGAGTTCTCTGTGCGCGGAAAGGGTGAAAAAGTCCGAGTAGTCTTCTTGTCCGATACGGCAAAAGACGCGCTTAAGGCCTATCTCCTGAAAAGGACAGATGTCGATGATGCACTCTTTGTTCAAGTCGGGCGTGGGGGAGAAAAATCTCAAGCCAAGAAGAAGGGGTCACTCCGCCTCACTCCTCGCTCTGTGGAACGCCTCGTGAAACATTATGCCGTGAAGTGCGGAATTTCCAAAAAGGTTACTCCTCACGTTATTCGTCATAGTTTTGCTACTGACCTACTTGAAAATGGTGCTGACCTACGCTCCGTGCAGGCGCTTCTCGGACATGCGAACATTGCGACGACACAAATCTATACGCACGTGACTGATAGTAAGCTTCGTGAGGTGCACAAATTGTTTCACGATAAAAGAAAAAGATAGCTAAAACGTTCCGTGAAACGTGTTTCTCGTGAAACAAAATGAGTTATAATCAATACATGAAATTATATTCATGGAATGTAAATGGATTACGCGCCGCACATAAAAAGGGTTTCTTGGATTGGCTCTATGAGGTAAGCCCCGATATTCTCGGGCTTCAGGAAACAAAGGCGGAGGCGGTTCAGCTGCCTGATGAAGTGCGAAGTCCAAAAGGATATTTTGCATATTTCTCACACTCAAAAGGACGCAAGGGGTATAGTGGGGTTGCACTCTATTCAAAAATAAAGCCGGATAAAGTGGAATACGGCATAGGTGTGAAACATCTTGATGATGAGGGACGAATTATTATCGGACATTACGGTGACCTTGTCTTTTTGAATGTCTATTTTCCCAACGGCGGCGGCGGTCCCGAGCGTCTGAAGTATAAACTAGAATTCTATGATGCGTTTCTTGTGTATATCGAAAAGCTAAGGAAAAAAGGAAAGAAAATTATTTTTTGTGGAGACGTAAACACTGCGCATGAAGAGATTGATCTTGCACGTCCGAAAGCAAATGAAAAAAATACAGGATTTTTACCGGAAGAACGCGCGTGGATAGATGAGCTCATCTATCACGGGTATGTCGATACGTTTCGTCACTTTTATCCACGAAAGGAGGAATCATATAGCTACTGGGATATGAAGACAGCGGCGAGGGAGCGGAACGTCGGCTGGCGCATCGACTACTTTTTTATTGCTCCCGACCTCGTATCGAAAGTAAAATCTGCTGGCATCTCTCAGGATGTGTACGGCTCCGACCATTGCCCGATTTGGCTCGAAATGAAAACTTAAATTACGAAGACGCCGTCAGTTAAGAAAAAATCCGCGCCAGTGTGGCGCGGATGAAACAGAACTCCTATTGCTGGATCAATGGCATGAAATTCTCAATCCATGGAGAGCTTCGATAGACGCTTCTCGCGAGAGGGAGCGAACGTCGAAGCATCTTGGTGATGTATTCCGGTAGTGAGTTTTCGAAGAGGTCGGAAGTCGTGATGATTCCTGTCGCGAGTGCTAGACGTTGCGTTTGTGGAAGCATGTTTCGTTCTCCCCACTTCGGTTTGCCAAGCAATTCCTCCGGAGACAACACACGCCGATTCCCGACTTCTCCGTCCTTGGCGCGAAATGCGCTGAGACGTTCGTCGACGATGCCGGCGAAGTAAGCATCAACACAGATCTTGCTGTTGATACGTTTCAACTCGCGCGAATTTTTTTCAGAAATCATTCGCACGCCGACCAGCATCACGCTGTCAGGAACAAGCTTTAGTCCGAGCTCCGCTTCAACTTCGCGGAAAAGGCAGTCTAGGACAGACTCCTCTGCTTCAGTGTCGCCTTCTGCTCGGAATTCACCCATGAACGCTTCTACCCGCCCGCCACCCAGCGTGTTCTCGGACCTCGAGTCCGAGCGGATATCTTCGCCGCAAATGATACCGCAGTCCTCTCCGAGAGGCCCTCCGGGGATTTCTCTCCCGATGAGCATCACCCTCGTAGACGTTGCGACATACACCTGACTTGCACCCTTGCCGTCTGATACGACAATAGATTCAACAGGAAGGTCATCATCTGCATGCTTTTTGTCTTGCAGTCGACCGAGCTGGTATCCTTCATTTAAAAGAAATGCGGTGTTCTTATTCACAAGAACCTCCTATAAGCAAAAATGTGTTGAGAATTGTGGCCTTTTTTCACAAAGAACCTAGTCTTATGATACACATTTTTAGTGTTTTGTCAATCCCTATTTCACTCCGTATCTTTTCCGTATCTCACCTACTTCTGCTTCTTCTTTTTCTTCCTTCTTTTCCTTTCCTGCTTCACCGAGTTTTTCAAGTTCTTTTGAGTCTAGCTTTATCAAGTCCTTAGCGCGACCCTCAAGATATTCGGAAGTGTTTCGTTCGGGAATATCGAGGACTTCATTAAAGAGTGCATGGAGAATCCACCCAATCTCTCGCCCCGGCTTAATGTCGAGTATTTTCATAATCTTTGCGCCGTCAATCTTCAGCATGCCGACCGACACCGGTGCGCGCATCGCTTCTTCGATCATCGAGTGATATTTGCGCAGTCGATATGGCGTCTCCTTTGGGCGCCCCATACCGATACGATCGCATGCACGAACATCCATGAGATCCCATACGCGCTCCGGTCCAACATTTGCCACAATGCGACGAACTGCAGAAAGCGTAATCTTTTCGATGTCCGAAAAAAACAAGTGGTAGCGCACGAGTAGTGTAACGTCTTCGACGAATTTTTTAGGGAAACGCAATCGTTCAAGAATTTTCTTCGCCATGCGACCACCAACAACGTCGTGTCCGTAGAATGTCCAGTCTTTTTTCTCATCCGACCATTTGCGCGTGTGTGGTTTTGCTACATCATGGAGGAGCGCTGCCACGCGTACATGAAGTGGCCAACCCCGTTCCTTCGCGTGTTCAAGTGCGCGAAGATTGTGCTCCCACACTTCATAGATGTGGTCACCATTTTGCTCACAACCCAAACCCGCTTCAAGTTCGGGAATAATATATTTCAACACTCCGGTGCGATGAAGAAGGATAATGCCCTCCATTGGTCGATCAGACATGATAATCTTCTCAAATTCATCACGGATGCGCTCCGCGGCAATGTGATCGAGGCGATGTGCAAATTCTACAACGGCACTCATTGTTTCCATCTCAATAGCAAATCCAAGCTCCGCACCAAAACGTACCGCACGCATGACGCGGAGTGCGTCCTCGTGGAATCGGTCGGATGGCTTCCCCACTGTCTTGATGAGATGTCGCTCAATATCACGCTCGCCATCATACGGATCGATAATTTCTTTTTTTGAAACGCTATATCCAATCGCATTCATAGTGAAGTCGCGTCGCAAAAGATCGTCTTCAAGTTTCCCGGAGAATATCACTTCATCTGGGTGGCGAAAATTTGTATACGTCGTTTCTTTGCGGTATGGAGTCACCTCAACAACACGCATACTTCCCCGGTTGGTATCATCTTCCGTGATATCCTCGTTTACAACACCGACGGTGCCGTACTCATTTTCGTAAAAAGTTTTTGGAAAAAGTGCAATAATTTCATCTGGAGTGGCATTCGTGGTGATGTCCCAATCTTTTGGTGCGACACCGCGATAGAGGTCACGCACGCATCCCCCAACAAGGTATGCCTCAAAGCCTGCGCGCTCCAGCGTACCGGTTACATGAGATATTTCCGACGGAATGGTGAAGTGTCTTGACATAGTGCTATCTTACCAATTTTTTGATTTTTCGCGAGTAGTATTGTAGAGTTTGTCGTGTAAGTGAAATTACGCTCTCGTAGTGAAATGGATATCACGACTGCCTTCGAAGCAGTTATTGCAGGTTCGAATCCTGCCGGGAGCACAAAAGCGTTTAAGAAAATCTCCCCTACAGGAGATTTTTCGCTTTTATGCTCGCGTAGGAAGCCAACAGTTTTGCTTCCGAAATGATTCGAAAGGGATTTCGTTATTGAGTCTGCGAGATCGAAATCCACCCGCGGCGGTAGCCGAGAATCTTGCCGGGAGCACAAAAGCGTTTGAAAAAATCTCCCCTGCAGGAGATTTTTCGCTTTTGCGAGCCATGGCGATGTTTCAAAAAAATAGTCATTCTGACTTTATTGAAACCACAAGGGTGGGGTCTCGTCCTATTTAGAATGCACATAGCCTGCATAAGTTACAAAAAACACCAAGAGATATATTTCCTAGCTGTTATTAATGTGGCAGAAAATGTATCAGTCGCAAGGTAACTCCCAATATCGAACCACACCCATCCGCCTTCCATGGAAGTGAGAATATGCCATATTAACCAGGTCGATGACATTAAAACAAAAAAGAAGACATCCTAAAAAGAGTACCAGCAATGTTTAAAACATATTTATCCTTCAATTTGCAGCTAGTCAATCCACAAAAAACAATACTCGAATTCAAATTATTGCAAGGAAATTTGGTTCGGATCGTCCAAAAATTTATATATTAATGAGAAATTTAAGTTGTCGGAATTAGTGCCTCTGTGTTTCCTGGGGTAATACAGTAGGCCCGATAATTCAGGGTAAAATGGGACCAGTAAGAAGTGACTGAGGCTACTATTCTGTGCGGGCAGGGAGAATCGAACTCCCGTCTCAACCTTGGCAAGGTCGTATTCTACCACTAAACCATGCCCGCAAATTTGAGTATCACCATCCTATCGGATATTGCGAATTAATTCAATGTCAACAGAGTGTACATTGCTAAAATATGAGATTATGATCCAACATCCATTATCCACACCCCAGTTGTACAATATGTGCATAACTGTGGATAACCCTGTGGAGACTGTGTATAAAGGACAGTCCTATAGACGGTTAGTATGTCCTTTATGAATAAGATAGGGCTACGCGACCGTGAAATGTCCTAAAAACACGTTACAACGTAACATATTCGCCAACAGTACATGTATCACAGACAAAATAGCGCGTTTCACGAGAAACACTGCATATTCTGCTGTGATATACTGTTTCACGTGAAAACTCCCACAAAAAAACAAAAGACAGGTAAAATTGGCGAAGATTTGGCTGAAAAGTTTCTTATGAAACGCGGATTTAGCATTATTCAGCGTAATTATTTGAAAAAAGTGGGAGAAATAGACATTATTTGTGAGAAGGGCCGTAAGTTGTACTTTGTTGAGGTAAAAACCGTTTCACGTGAAAACGTTTCTCGTGAAACACTGGATGACTACCGTCCGGAAGACAATCTTCACTCGCACAAGATACAGCGAATGGGAAGAGCCATTGAGATCTATCTTGAGGAGCGAAATGTAAAACAAGACTGGGAGATACTCGGTGTCATGATTTTGCTTGATTCTAAGGCAAAACAGGCAAAAATCACATTGCTCGAGAATTTTGCGTGGATATAGCGTTTCACATGAAACAATTATTTGCTGACCTTGAGTCTTCGTAATTTTTATATAGAAAAGTGTTTCTCGTGAAACGCTTTTGTTCTGGGTGACTCAAACCGCGTTTAAAGCTTTGAGCAATTACCATTTTTCAATATGGCAAATACTGCCCTGTTGAAAATACTCGTAATACGTAAAATGTTACACGATTATCCGTGTTACACGTGAAACGGAAATCAAATTGAGTCTTTGTCGTCAGTAATTAAACAAATTTTGATATGATGTGGGTGAATTTGGTTGTGTATTAGCGGTTGGTGTTCATTCCACAAGTAAAGTATTCTTCTCTGCACGTTATTTGTGGAGTATGCACTGATGGTAAAGATTGAACAGATTAGAAATATGTTTTAGTCGTCGGTGATTCAGTTTTGCGTTACGTCTTGTTGTAGTGAGATGTCACCTCTCACATCTATGAAATTTCTGCAGGCAGGGAACTGATTGTCCTTCCGGATAAATATACACTATAATAGTAAAAAGTGAGTTTTACATGAAGCACTTGCATTATTTCATAATCTGTGATATAAAAATATTATGACTGATTCGAAGCGTACCGAATTGACCCTGAGAGCTAAAGAGATCATTCATGGTTCGCACCTTTCCACTGCGGACAAGACGCTCCTTGAGGGTCGCGTACTGTTTATTGCAGATTCGATGCTTGAAATGTTTGTACAGGTCTGTGATGAAGATCCGTTTGGTGTTGATGCCGTCGTAAAGAGTTTGAAAAAGAAACTCGAAGCAGGTGGCAATTTAAAGAGTATTCACGAAATTATTAAGCAAGAACGTCGGGAGATAGAAGAGTCATTAGCAATAGGATAAACGATTATGTCAGAAAAATTTGATGATGTGATAATAGGTGGGGTGAATGATTTTGAGCGGCAGAAATCGACCGATGCTATTGAGCCCGCTCCGTCGATGCTGGCAGCGGAAAGAAATGATTTTGCTGTATTGCCTCGAATCGAGGATTTGGAGGGAGTAGATCAATCTTCTCTTGCAATATATGCTGCGGAATTTCAAGCAAGTGCTTCTATAATTGAGTCACCCGACTTCAGTGCTGTGGCATATCCACAGAATGGATATTCAAATCAAATGGAAAATGTGTCGTACGATGAATCTCTTCGTGAGTTCATTGGGAAAACAATGTCACCGGGGATGCTGGATGAGTTAATCGCGGGTGTTAATGAACTTTCGGAAGAGAGAAGGGAGGAACTCAAAGACTTTGTTGGCGGCGCGACGGAGATTGCAGTTATTGCATCCGAGTCTAATTCACCTGAGTCACATGCCGCACGCGTGAGCACCATATCGACTAGTACGGCACTTGGCGAGCTTGAGAGTGTGGACCACAAGGAATCAACCGATGAATTGTCTTACTGGCAAAAACCTGAGAATCGCAAAATTCAACGATTACTTGCTACGTTTATTACGGCAGTTGTTGCTGGCGTTGCTGCAGAGCCCGCCTTTGCTGGTGGGCGAAATCGAATGACCCCAATGCAGGAGCAAGAGCAATATGAAAGATCGCGAGTAGTAAATGCTGCACGTGCTACGGGAGTTAATATTCTTTTTGGGGTTGTGCAGCAAGCGTTATCACAGCAGGGAATCAACGTTGACGGGCGTGGACCAGTCAATATCCCAGGAACAGAAATGCCTGGTTACGGAGGTGTTGTGACAACTCCACCAGTGTACGGGGGGCAAATGCCACCACCACCTGGTATGAATGAAGGATATCCCATGGGTGGAAGAATGAGTAATGAGCGTATTTCTATCGAGGCGAAGATCATTCGCGACAGAGAAAGGATTGCAGTGCTCGAGGCGCAAATGAAAGAAGATTATGCTAAGGCAATGCAGACGTATGCCGAATTGCGGGTAAACCCCAACGATACGAAGCTCATGAAAACTTATGCGAACCAAAGTGCACGCTATCGGAAGACGCAATTGGACATTATGAAAGCAAAAAATGATTTTG
>LCOM01000015.1:34962-42542 GCA_000999395.1 Parcubacteria group bacterium GW2011_GWA2_47_7
TGTGAGAAAGTAATAATTAAATAACGGGGCGTGGTGTGCGTGTGACGTGTCTGGATATCGGTCTAGAGACCAGGTGACATGAGTCACCGTGAAGCTTGAGCTAAGATACAATTAAATAACGGGGCGTGGTGTGCGTGTGACGTGTCTGGATATCGGTCTAGAGACCAGGTGACATGAGTCACCGTGAAGCTTGAGTTAAGATACAATTAAATAACGGGGCGTGGTGTAACGGCTAACATGCCTGGTTTGGGACCAGGTGACTCCGGGTTCGAATCCCGGCGCCCCGACAGAATATAAAAGACTCGCAATAGTGCGAGTCTTTTATATTCTGTCGGGGCGAGAAACTGACCTGCGTCAGTTTCAACGGGATTCGAAGTCGCGCACTGCTGGTGCCTCGCCATGGACACAAACTCAGGCTAAAATAGAAGTTATGGATAATACTGGCATTGAAACAAAAAAACAGACTGAAGAGGTGAGAAATCTTTTCCTCTTTGAGGTCGGTGATGAGTTATATGCTGTTGACGTTGAGTTTGTTGATCGAGTAATGAAAATTCCTCCCATTACTCCGATACCAAATTCCCCAAGTGCTATTTTGGGAATTTTTCACTCGCGCGGTAAGGTCATCCTAGCAATAGATATTGCAACAAGAATGGGTACCCCTAAAGTGAAACCGCTGAGTCCTAGTTTCCTCTTTGTTGTTCAAATACAAAAGGATTTTTTTGCCATTCTGATCGATAAGCCGAAAAATATCGTACACATACCAGCACACGAAATTTTGTTGGCGGGGCCGCTTATCACTGCTCATACCCCCCCCAAGTATATAGAGGGAGTGTTCATGCACGTGGAAACCCCTCTACAAAAGCAGATAAAGCGCTCGTTTCTTATCGTTGCGACAACTAGTACTCACGTGAAGAATGAAGCAGTAAAAGAGATTAAGCGTCCGGTGGTGCTGCTTAATTTGAAGCAATTACTTAATCAGGAGGACCTCCAACAGATATTTACTTCACAGGAATCATGATTGTGATACAATTTCTTTATGTCAAAAGATAAAAAGATTCTTCTCGTTGATGATTCTGCGTTCATGCGCAAAGTTCTTCGTGATATTTTTGAAAGTGATGGGTATACAAACTTTATTGAGGCAGGAAACGGAAATGAAGCTATTCAAAAAATAAATTCCGAAAAACCAGATTTTGTATTTCTCGATATCATTATGCCCGACGTTAATGGCATGGATGTGCTTCGTGGAATCGGAACCGGAACAAGAGTTATTGTTGTTTCCGCTGTTGGTCAAAAAGAAATGATTGAACAAGCGAAGTCGCTTGGAGCACTCGATTACATTGTGAAGCCATTTGATAGAGACCAGGTACTCGAAAAAGCGAAAGCGTATTTTGATAAATAACATTCGCCATTTTGTGCCATTGATATAGCCCCGCACACTAAAACACCTCTGTGTTTTTTGTGTTCAACGGGGTGCTGCATAAAGCTGATTTGGGCCTCTTTGTTGCTACCATTATTAGTGAAGCGCACAAGTTATCGTGTGGTGAGCGAAATGGGCGTATTCATACGTCTCGCTCGTACGTTTTGCATGATATAATTAGGCATATATGGCCGTTGATACTAAAAAATATAAAGACCTATTTTGTTCTGAAGCCGATGACCAGCTTGCCATTCTGTCGAGTTCGCTTCTTGCGTTAGAGAAAGACCCACAACAAATAGAGCTGTACGAAGAATTAATGCGAAGCGCCCATACGCTGAAGGGGGCTGCGGCAACGATGGGCTATGTTGCTATTGCAGAGCTCTCTCATGCGATGGAAGATATTTTTCATTCGGCCGAGCGTGGAGCATTCACTATTGATTCAAAAATAATCTCCTTACTTTTATCAGCAATGGATGATTTGAAAGCATCACTTATATCTATACGAGAACATGATACAGAGCTCCCGCAGGCTCTTGTGATTAAGGAGATAAAAAACGTGCTCATTGAGGGTAGCCATTATGCTGGTGCACAGGTTGCAACTGAGGTGAATCATGATGTTCGTCCCGCACACATTGTAGCCCCCGACACGATAAAAGTAAGCATCGACAAGCTCGACGTACTGATGGGCCTCTTTGAGGAAATGCTTATGATTAGACTCAAGGTAAGTTCTTTGATGGGGCCGGCAGTTGAGCTCGTGCAGTCAATAGAAGATTCAAGCCTGAAGCATCAATTATTTTTTATAAAAGAATTACAAACCACCTTTGTTGACTTCGCCCGACTTCTTTCTGAAAATCAGGGGGTGTTGCTTTCGATACGGCTTGTGCCGCTTGAACTCATTTTTAATCAATTACCGCGTATGGTCCGCGATCTTTCTGTGCGAGAAAATAAACAGATAGAGTTTATCATCGAGGGCGGTGACATTGCGCTCGATAGAACCGTTATCGATGGTTTGGGTGGTGCACTTGCACATCTCCTTCGCAACGCTGTTGATCACGGAATAGTTTCGCAGGGGATTATTCGGTTGTCTGCGGTACGCGTGGGTGCTCGTGCGCGTATTACCGTTGAGGACAATGGCGGTGGAATCGATTATGAGCGCGTGAAAGATGTTGCACTTTCACATGGAGTCGCAACCAAGGAGCAGCTTGCGTCAATGCGTGCAGAGCAGGTCGCGGAATTGTTGTTTCACTCAAACATGTCCACAACTGAAGTGGTCACAGATATTTCCGGCAGAGGTGTCGGTCTCTCCGCCGTGCGATGGTTTACCGAAGAAGTCGGTGGCCATGTTGATGTCTTTTCTCCAGTTCCCGAGACCGGTGTTGGGACACGTTTTGTTCTTGACCTCCCGATATCCCTTGCGACCGTTCGCGTCCTCGTTGTTCAGGTGCGTTGGTATACGTTTGCGATACCACTTGAGGGCATCATCAAAACTTTGCAATTTAAGGAAGGGGACGTGCGCGATGCTGCACACCAAGAAACACTTTTTGTAGATGGGGAATTTTTACCCCTCATCCACCTCGTTGGAATACTCAAATTGACATTTGGGGCGAGCCCCGTGGAGTCGTCACTGGAGCGTATGCGTAGTGCCGTGATCATGCGCGCAGGTGAGAGCTCCTTCGCTGTTGAGGTGGATGAATGCACAGGAGAGCAGGATCTTTTGGTAAAATCACTTCCACCGGTACTGCGTAGCGACAAGTGTTTTTCCGGTTCGGCATTATTGCCTGATGGGCGTACTATCTTATTATTAGACGGCCACGGTTTACTTGCGCACGCATTAAGCGATATACTGAGGCACACATCATCGTAATTTTTATGCCAACACTATTTGAATTGAATCAGAATGACAATGACCAGTTGCGCGAACTTATAAACATCGGCGTGTCGCATGCCGGCGATACCCTTTCCATCATGATGGGGAAAAGGGTGACGGTAAGTATCCCTCACGTCAGCATAAAAAATGCATCGAATGCGACCATTGAATCTGGATTTAGTAATGAGGTTACCGTCTCTGTTTTACTCCGGGTGTACGGACTCATCGATGGATATGTCTTGTTATTTTTTCCACGAAAGGCAGCATTACATCTCCTTGGTGTTCTCTCTGGAAAAAAGATTGGTGACTTGCGTGCTCTTGATGATTTTGATCGCTCTCTTTTTCAAGAGCTCGGGAATGTTATCACTGGGGGAATGCTTCAAGGATTATCAAAATTCCTTCATATCGAAATGATGCATTCTGTTCCCAATGTCGTTGTTGATATGGGTGGAGCAATGCTTGGATCCGTTTCGGCATCCATGATTCAGCTCCATGAAGAGTTTTTGTCGCTAGAGGTTTCGGTCTGTGTTGCGCCTTCCCCAGACGGGGTGGTGTGCGATGGGACTGAAGGTGCCGTCGGGCAAATGTACCTCTTTATGGGACCTAGTGCCGTACGAAAAATTCTTGATATTACGAATACTATTATGCATAGCAGTAAGGCCTCATGAGCTCCGACTTGGAGGTTCGGATCGCGGAAATATGTGTAGGAAATACGTCCGAGATTATCAAGACAAATGGAGTTGGATCATGCATTGCAATTATTATTTATGACCCGATACTTCGCATCGGTGGACTCGCTCACGCGATGCTTCCGACTGCGAACGGTGCAAAGGGTGTTATTTGGAGTAATTCCGGGAAGGGATTTGTGAAATATGCCGACAGTGCCGTAGATGCACTTGTCAGTCGAATGGAGTCGCTCGGTGGCGTCCGTAAGCATTTTGTTGCGAAACTTGTCGGAGGTGCACACATGTTTACCCTCATTGACGGTGACGTTGGAATCGGACAACAAAATACAAATAGCGCAAAAAGCCGTCTCGGATTTTATGGAATTCCAATTGACGCAGAAGTGACGGGTGGTACTGTTGGGCGTAACGTCCAATTTGATTGTGCCACAGGTATCGTTGAAGTCATCACAAAGGTATAGTCGGCGATTTGAGTTTTTGCTACATTCCGATACACTGGAACAATGATCATTCAGAGGCACAGTTTTACTTATATTACGCTAGTATTGTTTGTTTTTGCGCTTTACCAAAATCATATGCTATTTGGCGATGCAGGTGTTTCACATGAAACAGTGCTCGCCTCCGATAGTCATGCAGTGAAAGCGGGTATCACTCCTGACGGCATCCTTTCCATTTCTGCTGTTTCCGCCGCCCCAAACGTTCCTCCAAACATGAAGTTTGGAAATCATTCACGCACACTTCGGGCATTTATTGCGCCGGCACGAAGTGGCGGGGAGTCGAACATGCTGGAGTTTTACGGACAAACTGACGATGGGCGATTGGCGGAGGTCCGCGTTGATGTTCGCGAGCTCCTTGCCTCCATTCACCCCATAGAAGCGTCAGATACTTCCGTGTCATATGATGATGCGCCAGCTAAGTAGTTCCGTGAAACATTTTGCTGCGAATCCGCCCTCGGCTGCTCAGAAACAGCATGCGCGTGTTGTTCTACGTGGTCTAAAGAAATTATTTCCTACTGCACGGATGTTTCTCAACTTTCGCAGTCATTGGGAGCTTTTGGTTGCGGTGGAACTTTCGGCGCAGTGTACTGACAAAAAGGTAAATGAAATCACCCCAGCGCTATTTGCTCGTTATCCGAAACTTGAGGATTATGTTACGGCCGACCCGCGTGAGTTTGAGCAGCTGATTTTTCAATCTGGGTTTTATCGAAATAAAACAAAAAACATTCTTGCTGCCGCGAAGATGGTGAAACATACGTTTCACGGAAAGATTCCTAAAACAATGGAAGAAATACTCACTATTCCCGGAGTCGCACGGAAAACAGCAAATGTGGTTCTTGGAAACGCCCATGGAGTAGTTGCGGGGATTGCCGTTGATACGCATGTGAAACGTTTGTCGCGAGTCTTGGAGCTTTCCCGTGAAACAGACCCCGACAAGATTGAAAGAGACCTCATGATGCTTTACCCCAAAAAAGAATGGTTTAATCTGAGCTATCTCCTTATCGAGTACGGCAGAAAATATTGCCCTGCGAAGAAGCATTATCATTCAACGTGCCTCACTATTCTTGGAATGAAAAGCTCCGATGAGAATCTCGGAGTGAGGCAGTCATCAACGTGACGAGTTCAATTTTTTATGTACACGAAACACTACCTGTCTAAAGTTTTAGCGCGCACATTTACTGAATGTCATTTTCAACAATAAGGACATGTATTTGAGAAATCAGTGGTACGTGGTCTTCGTTACTTTGAGGCGGTAATCAGGGCGATGAGTTCGTATTTCATTTCTTCCATTAAATCGGGTGTATCGGCTTCAAGATTAAGACGGACGAGTGGCTCAGTGTTTGACGCACGAAGCGAGAACCACCAATTCGGGTAGCTTACTTTGATACCGTCGAGTATATCGAGTTGCCCGTCCGAATATTTTTGCTTTGCCTTCTCGAAAAGATCAACGGAATCATTTACTTTAAAATTTATTTCACCTGAATGCGCATATCGTTGTACATGGGCAACGAGTTCGGAAAGTTTTTTTCCGGATGATGCCATAATATTCATGAGAAGAAATGTCCGACCATGCCCTCAGCAGCAACTCCTCCCGCATGTTCAATCTCTTCTTTTACGGTGCGTGATGACCTCAGGTCGTAGAGTATCGTTGAGCCCGGGTGAATTCGAAGTACTTCCGGCGCGATGATGGCGGTCACAAGATCCATCGGCACAGGCCTTCCAAGTTCGTCAACAAACCCGATGCGATCCGCATCGCCATCAAATGCAATTCCCATATCAACTTTTTTTTCTGTGACTAACGCCGAGAGTTCATTGAGTGTTTCCGTATTCAGTGGGTTTGCTTCGTGGGGGCATGTACCCGGAACCGCGAGTGTATCGTAGAGACGCCCCGTGATGGAAATACCACTTGCCTCATCGAAGATCGGAATCTCAAGTACGCCCATCGCGTGTGCGGTATCGATAGCAATAGAAAATTTTTGTTCACCGAGATGAATAAATGAAGAGATAAATTTCTGATAGGTGCTCGAAATATCTTGTTGAGTGATGTTTCCTTTTTTAAATGCAGTCTTAAAATTTCCCGCAAGTGCAATGTCTCGGATGTCATCGAGTCCACTGTTCAATCCGAACGGTATCGCGTTTTTTCCGCAAATTTTGAGTCCGTTATACTGTCCTGGATTGTGTGAGGCGGTGATCATTACCGCACCGTCGACAGGAAGTGTTGCTGAAGCAAAGTAAAGCATCGGGGTCGAGACGAGTCCGATATCAATAACCTCGCAACCTTGTTCAGTCACTCCGCGAGTGAATGCATCAAAAAGTGAAGGTGATGAAATGCGATTGTCGCGCCCAACCGCTAGTAATTTTGCGCCGAGTTTGAGAACCGTCGCATGTCCGATCGCCTCGGCTGCGTCCTCTCCAAATTCCGATGGGTAAATACCCCGAACATCATATGATTTAAAGATGTTTTTCATGATACTATTATATAGCCCTTTTCACAGACTCAAAATTGTACCGATTGTCTACTGGCGCTCAATCTGCTAGGATAGTGCAATCGCGGGATTAGTTTAGTGGCAAAATAGGAGTTTTCCAAACTCTTGTCGCCGGTTCGATTCCGGCATCCCGCACATAGTAAAACATACGATTTCCATGTTAGTTTTTGGTTATTGCCTGTAATAGTAATGGATGATGCCCTTGTAATGGCAAGAGTAATTTGGACGTGTGGTTGATGGAAGCTCAGATGGCCACAGGATTATTTCTTGCAACACCATGTGGTTTGATTATATAGTGTGCGTATGCCAAATAATGAAAGAGTGGGAAGTGACGGCTTCTCGCAGGAGGTATTTGATTCAACGCTTGGGAAGCTAGAAGATCTTGGAATCGTCTATGTTGCACCATCACCTGAACGAAATGCCGACGAGGAGTGGAAGATGCTCAATGAACAAGCTTCCCGTGAAGCGAAAAACATCATCGCGACACTTGATCGTCTGAGTACGAACGCAAAACGTATTACCGCTACTGAAAACCTCCGCCAAGATTATCATGAGATAATTCCGAAGATAAGGGAAGCAAAAGAAAAAATACATAAGACCGTTTATACTGTTTCAGGGATGGCGCCACAG
>LCOM01000016.1 GCA_000999395.1 Parcubacteria group bacterium GW2011_GWA2_47_7
TAGTCTACAAAGCAGTCTGTGCGCTTCAGCGCACAGTGGTTGAATTTACAATTTATTGTCTCAACTAGGAATATACACCCACATATTTTTTCATTTCATCTTGATTGCCCCCTCTGATGATGGAATCTTCAAAAAAATGAGATGCCTTCACCCGGTTACTAGTTCGAGTATTGCCTTATGAAGTGAGAAGGCTATCCTTATTTTGAGATTTCTTTTCAGCAGTCTATCTATTGTCCTTTCTGTACCTCAATGATAATTTTAAGTATACTAATAAAAAGGAATACTAAAGAAATAAATATAGTGAAACAAAAACATATATTGATTTTGGGGGCGGGGACGGCAGGAACGATTGTCGCTAATAAATTAGTTACACCTGCAAAGAAGTACGATTGGAAGGTTACTATCGTTGATCAATGCGACAAGCATTATTACCAACCGGGATTTTTGATGTATCCGTTTGGGAGATATGATGAAAAAGATTTGGTGCGCGATGAACGGGATTTTCTTCCCCAGGGAGTTGAGTATCTTCATGATGGCATTTCTAGAATTGACGCAGAACATCAGCGTGTAGAACTGATGCATGGCGATGCTATCGAATATGATCTCTTAGTCATCGCTACCGGCTCTCGGGTTAATCCCAAAGAAACACCCGGAATGGATGATGGCGAGTGGGGGAAATCGATTATGACGTTTTATGAATTCGAGGCAGCAAAAGCCCTTCGTGAGATACTCAAGAATTTTAATCAAGGAATATTTGTCGTGCATATTTCCGAGATGCCAATCAAATGCCCCGTTGCTCCGCTTGAGTTCAGTTTTTTGGCGGACGACTATTTCAAAAAGAGAGGAGTTCGCGAACAGATAACGATCAAATATGTAACGCCACTTGATGGGGCTTTTACGAAACCCAAAGCCTCAAAATCCCTAGGGCACTTATTGACGGAAAAGAATATTGAAATCATCCCCGATTTTAACGTGGAGCGCATCGATTCCAAGGCAAAAAAACTCATTTCTTATGATGGAAAAGAAGTGGGATATGACCTGCTTATTACTGTTCCTGTGACCAAGGGTGATGACGTCATCGGGAGAAGTAACCTCGGTGATGAATTGAATTTTGTTCCAACGGATCATCACACGCTTCAATCCAAAGCGCATAAGAATATTTTTGTGATGGGAGATGCAACGGATGTGCCCGCTTCGAAGGCGGGATCGGTTGCGCATTTTCAGGCGGATACCTTGGTGGATAATATTATTCGGTACTTACAAGGACAAGAACTTGTGGCAAACTTTGATGGGCATGCGAACTGTTTTATTGAGACGGGTGGACAGAAGGGTTTGGTGATTGATTTCAATTACGAAATTGAGCCCCTTGAAGGAAATTTTCCTTTTCCGGTAATAGGCCCTCTTCGGTTATTAAGAGAAGGCAGACTCAATCATGTGGGAAAACTGATTTTCCGGTGGATGTACTGGCACATCATTTTGCGAGGATGGCCCATACCGGGTATTTCAAATAAGATGAGTATGTTGGGAAAAAAGAAATAATTATTATAGTGATACATGTATGGCAAACTTAGGTGGAAAAGAAGTAGAAGTTAACGAGGGGGGGTATGTGATGCATCCCGAGGATTGGGACAAGGCTGTCGCCGGCGATTTGGCAAAAGAGCTTGGCATCAACCTTACTGATGCACACTGGAAGGTGGTGGATTATTTACGAGAGCAGCATGGACAGGGAATAGAAATGTCCATTCGTAAGCTTGGAAAGTCTGGAATTGTGGACATCAAGACGCTCTATGAACTCTTTCCTGGTGGTCCGCTCAAATATGCGGCAAAAATAGCCGGACTGCATAGGCCCACAAGTTGCGTTTAATTAATAAACATATGGAAAAAAACACTGAAAAACCTATAAAAAAAGTCCTCATCGTTTGCTCAAAAGGTTCGCTTGTTGATGTATATCCATCGTTGGTGATGGCGAACGGTGCACTCATGGAAGGCATTGAAGCGGAATTATTTTTTACTTTTTTTGGGCTCGATGCGATCACGAAGAAGACAATGCACAAGGTTTGCATGACGCCGGTGGGGAATCCGGCGATGCGATTACCGGGAACCACATTTCCTTTTCCTAATATCATCGGCATTATTCCCGGAGTTTCTCTCTTGGCGACGTGGATGATGAAACGAACGATAGAAAAATTAGATATTCCTACGAATATAGAATTCATCGATATGATAAGGGCGGGCGGGGGAAAGGTGTGGGGCTGTAAGATGGCGATGGATATGTTCGGTTTAAAAAAAGAAGACTTGCGTGATGACGTCGATGGGGTGCTCACTATTGGGGAATTTTACGCACGAGCGAGTGCGGATACACAAATTATTTTTACCTAAAATTTTCTCTTAAGAGCCTAACCTGTCGCGACATGCGGTGCGCGACCTTATTTTGACAATCGCAGAGAGACCTAAATGGAAGCACTCTCCGACGTGAGAGTGCTTTTTTTTAACAAAATGATTGTGTGTCCCCACCTACACTGAGAATTCGCTTCCATTGAACATTTCTTTTGGAAAATGAATTGTTGACACCCTCCAACCCAGTGGTTCGATAATCGTTGGCTTGAGAAAGAAGCAGGCAGCAACAGAGAAAGTATCCGAAATCTTTCAGTGCGTTACTTAAGAATTTTGTCGTTATGTAGCATCAAGGATTGAATTATGGCATTATTATTTTACGAGTTTACATAACGCAGTTGGCATGTAAGATGAAATTATCTCGTTAATCACTAATGGCAATCATTATGACACTCAACGAAGGTGCTTCGAACGACAGGGCATTAAAAACAGTAGAAGAGCTTGTGCGTAATGCAACACGCAATGCAGATATTGAGGGAACCCGAAGGTCTCTCACTGAGATTGTAAAAAAGGGTGATCCACGATTGGGGACCTATGAGCTTTTGTCTCAGGTAAAGAAACTCGTTATTTTCGATGGTCGCCCACTCCTTCAGGAAAGCCTCGAGGAGGCGCTCTTGTTGCTTGACTCAGCGAATGCGATTGAAACAACACAAGAAATTATCGATTTACGTGCAAAAGTTGATTGTGAAATAGAGCGTATTGCGCGTGAAAAAAACATACCGCACTATTAATTCACAATACGATAATACAATTGTATGGTGCACGCGGTTGTAATGCTCTCACCGATCAACAATATCCAATGGATGGTAGGTTAAATTTTCTAGCTGGCGACCGCCAAAAAATTTGTGTCGATGTTTTGCTGGAAATGCTTGGTATGTATTTCGCGGTACATCCTTATCGATGGAAGCAACATCCACCATATTTTCAGATTGGGTATCAGCGTGGAACAGAACAATTTGCTATACTTCAGTTGTGACATTAAAAAGAGAGATAATATATAGAGGACTAACACTCATCCTCGCTGTAGCCTTCTTCATTTTTGGGACGACCAAACTCATGGGAAGTACGGCACTTATTGACACATCTGTACCCAGAGCACTTGTGTATTTCATTGGAGTGGCGCAGGTTGCCGGGGCGCTCGGGATTCTCTTCGGTGCGATCATTCATCGTATATTGCCTCGACTTGCCGCTCTGGGGCTGACGATCATTATGGTCGGCGCATTGGTTCTTCATGCTCAAAATAGAGAATTTCTTGAAGCCATTCCCTCGATTCTTCTTTTTCTTTTCCTTCTTTCATATTTGTATCTCAATATTTCGAAAACCATTTCGGGGAAATAGACATACACAATAAGGGCTTGAGTCACCAAGTAACTTGGCGAACAGGTTAACGGGACGTGGTCCATTCTGTGATGGCGATACGCGATGCTCCTTGGGGCATTTGTTTCAAGAGAGGCCTTCGCGTTACTGTCGAGGAGCGCTTCATGAACCCTTCATTGACAAATCATATAATCAGTGTCTGTTAAAATAATACATCTCGTCTGCCCTCGATGTGATGTGAGTTTTCTGTCGGCAATCCAATTATATATGAGTAAAATGTCTGAGGTTTTTAAACAGTATTTCATCTCGTTCAGCATTATTGCTGCAGCGCTTCTTTTGAATTGGCTACTCGAGTCGAGTTTTTCTGCAAATGCAATTTATATTACCCTCTATCCCGCAATCTTGCTTCTGTTCATTTTGGTCCCGCTGACTCCCGGAGTGATTGCATCATTTGTGGGTCTCTTTTTCATTGAATACATCTTTGCTCCTATTTCAAATGCTCCTGGTGATGTTCTCGCCGTAGTTATCCGCGTGGTGATCATGCTCGGAACAATCATGCTGGTCGCATACGTCGGAACGCGGTTTCGTAACGCAATGGCAAGATTGGAGTCTCTAGTGAGTAACGTTCAGGTGAATGAATTGAATTTCCGTAATTTTGGAAATCAACTACCACTCATGATCTTTATTCGCTGTGATGAGCATATCGTATATGTCAATGAGCTATGTGCTGAAATAACCGGCTATACAGTAAGCCAACTTACTTCGTCAGATTTTGATTTTCTCACATTGATTGTATCCAAAGACGCCGAGAGAGTCATGGAACATTTTTTGCTATTCAAGGAAGGATGCGCAATCCCAAATTTGGAGTATTCCATTGTGGCAAGGGGTGGCAAAGAGATGGAGGTACTCATGAGTCTAAGACAGATAGATTATGGAGACAGGAGGGCAACCCTAGGTGTTATCACTGATATTAGCGCAGAGACATCAATTGCATCGGCGCTCAGGGAGAGTGAGTTAAAGTATCGTACTTTGGTACAGTCTATGTCCGAGGGGGTGGGAGTTCTTGATGAAAATAACAGGATTTCATATATGAATCCGAGGGCACTTCAGATGCTTGGGTACACAGAAAAAGAAATTATTGGTAAAAACATAAGTAGCCTATTTGATGTAGAAAACTTTAAGATAGTGGAGCAACATATTGCATTGCATCTAAGAAAGCAGAGATCCTCCTATCAAGCAGGATGGCAACGCAAAGATGGGGTTATTGTGCAAACGCTCATCTCCGGCACACCCCTATTTGATAAGGATGACACATATCGCGGACGCATCGCTGTTTTTACGGACTTGACCGCAGTTTTGAAGGGGGAGTTGGCATTGCGCGAGAGTGAAGAAAGATTTCGTAACTTGATGGAGCAGGTGCCACAAATGATATTTATTTACAATCCGACCGGCAACGGACATATTGTTTACGCGAATCCGTATACCGAAAAAATATTGGGATACACATTGGAGGAGATGACTGCGCCTAATTTTGATGTGACCACCCTAATTCCGAAAAATTTTTGGAGCCAATATGATGCACATCGCAAGAAGCACAAAGAGGGAGAAGAATTGCAGAACCGCGAGTATGGCATTCTTACAAAGCAGGGGGAGCCCATGACGATATTACTGTGGACAAAGGTCATTCGCTATGGCGACGAGACCGCGGTCCTTGGTGTTGTGACCGATGTCACTGAATTGAATAATGTAAATGAGGCTAAAAGGGGGTTTATTGCGGCACTCGCGCACGAACTCCGAAATCCCTTAGGTGCCCTATCTCTCTCTGTTGAATTATTAAGAGAACTGACCATTACGATGGAGAACAAAAACAAAACGGATGTTATCGACGTGAAATCCGTGGTTGATATCACTGGCACTGCGATGACCCATATCAAGTACATGACTCATATCCTTGATGACCTGCTTGATGTTGCTCGTTTTGAATCTGGCAAAATGCACTTGAAGAAAGAAGTGGTAGATCTGCGCGATGTCGCAAGTAACGCTATCGAAATGATAAAACCCGATCTTGCTACAAAAAAAATTGTATTCTCGGCTTCAGTTTCTGAAACGCCCGCAATTGTGTACGGTGACCCCGTTCGTCTTGGACAGGTAATCACCAATCTTCTTTCAAACGCGTATAAATATACAGAGGCGGGTGGACACGTCTGGGTCACTGTTGGGCACGATGATAAAGCGTCGTTTGTTCGCGTGAGGGACACCGGCATAGGAATTCGCGCTGACCTTCTTCCTTATATTTTTAAGCAATTTTATCAGACGGAAGACGCCGTAAGGAAATCGCAGATAGGCCTTGGGTTGGGGCTTGCACTTGTTCGTACAATTGTGGAAATGCACGGAGGAACTGCTGAAGTGCATAGCGAAGGAGTTGATAAGGGTGCGGAGTTTATTGTTCGAATCCCCTCGACATCTCGCGTATTGCAATCTCTCCCGAAACAAAGCATAAAGGAGACTCCGGTTCCGGCGGAAACAAAGCGGATCTTGGTCGTGGATGATAATCGAGATTTGGCATCAGCGATGAGCAAATTGCTCTTCTTGCATAATTTTGATGTCCGCACATGTCATGACGGTGCATCGGCCATCAAGGAGGCTCTTGTTTTCAAACCGGACGTTGTTATGCTGGATATTGGACTGCCGGACATGGACGGCTATGAGGTAGCTCGCACATTGCGTAAACGAGAGGGCGATACAACGCACATGATGCTGATTGCGGCATCGGGATATGGACTACCTGAGGATATTAGTAAATCAAAAAAGGCCGGCTTCGATGCGCATCTCGTCAAGCCAATAAATATTTCTGAGCTCAGGGGGTTGATAGCAGGAAAGGGGGAGGAAGAGAAAAAATAGCTGCGTTGGGACGAATGTGGAGTCAAAAAAACCACCCTCTTTCCAGGGGGTGGGTGGGTTTCTTATTTTATGCGGTAGCGTATTATGCCACCGATATATCGTATTCTTGCATTTCTTTTTTTTAGCCACTCAAGTGTTTCTTCTGGTCGTGGCTCTTTGATATCTTTGTCCGGAAATGGATGATGTATATCGCAAATTGGATAGTCTCTTTCGCTGTCACGGGGGAGTGCCTCAGGATCGAGTATGGCGGTCGTGATAGTGAAATTGGCCGGACACAAGCAACGTCTCTCGCCGATTTGGACATGACACCTTGTCTCCATCTGCACTTTTGTCGCACGTGCGTCTGCTTTTCTTCCGACGAAGCACAGTATCGCCCACAGGGTAGAACGTATGAGACCCCACCTGCCATAACAGAGCATTATGACCCCAACAATGCAGTATGCGATGGCATAGTGATTGCCACCCTCTTGGGTTGAAAAGACAAAATACGCAACGATGAAGAAAATAATAGCAATAGCAAAACGCACAAGCTCAGCTAATCCCCCTTTTTTCATGAAAAACTCCTAAAACATTATCTTCCTACAAACTACAGCAATATGTGTTTTGCGCAAGTTTGCTAACCTCATGGGGTGGTAAATTTCGGTCTGTTTACGCACTAGGCAGCTTTTGCTGAATTTTGAACTAATGACATATGGGGCATAAATTTAAAAAATGCGCTAAAATACCGCGATGAAACACCCCTCCCTCTCTTCCTCTATATTTTATCTTCCCATGACACTCGTGATCGTGTTCGTCATCCAGAACATTCTCTTTAATGCATGGGTGAATCTCACTCCAAATCCCCATTTAGCACTCTTTATTTTCGAGAGTAGCACCCTCGGCATTTTGCTCTACGGCCCATCTGTGTTATTGGGGAGATACGTACGACCTGCTTACCTTTTGATTATTGCGATGTGCGTATCCCTTATCTTTATTTCACAGTATCTGTACTTTTCATTCTTTGAGGCTTTTTTACAGGCATCGGCATTGAAATACGTGGGGCAGGTTGGAGCGGAACAGAGTACCATCTTTGCCCTTGCTACATCTCAATTGCTAGTTTTTCTGATTAACATCGCAATGGTCGTTGTTGCGGTGATTTTTTCTCGGGAAGGAAAATCAATATTCGGTTGGCGACCTTTGTCCAGAAACGGAAAATTTTTTGCCACAGTCGGCATTATTCTTTCGGCGAGCATGGGATATGGACTGTTATTTACTATGGATGAAAACGGCCTACAGAAAATACTCCATCCTGCGCAAACATTGCATGATTTGAATAGTTTTACCTTTTCACAAAACCAACTGGTGCAGCGGGTCGGTGTTGTTAATTATTCGATCGGTGATGTTATCGGTTCCTTGCTCCGTGAGACGCGTGTGACAGATGAGGACGCAGCTTTTGTAAAAGACTTGCTGTCACAGAAAACTGGTTCATTCTCCGCCAATAAATATTTCGGCATCGCCCGTGGCCGTGACCTTATTGTGATCCAATTTGAGTCACTCGAGCAGGCGGTCATGGAGCAAACCGTGGATGGTACGGAAATAACGCCCAATTTGAACGCGCTCAGCCGAGAGGGGCTTTATTTTGATAATTATTACTCGCAGGTTGGGCCTGGCAATACGGCAGATGCAGAGTTCGTGATGCTCAATTCGCTGTATCCGCTTACCAATACGGTGGCGTTCATTGATTTTGCTCACAATACCTATCGTGCACTCCCGAAGTTCCTGGTGGAGCAGGGTTATCAAACTTATGCATTACATGGTGACGTGTCATCGTTTTGGAATAGGGCAAATATTTATCCCGCACTGGGCTATGAGACGTCTGTAAGCAAGGAGAGCTACATTCCCGTGGAGATCGATTTCGAGACATTAAGTGATGAGGATTTTTTCTCGCAGACGATATCGCAGATGAAACTCTTTCCCCATCCGTTCATGGCGACACTGATTACGCTCAGCTCACATTCACCATATATCATTCCGAAGAATAATCAGACATTACCAATCCCGGACGATCTTCCTCTTTCGGCTATGCAGCGAAATTATCTTGAGAGTATTCACTATGCGGATGCGGCGCTGGGGAATTTCATCGCGGCGCTCAAGGCGAACAGTCTCTACGATGACGCGTTGATTGTTATTTACGGAGATCATGGTAGTTTCACCGGCATCAGTGAGCATGTAGGAGCATCGAGCACGAATGAATTTGGAAATCTGCGTGCCAGCCAAGTACCACTTATGATTATTGCGGGAGGGTCCGGTTTGTCCATGCAAAAGATAATCCACACGCCGGGAAGTCACCTTGACCTTTATCCGACCATTGTTGAGCTACTTGGGTTTGCGCCACCCCAGAACATTTTTGGACGCAATCTGCTCGGGATGGAGACGCCGGTCGTAACGCGGCGTGATCCTTACTCGAAAATTATTACAAATATTTTGACGCCGAGTCTCACGTATGTGGGGACAGATAGCGGCATTTTTGAAGAGGGAACATGCAGGCAACCGCTTGAAGGAATCTTGGTTCCAATAATGGAGTGTAAAAATTTGTATGATGCACAACTTGCAAATATTAACGCATCAGACTTTGTCGTGAGAGGAGACCTCCTCAAGAAATTTTTGACCATCCCATAACACCACCGTGATGCATTGAGATAATGTTTGCGTGTCTAAAAAACATTCCTTGCGGAACGTTTTTTGCTTTGCTGTACCTTCATTAGGCATCAAGCCAGAATTCTTTTTTTGGGAAAAAGTATTTTTTATTTTTCGGCATTATCCTTCGAAATGGGAATTTCTACTTCGATGATGTGGGTAAGGTGTGTGTCGTCTATGCTGAGTTCTCTTGCAAATACTGCTGGAATGAAGTCGTAAGACGCGAGTACATTCTCATCGAGGATTTGTCCCAGATGTAGTCCTCTGTTTAGCGTATTGCTTGCTCCAAAAAAATCTGTTTTGAGTATGGCCAATAATTTCCCTACTGTAAAGTGCTAATAATTCCTTTGGCCTCCTACGTCTTTCCGAAACAACAACACGTTCCTACATACTTCACCCGAATTTCATTGAGCAAAGAGTTAAATGAACAAGAATTGAAATCATAGCAATGCGATTTGTGGTAAATACCTGTCGCAGCTAGTATTAGTAGTTAATTTTTTTAGGCATATAGAAAGTAATAATTTGATGTAAAAAATGTTTGGTATCGTTTCTTGTATTTATTCCATTCGCAACTCCAATTTCGGTGTTTGCATAAAATAACAATAATCATATGAAGACATCGCACGTAGAAAAAACGAAACTCCCTCATCGCGCTTTAACCATTGCCGTTGTGGGGCTTGGATATGTTGGGCTTCCGCTTGCGTTACGCGCACTCGAAAGAGGGTATGGCGTCATCGGTATTGATAAGGATGTCGAACGCGTAAAGGGGGTCAACGTCAAAGACCTTGGGCCTAATCACGATCGCATCGTCGCGCGCGCACTCTCAAAGAGTACCCTTGTCGCAACGACAAAAATGAGTGCAGTACATCGTGCAGATATTATTTTGATCTGCGTTCCTACTCCGGTACAGGGAGGACATCATATGCCTGACCTAAGACCGCTCAAAGACGCTTCAGAGGGAGTTGCAAAATATCTGCGA
>LCOM01000017.1 GCA_000999395.1 Parcubacteria group bacterium GW2011_GWA2_47_7
AATTCGGGTGCAAGCATAATAAATTTCTCGGCATCGCCGCGTTTTCGGAGCAGCTCGAGAGCAACAAGCCCGCCAAAACAATGCGCCACAATGCTGTATCTCGTGATACTAAGATGCGAAAGGAGGAGCGCGATGTCTTCGCCAAAAAGCGGGAGAGTGTAGTCGTCATATCGTGGCCAACGTTTCGAACGCCCATGACCCCGTAGATCAATGTTGAGGATATTATACCGGCCTGCGAGTTTATCTTCGTAGGGCCTCCACGCAGAACTGTTACCCGAAAGACCGTGAATAAAAACGAGGGTCGGTCTTTCCTCGCTCAGCTCGCTCACACGATACGAAATGCCTCGCTCAGTAAAAAAACCTTCTTTCATGCTATTTCAGCCTAAGGATATCACGCGTCGAAAGGATGCAATATTGAATTTTATCTACATAAAGAACTTCAGCAGATATCCGCCCAAGATTGGTAACATGAGGTTGTCTAAACCGTACACAAGCAAAAGTTCGGCGGCCGTCAGCACCGCGACAATAAAAAGGATTTGATGAGCCGGCGCCACGACGAAGAAAACGGTAATTGCCAACGAAGTAACAAAGAAAACCGCTGAACCCTCAAGGCTCTTTGTGTTATTGAAAATCCGGACGGAATGCTTGCCGATTTTTTCACCGACTACACCAGCTACTGCATCAGAAATACCCATCACCAAGATGCCGAATTGGAAGGCTCGTACGTCATCGGGCAAGAAAAATAGAGCAGAACCGGCGACTCCCAATGGTAAAAAAACATCTCCAAATGTTCGGCGCTCGACAGTGTGAATAGCGGAGAAAATACGATAACGTCGGCCAAACAACAATGCTATAGCAAACATAATGCTGACAACGACAATTTCTATTTGGCTGATGAACAGCGGGGCTACACTTGCAACAATGGCGGTGGTGATATGCGCAAATCTTCGTGTGAGCGCTGTGGGGAGCGAAAACCTTCTTTTCAAGAGTTCGGCAATTGCTATCAACGAGGATGAGGCGAGAATGATCAAGGCGAGTTCCATACTTTTTACAAGCGGAATTCAAAAGCGGCATAACGCCGAAAGATTACCGCATCGTCTTTAGGAAAGTTCTTTATTTTATTACCGTCACGGATCAGTGCATACATTACCCGCTCGAATCCCAACTTTTTTGCGTCAAAGTGCACTTTATATGCAAGTGCGTTCCCAAGCCCTAGCCCTTGGTATTGGGGCAATACACATAGTGTCTTGCAAATAAGAGTGCGCTCGTCTTCCTTGAGAGTGCCGCAAAAACCCACCACTTCGTCACCCTTATAGAGTAAATACAGCGCATTGAGGTGCGCTGTCAATTTTTCCGATGAGTAGAGGTCCGTGAACTCTTTCTTTGAGAGTTCAGTGTAGCCCCAACTATCACGAAAAACTGTTTTGGAGATGTTCGCAATGGCAACAAGTTCCCCTGGTGCAACGCGTCTCGTTTCTTTAATGGAAAAACCGCGTTCCGCAAGTTTATTGTACGAATCCTCATTAATCACTTGCAAAACAACGTCGAAAGGATCTCGATATGCTGAGTAATAGGTTATCTCGGAGGAAGGTTTGTGTGAAGTGAGAAAATTATAATAGTAAAGTTCAGAAAGCGGTTCGGATTTGAAGAAATCAGAATTGTCAGTTTCCTTAATGCAGCGGTACTGATGCCAGATACTTCCATGTATCGGGCCTTTGAGAATAGATACCCCCTTATCCCGCGCCTCTTTCACTAACCCACTCCACACTGCGCTGAATACCGAGGCATCTTCGGGAAATTCCAGGAAGCCGAAGAAGGCCTCTCCGGTTGGCAGGCGCTTGTCGACGATGAGCGCTACATGGGCTCGCATTCCTTCATCCCCAAACCATGCAAGCGGATAGAAAGAAACGTTTTCGTTGTCGACGCAAAAAGCATACGCCTTCTTAAAATCACCCAAGAAGTAATCGAAATTTTTGTTACTACTATATTTCTCTCGTAAGAGCTGTGCTAGAGAATCAATCGAGCTTTCAGACTTATACAGTTGGATATTCATACTTCAAAGTATTCTAATGGTTCCGGTGGATCCATCGATTTCTACCACCTGATAATCCCGAAGAGTTCCAACTGCGTTTTCCGCACCAATTACGGCCGGGATACCAAGTTCCCGCGCCACAATAGAGGCATGGGATAAAACTCCGCCATGCTCGATAATAAGACCTCTCGAGAGGGCAATGAGAGATGTCCACCCTGGGTCTGTGTGGGAAGTCACTAGAATATCGAAGTCTATTTCGTCAGGCATAGAAAAATCCTTAAACACTTTCACTTTTCCCCTTACAACGCCGGGCGACGCTGGACGAGCTTGCGTTATCGAAGCTTTTGATCCTGTACTCTCGATCTTGGGCAATTGGTTATGAAAAGTCGAAAAATGGGATGGCGGTGCAATATTCTTGAAAAGAGAATACTCTTGTTTCCTCCGCTCGACGATTTTTGAGAGAGTTTTGCTCGTCTCCGCGACAGACGTAAGGATTTCATCGACGCTCAGGTAAAATACATCGTCTATATGCTCAATCGCTCCCTTGTCTGTAAGCAACTTCCCCATTCGTCTGAAGAGCCGACGTGCCATGGCAAAGGTGTTGGAGCGCAACAGCCGAAACTCTTCGCGCCGCGACGCATATTTTTTAAACTTACGGAGGATGAGCCTGGCGATCATCTTCTCAGGAAGAACAGCTCCATCTCCGCGTGACCTCGGTGTGTAATTACGATATGCACGCAGAACTGCGAAAAGTTTTTTCCTATCTTCATCAACTCCGACCGACTCGAGCTTCAACTCATTCGCAAATCGTCCGCCGAACGAATGCAGATAATCCTCTAATGCGTCCTTCGCTTTCGGATCGCGCGCGAGTGCGTTATTAAATGCTTCCTCGTCGTCTGACTCAACTGACTGCCATAACTGCCTGTTCGCGCCGATCTGTTTACTCAAAGACGCGAGAACGGCAACTTGTTCGGTTGCTTTGCTTCGAAATAGCAGTGCTTTTTGCAAATCTTTTTCACCAAGTAACTTTTTGAGAATACCTAGATACGTCATTACGAGAAAATCATTCTCCAGTGTGACATACCATCGTCGTAAGAGATTTTCATTAAGATTCTGAAACAAGCTAATACACTCCTCATACGTCAAACGATCAAAGTCGTGATTTCGTAGAGAGCGCAGATGCTTTCTCACGTTCGACGTAAAGCGATGAGACGTAATCCCGAAAAAGGCCACTTTGGCACCGACAATAAACGGGTACAGCATCGAAAGCATACGGGAGGGCTTGATCGAAGTGGCAACATTTTTCTTGATATTGCTGGTTATCATGAGTTCGAAATTCTCTTTATTTCTGCGATACCCCGGTAAGAACTCCGCCATGCGGTACCAGTTGTTCATGTTGTAATACATTCTCCCGTAGAAGAACCCGAGTAAATTTTCAAAGACATACGAATGATGTTCTATCTTCTTTCGCGAGACGCCAGACATCCGAAGGAGATCTTTATACACTCGCTCGTATACCATCTTTGCAAACGAGCAGGTCAGCGGTAGAACCACGCCCGAGTAACTTTCCGCGATGTTTGCGCTGTCAAAATATTCTTCGTTTCCTATAGTGAAATCTCGCGTGATCGGACGAGATTGAAGTACGTACAGCCTATCATTCTCGAAACACCACTCGACATCTTGAGGAGAACCGAAAAAACTCTGTATTTCTGCAGCGAGTTGTATGAGGAGTTTTATCTTCGACTCGTCAAGAGATTCTTCGCTGCTTTTTCTGGGAACAATGCTGCCATTGACGAAGAGCGTAACATCCTTTTCTTTAGATAGATTTTTGCTCAGTAATCTCCCTTTTTTACTGCAGACATACTCGTCACAGGCCGCGCCGCTCACGATGGGCAAACAAAGTCCTACGGTCGCGTTGATGACCACATTATTCTTGTCCACCTCGGTGAACATTACCCCCGCCGCGTCGCTTGGTATGAATGCTTGAATAAGAACAGAACCGTGCATTGTGCCGAATGACTGTCTCACTTTCGCCACTTCGGTGGGAACTTTTTTTCGAGCGATGCCTATGCCAGTGTAAAAATGTCCCGCAAAAGATCTCTCTTTTGAGTCTTCGACCTCCGCCGACGAGCGCACGGCAAAGTATTGAGCTTTCGGGAACGCTTCTTCAACCTTCATCATAATCGTTTTATCAGAATCCTCCGTACCGCACGCGATGAACGGCGGGACCATGAACCCCGCCTCTCGTAACTTGCGTAGTGCGAGTGCTTTTCCGCCTTCAACCATAAAGTTTCGCTATATAGATCGCGAGATTGAAGATCCCGTACAGAACGACAAACGAGATCTGCATCAGGCGATCGGTATCTCTCGACCTTCTCATGCGATGGACAGATGCAACAAGGAATGCGATCGCTGCGCATCCTCCCCCGACACGCATCCACAGCGTGTCGAGCGTAATGAGTCGCATAATCCACAAGAAGAGGAGCGTATTTAGCGCGAGAAGAAAAAGATAGATGCTGTGGGACGCATAGAAACCGAGGTAATGAGTGTAGGTATCTTTGCCGGAACCGTCCTCGCCCGGGATCTTTAACTTCCGTACGAACTCAAATATTACAGTCCCCGCCGTCGTGAAGAGGAAATGTGCGAGCAGAAGCATGGTTAGGGACAGGCTGGGCGCGAAGATCGTATAGACGAAGATCTGCAGTAACAACATCTGGAATAGGTTCAGCCCGTTATAGACGAAGAACCGCCTTCGCAATGTCTCGCCAAGAAAGAATTCCTTTCCCGCGAGATACGTGTAGCCGAGCATGGCAAGTGCGATAATGATGGCACTCGCTCCTAGAGAGAGCGCAATAAAAAGTAGCACTGCTGTTGCGGCAATATCGACGTACCGCAACTCTTTTCTCGAAATAATCCCCGATTGAAGAGGTCTCGTTGGATGATAGAGGACATCATGTTCGAAATCGCGAAGCTCATCGACTATCCGTACATGAAGAATATACGCGAGTGATGCTGCAATCGCACCAAAAATGGCGGTTGTTCCAGGGCTACTGGAAACAATCGCACCCGAGCTGAGCGTCGCAGGAACAATGCCAAGGAGTAGAGGCAAAACGGGAAACCGCTCTTTTTGATAACGGTAGAACCTCCCGATAAAGCTTGTGGCGGCGTTTCTCATTTGCAGATCGTATACACGTGTACGCCCTCATAAAAAAACACTCTATCCTTTGCACGTAATACCGCGGATAGGTCATCTTCATAGACGCAGGCTCTCAGATCTTTGGGGGACGTACGATCGACGAGGTTGCTCCACACGACAACCCGAGCGCCGCTCTTTGCACTCCGCACAATTTCACGCCAGAGATGGGCGCTTTCTGATGGAGAGAGCGGCTCGAATATATCCGAAAGATTGTATGCTGAAAAAGTGTTATCCGGAGTACCAGATAGGTATGTTTGAATATCAGCGTTTACTACGCTTAAGCCCTTTTTTCCTCGTGTTCGGAGGTATGCATGCCCCTCCCCGCTGAAATACTCTGGCATTTGAGCGTCATAGCTACCAGTAAGAAGATAGTGCATAAAGTGATTATCGGCGAGCGGAATGCGTAAGAAGTGATCCTCGGCCCGCCGTAGGTACAGTTCCCCAATCTTTTCTTTTTTTGTTTGGGAGAATATGCCGGGCTGGCGCGCGAACCGCTCAAGTACAATACGGCTGCAGACGACTCGAAATAGAAACCTCCATCGCCATGAATCCCATTGTGTGTGGTAGAACGATTGCTGCGCTTCCAACGGGGTTTGCGCAAGGAATTCGCGGATTGTTCGCTGTGAGTGGATGAACGGGAGCACGTGACGGCGGAATCGGCGATTGAACAGCTCGAAACGCCCGCAGTGAATCGCTCCGTTCTCAATGAGCGGCAAGCGATGGGACCACCATTCCGCGGAAGTCACGGGAAGATGAGGACGTACCGAATTATAGAGTTCGAGCCTCCTATTGGACGAAGTAACACCAAGGAAAGCGAGGTACTCTGGATGTTCGAGGGCAGATGCGGCTGCATATTTCAATTCGAGAAGATAGTTCTGGGCAGGATTAATGTCGATCGAAACCACACGGGTAGCGCCCCCAAGAAGCAAAGCGAGAGTATTGTCTCCGCCGGAGGTTACCGAGAGTGCGGGGCCCTGTTTCGCTGCACCGAGCCCCTCAAGAAGCACGCGCGCATCTTCCCAACACTGACTGTAATTAATACGGTTATTGTGCATACGCAAGAGTAGGGTGACCGGAGTCTCGAAAAAATGTGAGGATTCTTGTTACATAATCTCGATCTATCAGATTACGGGTGCAGGCAGAAGAAGGAAAACGGTAATCAATGGACCAATACGGAGCAAAGTGCGAAGCGAAATTGAAAAGCGCACGCTCCTCTTCCGTGAGACCGAGCTTGCCGTATTCGTCAAACGGCATATCAATGATAGCAACCTTGTTACGTAGCCCAAAAAAATCCAATGTCTCATCGAGGACCCATTGAGACTGCGGTGGAGCAGGATTAGTAACATAGACCGTTGCAAGCCTCTCGTTTTGTACGGCATCCCCGAACTGGATTGCCGCTTCATCGACAGGTACCATATCCGATGTGCCGGTCATTCTTGGGAATCGCAGTTTCCGATTTTTCGCAACAGAACCGCGGACGGCGTTTAGAAACGCACGTACGAGAGAATAGTAACCGCTGAAATTCAGTATTCTCCCTGTTCGGCTATTGCCCGTCAAAACTGACGGCCTGAGTATGGCGTACGGGATTCGCGCTGCAGAAAGAACTTGTTCTGCATGGTATTTATCCTCTTCATAGCTGTTATTGAAATCGATGTTGCTGCCCCGTGGCTTGTATACAAAAGCGGTGCTGGCAAAAAACAACGGCGCCTTTAGCGATTCTGCGAGATGTAAAACCTTGCGCATCATCCTCTCGTTCGCGCGCTCCACTTTTCGAAAGCGCACGTCCCCTGCACAGTGAACGATTGCCTCAGCTGTGCCGCCGAACTCGATACGCCCTTCGGCAGTTAGATCAGACTCAACAATGCTCTCAAATTGCGCTACGAATTTTCGTTTTCCCGGACGAACAATAGGAATCACCTCGATTCCGCGCCGCTTCAGATCAATCGCGACCTCACTTCCTAGATTCCCAGTGGCTCCAGTGAGTAGAACTCTCATAGATTGCAAGGCGCAAACCCCACTCTACACCAGAGAGGCATAGGCAAAAACGGGTCGGTCGCTCTAGTTCAACTCACACTCGACCATGCTTTTTTACTGAAAAACAACGTCCCCCAAAGCGCGGCGTACACGACGCCGATGATCCAACCCATGATGTAGAGGACCTGAACGTCTTTGCTCGTAATGAGCAAAATCCCGCCTACGACCTCCGCAATAAGTCCGTACCGAATAAGAGTTGAGTATGGCGCCTTGAACCGCGAAGCGACGATGTCTATGACGGGGAATGCGACAAACGCCAGTGCGAAAATATAGAGCATCTGTACAAGCGGCGTGAGGTTAAAGAACAGGAGGCCTTCTGGAGAAATGTCCCCTGACGCCGGATCCCCATATCTTCCGACGTAGAATATTCCCAGGATAGCGACGACACCAAGCATGGTCACCAAAGAACGAGCGCCGGACGCGACTTGTTGAAGAGAGGCGTAGAGAAAGAAAACAAAAGAGACGAGAAGTGCGATCGCACCAAAAGTTATGAAGTTGAGCAACTGGTCGGGGTTGAGGTAGCCAAGAGTCCACATGGCGAATGCGAGAGCGTCTAGCAAAAGACCGATGCCGAAGTATCTAAAAACTGGATCGCTTCTGCGCACGAATTTACTCCCCAAAAGAACGGTCGCGAGTACGTTGTGAACAAAAAACAGAACTACAGATACATTCATATGGATAAGGGTTTTAGGAGCCAGTTGATATGTTTAAAATCATACACCTTCTGCCAGTATGCGATAATACTTATACACATACCCTATGCGTAGACACGGGATCATGCCAAATGTACTCCAGCGTCTCGCATGGGGACCCGTAAGGTTGATATTGAAGTTGTTTGCTGGCTTGGAGGTTAGGGGGCTAGAAAATCTCAAACGCATTCGCGGCAATATGATCATCGCCAGTAACCACGCGAATCAGCTTGATCCTATTCTTATTGTGGCGTGTTTCCCGTTCTTCTCAAAACATTTGCCTCTTGTGTTCGGCTCCCGTGAGAAAGATTTTTATGCGAAGAGCGGCTGGCGGCGTTTGATTTACGGAGGACTCTTCTTCCGGCTGATGGGTGCGCACCCGATGTATGCAGGGCTGCGAGATTACGAATCTGCTCTCCGGCATCATCTTGAGTTTGCGCGTAACGGTAAAAGTGTTTGTATTTTCCCTACGGGAAAGCAGAAGATCCGTCAAGAAATGTTGAGGGCTGGCGGAGGCGTTGGATACCTCGCATATGCGACGAATCTGCCGATACTCCCCGTGAGGATTTGCGGGCTTGAGAATGTGACCTTTCTTTCTGTATGGACGGGCAAACACAAAGTTACGGTGACTTTCGGTGAACCTATCCACTCGCGCGACATCTTCGTCAATGCCGAGTTCGTGACACTGAGCGAAACGCAGAACGACTACCGCGAAGCCGCGACGAATCTCATGAACAAGATACATTCGCTCACGAACGAGCGGTGAGCGCTCGGACGCCCGCCGAGCGCCGGACGATGAGGACGCTGTAGATGATGAGAAGGACGAGCCCGACCGTCGGCAGACCCGCGAGGCCGAGAAGTTGGATGAACGGAATAAAATTGAGGAGGAACAGCAGGTTTCGGAGGATGATGACCGCGAATATCCCGGAGTCAGAGCTCGATGCGGTCGTCGCGAATCTCCTCCGATAGATGAAGGTCTCTTGCGCAAAAAAGAGAAGGAACACGGCCAGCACTACGAACATGATGTACAAGAAGCCGACGAGATCGGGGCTTCCGATCGCGATGCCGAGGTCGAGCCCAAAAACAAGCCCGAGATAGATGACGAGAAATACGATGTTGGTGCGAAGGATGTACTTGGTCCATGTGCGATTGAGGCCCGGCGTCGTGGTTGCCGCTTGGACGGTTTGGACGGGCGTAGCAACGGGGGCAGTCGCGATCGTTGGCGCCGAAGCTGGCGTGCCGACCAAGCTGACCGTGTCCTCCTGTTGCCCATAGTATCTGTTGGCGCTCGGCGAGAATGCGAAGCAGAGGGCGAGGACCTGAGTGATAGGCGCCGCGAGCAGGAAAAATGATGCAGGCTGGAAGGTAAAGATGAGGCCGATAGCACCCGCCACGATGCCGAAACCCCCGAGTGCGAAGAAGGCGATAAGGACCCAGCGCGCCCAATTCATGCGCTTTCTGACGGCCAGCCACGTGAGAACGACCGTGCCGAGCGCGAACGGTATTTGTGTGAGGAGCGGCAATTGGAGGGATTCGAGCGACAAAGTTCCCGATACGGACCACATGCGCGCATAGGTCGCGATAATGCCTGCAAGAACGCTCGCGTACGAAAGGATCTCGAACGCTCGTAGGCTCCCGGGAATATCGATGTGCCCTATAGCGCGCGCGGCATTCGCTGTCACCTTCGGCTCTACGATGGGCTGGATACCAGTGGACTGAAGTACGGGGAATGCTGCCACGACCGGTGCGGGCGCGACGGCTGCGACTGGTGCCGATGGCGCGGCGAGCGCGGCGAAAGCTTGGTCGACATGCTCTTTGGGCCATTTTGCGGACGCGAGCGCTACACGGATGGCATTTTCCGAAATACCTGTCTTCAATTGCGAATCTATGTACGCGATGAGTTCGTCGGACATATCGTCAACATATTGTGGCATATATCGGACAATCCTCTAGCGTATGTCGTGTACAATGTCCGCATGTCCCCTATGGGAGCGCCCTCGAGCGGCGATAGGATGCTCGCCGGTGCGATAAGTGTCGTCGCCGTCATTCTCGTCGCTGTCGGCGGGCTCGGTCTCATGGGTAAATTTTCGATATTGAAGGACGAGACGAATGCACTGAACGCGCAAGTCGCAGCAACGCCGGATGTAGTCCTTGAGACGTATGCGTGCGACGCGGGCGGCTTCGAGTGGCGCGTCATGGAGCATGACGAAGTACAGGGCGGAGGTCACGCGGGAGGTGGGGGAAGTATCCTCACGCTTCGAAGCCTTGGACTCTATAAGAACGGCACGCTCGTGC
>LCOM01000018.1 GCA_000999395.1 Parcubacteria group bacterium GW2011_GWA2_47_7
GCACAAGTTCCTATATGACATTGGAGCGGTGAGTTATCCCGAACCATTTTTGCGCCTCCAAAACGTCGGGCTCATCATGGCAGACGACGGACGAAAGATGAGTAAGCGTTATGGTAACGTCATTAATCCCGACGATATCGTACTCCAATTCGGTGCTGACTCACTTCGCCTTTATGAAATGTTCATGGGCCCATTTGGGCAATCTATTGCCTGGTCAACCGATAATTTGATCGGGGCACGCAGATTCATCGAGCGTGTATGGAAATTACAGGAAAAAGTCGTTGACACGGCACCCGAAGACAAGGCGATCGAGCTTCTGCGCCATCAAACCATCAAAAAAGTCACCGAAGACATTGAGTGCTTTGCCTTCAATACTGCCATCTCGCAAATGATGATATACGTTAATCTTCTTGAGAAGCAGTCGGCAATCCACTCCGACATATTTGCGGAATTGATCGTTCTTTTGGCTCCGTTCACGCCATTCATGTCGGAAGAGCTCTGGAGCATGTCGGGGCATACGGATTCGGTGCACCTTGCCGCATGGCCCACATTCGACGCAAAGAAAACCATATCTGATGACATGACCATCGCGGTCCAGGTCAACGGTAAGCTGCGCGACACCTTCACCGTTCTTCGTCATACAAACGAAGATGCCATCCGAGCGCTCGCGCTTGAAAGGGATTTAGTCAAAAAATGGATAGATGAAAAAGAGGTGAAGAAAATCATCTATGTGCGCGAAAAATTAGTCAACATTGTGTTGTAGTAAAAAAGTACATAAAAAACCCCTTAATTAAGGCTATTTTTGTAGTCCTGTCGATAACTTACAAAGTAACTTGACAATAATCCTTGGGGTGCTAAAACTAAACATAACCGAGTATTGGAGGGGAACTGTCAATACCGAGCATATTATTTTTTGATTATTAATTTTTTTGATTTTTATGAGCAACATCAGCATATCGTTTAAGCCAAAGTCAGTCACGAAGCACTTCCTCGGGGTGTTGCCTCGTCGTGCGCAGGACGTAATTACGAAGCGTTATGGTCTTGGCACAGAAACCAAAAAGATGACTTTGGAGGCGATCGGGGAGAGCTACGGTATTACCCGAGAGCGCGTCCGACAAATTGAAAATTTTGCTCTTACGACAATTCGCAAATCTGACGCCTTCAAGGAGCAGATGCCCGCGTTCGATGAACTGCGACAAAGCATGGTCTCCATGGGCTCGATAGTTCCCGAACAAGACTTTTTGACCACCATGTCAAATGAGAAGTCTACTCAAAATCATATTCACTTCCTTCTCGTCCTTGGAGAGCTTTTTACAAAACACAAAGAGGATGATGATTTTGCTCATCGTTGGAGCACCGACCCGGAAACAGCAGAGAAGGTTCACGAATCACTCCGCAAGCTCTACGCATCACTCTCAGACGACGATCTCATTGAGGAATCCAAGATGATTGAGCGGTTCCTTTCTCACATCAAGGATGTATCCGAAGAGTACAAGAATGAAGAGATCATGCGTCGCTGGCTCTCACTCTCAAAGAAGATGGGAAAAAATCCGCTCGGTGAGTGGGGGATGGCCTCATCGCCCAATGTATCTGCGCGAGGTGTACGCGACTATGCGTTTCTCGTACTCCGCAAGCACGGATCTCCCATGCACTTCACGGAAGTTGCGAAAGCCATCGGAGATCATTTTGATAAGCGCGCGCACATCGCAACAACCCACAACGAGCTCATTAAGGATAAGCGATTTGTGCTTGTTGGACGCGGACTTTATGCACTTTCTGAATGGGGATATTCCACTGGGGTAGTGCGCGATGTCATTGGAGAAGTCATCAAGAAAAATGGACCACTCACCCGTGAAGAGGTTGTGGACAAAGTAATGCGTGAGCGTTACGTAAAGCCAAATACTATCCTAGTGAATCTTCAAAATCCGAAATATTTTAAGAAAAGCAAAGAGGGTAAATTCTCAGCAGCATAACAAAAACACTCCGTCCAACAGGACGGAGTGTTCGTTCCACAAATGTCTTATTTACGCTATACTCAGTACCATGGATGCGGTGACGATCCTTTTTGATAAGCCTTTTTTTCATATCCTTGCACAAGCGTACGGTATTTTTTCTGCTACCGCATTCATTTGGGGGCCAATAGCAAGCGTATGGCTTGCCCAAAAACTTTGGCTAGAATATGTCCGCAAAAACTACATTCTAAAAAACTTTGATTTCATTATGCTTGAAATAAAGCTCCCTCGAACAATAGACAAAACCCCCGTAGCTATGGAACTCGTTTTGCAATCGCTTCATCAGGGTGCTTCGCCAAATTGGTATGATAAGTGGTGGCGAGGAAAGGTGAAGCCATGGTTTTCACTTGAGGTCATCTCTATTGAAGGAAATGTAAAATTTTTGATTCGTACTCCTTCCGGCTTCAAAAAAGTCATTGAAAGTCACATTTATGCACAATATCCCGATATTGAGGTTATCGAGGTACAGGATTATATTTCACTCGCGCCTTATATTCACGAAAAGAATGAATGGAGCATGTGGGGGTGTGAATTTGCGCTAACCAAGCCGGACCCATATCCGATAAAAACGTATGTTGACTATGGGCTCGATTCATCAATGATGAAGGAGGAGCAAAAAAGTGACCCTATTACCTCTATGATTGAATTTCTTGGCAGCATCGGTAGGGGGCAACAAATTTGGATGCAGATTCTCGTTCAGGCGAACGGTGAGCGCTACAATACTCCGGGAAAATGGTTCAAAAAACACGACTGGAAAGATGAAGGGAAGCGACTCATCAAAGATATGCAGTCAAAAAACTCAGCGGAAGATGCTCCAAAACCAACAAAGGGAGATCAAGATATTATGACGGCAATTGAGCGTTCTCTCGCAAAGATTGGCTTTGATGTTGGCATTCGAGCAATCTACATTGCACAAAGAGAATTTTTTGACCCAGCGACGATAACCGGAATTACGGGTTCATTCCGCCAATATAGCTCACCAACACTAAATGGGTTCAGGCCATGTAACACACCGTCATTTAGTTATCCGTGGCAGGACTACCACTCAATAAGAGAAAATAAGAAGAAAAAGAAATTATTTGACTCCTATGTGCGACGGTCATATTTTTATCCTCCATACAAGAAAAAACCTTTTGTACTCAACTCCGAGGAGCTAGCGACTATCTACCACTTCCCGGGTGGTGTCGCGGAAACGCCGACATTTACACGCATCGACTCTCGCAAAGGTGAACCTCCTGCTAATCTTCCGATATAATGTTTATTACCAAATTGGAGCAAGTCGGTGTACATCCGGCAATAAATACGGAGTCCCAAAATACTGACCGTCCTCCCCAAAAAAACCGCACATTACTTTTCCTTGTGGTCTCCTTGATTCTTGTTCTTTGTGCTACGCTTGTCTATGCTTGGAGACTCACTCTTCCCCCTGCGACTCTCGTACGGAGTGTCATAGTAGAGATTGAGCATGGAAGTAATGTTCGCTCCATCGCGAGCGTGCTTGAGCGCGAAGGCGTTATTCGATCTGCGACACTGTTTACGCTTCTCGCAGTCTGGAGTGACGCAGAAAAATCGCTCGGCTCAGGAGTATACATATTTAAAATGCCAATGAACGTCTTTGTAGTGCTCGAACAGGTACGACTTCAAGATCATGGCATCGAAAGATTAAAAATCACCATTCCCGAAGGCACCACACTTGCACAAATGAGTTCACTGATTGCAAAAAAACTTCCCGAATTTGATAGCTCAGCGTTTGCGACGGCGACGGAAGGGAGGGAGGGATATCTTTTTCCTGATACTTACTTCTTTTATGCCAATGCAACAAGCGGACCTATCGTTGAGGCGCTTGCTCAAAACTTTGAGGAAAGAACAAGGGGGCTACAAGATGAGACAAGGTTGACCGGAAGGGATTGGGGAGAAATCATTGTGATGGCTTCACTCATCGAAGAAGAGGCAGTGGAGGATGTAGATAGAAAAATTGTCTCTGGAATACTTTGGTCGAGGATCAATATTGGAATGCGACTTCAAGTCGATGCGCCCTTTGTCTATATCATGTCCAAATCGTCCTCAGAGATATCATTGGATGACCTAAAATACGATTCACCGTATAATACCTACCTTTACAAGGGTCTCCCACCAGCTCCGATCTCAAATCCGGGCTTACTCGCCATTGATGCGGCCATGCATCCGACTGAGACAAAGTATCTCTATTATCTCTCAGATAAAGAGGGGGTTATGCACTACGCAAAGACTTTTGAAGAGCACAAGCTCAACAAAGCAAAATATCTGTATTAAGATGTATTCCAAATGGATATCAACAACATTACCAAGGCGCATTTTATCGGAGTGGGTGGGATAGGCGTATCTGCCATCATTCGACTCTTTGATGATCGCGGAATAGTCATTAGCGGATCAGATGGCACATTGCCGGAATCGGGCATGCTTCCGGAAGGACGGTATCACGAAGGTCATGATGCAAATAACGTATCGGGTGATACATCAGTCATTATTTATTCTCCTGCGGTTCCACACGATAATCCCGAGCGCATGCGCGGGGCGGAACTTGGGATCACACAACTTTCCTATCCGGAAGCGCTGGCATTGGTCACGAAGCATAATCACACGATCGCAGTATCGGGAACGCACGGAAAGTCGACGACCACCGCACTACTCGGTCGACTATTCCAAGAAGGGGGACTCGATGCATCGGTCATCGTCGGAGCAGATGTTCCCGAGTGGAATCACAACTATCACAAGGGGATTGGCGACCTCTTTATCGTTGAAGCATGTGAATACCGTCGAAATATGATGAACCTCTCTCCGCAGGCAATTCTCCTCACCAATCTGGAGCTTGACCATCCGGATTATTACCACGATCTTGCCGATGTCAAAAGTGCTTTTCGTGACTATATAGAAAAATTATCTGGAGAGGATTTGCTCATTATAAACAACGACGATGCGAATATCCGCGACATCACTAAAGACTTCGATGCGATTATCGTTCGGTATGGCGTCGGAGGAGGGGCTGACCTCGTCGCGCGCAATATCGAGCAAGGAAGTACGGAACAAACATTCGAACTTGTATGGAAGGGGACTTCTCTCGGAATATTTTCCACCCCACTTCCCGGACTTTTTAATATTTATAATATTCTCGCTGCTTGTGCGACCTATCTTGCATACAGCGGACGGTCCGACATTATCCAACGAGTGCTGACAAAATTTACAGGAGTCGGAAGAAGATTTGAAGTACTAGGCACGCTCCAAAACGCAATCATCATCTCAGACTATGCGCACCACCCCACAGCACTTGCCGCAGTCGTTGAGGCGGCGCGCACACGATACAAGGGCAAAAATATTTTGACAGTATTTCGACCCCACCACAGAGAACGCACCATCAAACTGATGGACGATTTTGTAACAACAATACTCGGCATTCCTCACTGTATTCTTGTCGAAATTTATGATGTTCCAGGACGAGAGGAAGAAACGCTCGTGAGCTCGAAAGATATCATTGAACGTGTTTTCACTCACGACCCCCGGAAAGATGTTATTTATGCAAAGGACCTTGCTGAGGCGGAACAAATTACTCGAAATCAGTCCTCACTCTTTGATGTCATTCTTGTTGTCGGCGCTGGAGATGCCGACCATCTCGCAAGACGGCTTATCAAATAATCTCTATGAAAACACACACACTCGCCTTTGTTGACTTAGAAATGACCGGTCTCGACCCTTTTCAGCACGAAATTATCGAAATCGGTATTGTGCTCGCCAAACAAGTGACAGGCGAAGATGGAAAACAAATCTTAGAGGCATTATCGGAACACAATATACAACTAAAGCCGGAACATATCGAAAATGCCGACCCAAAGGCGCTTGAGGTCAATAAATATCACGCTCGCGACTGGAGTCTCGCTATTCCTCAACAAGAGGGATTGTCACAAGCAGCAAAGCTTCTCGATGGCACAGTATTTGTCGCACAAAACGTTGCGCTTGATTGGGCATTTCTGCAATATGCTGGAAGTCGACACCATATTGATTTCGACAAGCTCGCACACTATCACAAACTAGATCTCGCCTCGATGGCGTTTGGAAAGCTGTATCACGAACCCAAGCTTTTCAAATTTAGTTTGCGCGAAATGACAGAATATTTTGAAGTCACAAATCAGAATGCACACACCGCACTCGCCGATGCGCGCGCAACGTTTGAAGTTTGCAAAAAACTCCTCGCAATGTAGTATTTTCCCAGATCACCCACAGAGGAAATATCATGCTCATCGCTCGTATGAAGCTCGTGAATCATATCGTTCTTACTGACGCAAACCTTATTCATCAAATTGTCTCTTTCCTAGAACATGGCATGGGTTACTCGCTTATTTTGATGTGATACTTTAGGATTGTACACTCGTTATGCAAGTGCGCATCTGCAATGGCGATATCGTGTGTTTTTATGATAACATGAAACAGTTCACTGAGGAGGAAATTGCAAGTGTTGCTCCCTCCGAGGTCCAAATACAAAACCGCAGCATTGCGGCTTTTTTCATTGATTTTCCTTGAAAGCCTTACTGGTGCATGTTACTGTGTGCAAAATGATCAAAAAGAAAGGCAAAATCTTTGTCGGCTTGAGTGGGGGAGTTGACTCTTCTGTTTCCGCAGCCCTGCTCAAGGAACAAGGCTATGACGTCGTTGGTGTTTTTATTAAAGTCTGGCAAGCGGATTTTTTGCCGTGCACATGGAGAGAGGAACGACGTGATGCAATGCGCGCAGCAGCGCACCTCGGTATACCTTTTTTGACACTTGATCTGGAAAAGGAATACAAGCAGGAAGTCGTTGATTATATGATAAGGGAATATAGGGAAGGTCGAGTTCCTAACCCCGACGTCATGTGTAATAAGCATGTGAAGTTTGGAGCATTTCTCGATTTTGCAAAAAAGAACTACGCTGACGCTATTGCGACCGGTCATTATGCTCGAGCAGAAAGAGACGACACCGATATGTATCGCTTACATAAGGGGGTGGATCAAGAAAAAGATCAATCGTATTTTTTGTGGACACTTACACAGGACCAACTTGCACATACATTATTTCCCATAGGGCATTTTGAAAAAAGTGAAGTACGGAAACTTGCTAAGCAATTCGGACTTCCAAATGCGGAGAAGAAAGACAGTCAGGGACTCTGTTTTATGGGAGCAGTGGATATGAAGGATTTTCTGAAACACTGTATAAAAACTTCGCCCGGTAGCGTCCTCGATGTGCACGGAAATATCATTGGCACACACGAGGGCGCAATGCTTTACACGATAGGACAAAGGCACGGATTTCATTCGAAGAAAAAAAGAACAAATGAATTACCGCTATTTGTCACGAGCAAAAATATAGAAAAAAACACAGTCACAGTTGGGCCCGCCACTGAAGTAAATACGCTTTCCGCAGAAACACAGTTTAATTTATGTGATACAAATTGGATTCCACCCAATAGGCAAATGGGCGAGAAGCATTTATCGTACCAGGCGCGTATTCGCTATCGTGGTGTGCTCTATGGCGCAATAATACATGCCCGAGAGAGTACAGGTGGCATCCGTGTGACGCTCAATACAAATAATGAGTTTATCGCACCTGGACAATCAATGGTGTTCTACGACGAGGATGAGTGTGTTGGGGGAGGTATCATTGCGGAGCTATAGCACTCTAGGGTATTATTTGCTTATGAATAAGAAATCGCTCATAGTAATTGCCGTATTAGGAATATCGCTATTCACCTATCTGCTTTATACAGAATCGCGTGCTATAAAGACTGAATCCCAAGAGATGAAAGACGAATCGGAATTAACCACATTAACAACTTCACAAGAAAACGCCATGGATAAAAATACAGAGGGATTAGGAATTGAGATACTCATGGAAGGGACGGGGCCAAAGGTACAGAGTGGGCAGACTGCTGTCGTTGACTATACGGGCACACTACTTGATGGGACAATGTTTGACTCGAGTATTCCGCGCGGTCAGCCGTTTCCGGTTCACCTTGGTAAGGGAGAGGTCATTCGTGGATGGGATATCGGCCTCGTCGGAATGACTGTGGGTGAAACACGAAGACTGACAATCGCACCGGAGCTTGCATATGGCGCTGCCGGTTTTCCGGGAGTCATTCCACCAAACGCGACGCTTATTTTTGAGGTAACACTGAAGTCAATCCAATAAGTTTTTATGTATAAATGGATTTTTCTCATTGTTTTAATCATATCCGGAGGTATTTTGTGGTTGCTCTATACCAATATTGATAAACTCGAGAAGACTCCAGGAGAGGTACCTGTCTCATCAGCTAATATTGTGCGCATCACTCATTCCTTTAAGGATGAAGTGCACCGTTTTACTGGTGAAATCAAGCTTCCACATTCATGTTATGCCATCAAAACTGAGATTGTTCCTGATTCCACAAAAGAAAATGCTCTTGTTATTTCAATTACGAGCACGGATCGCATGCTTGCTCAATCAATTTGTATGAATTTGCCAACGCGATACCCGTTTGAGGTCATCACAGAGGCACCGGAAGACGTGAACTATGAGCTACGCGTCGATGGTAAAATATTGTCGATTCGCGTAACAGAAGTCGATTGGGCGAGCGCAGAAGGCACGTTGTTACAATCCTTATAATATGGAATCTCGAGTCGCATCTATTTCAATACAAAAAATGACGGGAGAGCGAGAGCCGTGGGATAAAACAAAGCTCATCAGATCTCTTCGTGCCGCAAAGGCTCCGAATGAGCTCATTCAAAGGATTGTTACACACATAGAAAAAGATCTATACGACGGGATGAGTACCTCAGATATCTATGCACATGCATTTAACCTGCTGAAGCGTGAGCACAGACCCATAGCAGCCGAATATAGTCTAAAAAAAGCAATGCTTCAACTTGGCCCGTCAGGGTTTCCCTTCGAGAGATTTGTCGCACATATTCTCACTGCTCAAGGATACAACACAAAAGTGGGTGTCATGGTGCGCGGACAATGCGTGACACACGAAGTTGATGTGGTCGCGGAAAAAAATGATGAGCGAATGCTGGTGGAAGCAAAATTTCACAATTCCGCCGCAATTCGATCAGATGTAAAAGTTGCGCTCTATGTTCATGCTCGCTTTCAGGATATCGAAAAAAGATTCGAAAATGAAGATGGGGAAGGACGATATACACATGCTTGGCTTATCACCAATACAGAATTCACTTCACAGGCAATTCAATATGGGCGTTGTGCGGGACTCGCGCTTACTGGGTGGAATTATCCGAAAGGAAACACACTGCAAGACCTTATTCAAGCAACCAAAATGCACCCATTAACATGCCTTACAACACTAACAGACAAACATAAACTCCAATTACTGCAGAATGGCACCGTTCTCTGTAGGGAGGTTATCAATAACCCTCTCCAGCTTCAACGTATCGGTATATCAAAAGCACGCATATCTTCTATCTTGGACGAGGGTAGAGCATTATGTGAAATTGAGTAAATTCCTGGTTTCAATAACGCACTATGATTTCCAAGCATTATTTTGGGTGCATTTTTGGTCATTGTATTCATAATTCGTTAGCGTATAATAATGACTATGGAATTATTTGCTGTGTCGGAGTGGGATATCATGATTCGCTTGACCATTGCAGTTGCGCTCGGACTTGCGGTTGGAGCCGAGCGCTCACGCGTCGGAAAACGTGCTGGAATGCGTACCTATGCACTAGTTTCGCTCGGAGCAGCGCTCTTTATTGTGATTGCGGGCATTGTTTCATTTGAGTATGCAAATACGTTCATCTTTGATCCGCTACGCGTTGCCTCTCAGATCGTCGTCGGCATCGGCTTTCTCGGTGCGGGAATGATCTTCGTGAATAAGGATATCGTCAACGGACTTACAACAGCAGCAGGAATCTGGGTGACCGCCGCCGTGGGTGTCGCATGTGGTTATGGACTGTATGTCATTGCAACCTATGTCACTTTTTTGACTCTCGTTATCTTTGAAGTACTCTGGTACGTTGAGGCAAAATTTATTCGCACTGCACGAACCGAAATCGAAGAAGATTTTATTCAGAGTGCAATGGGTAAAACCAATCGTCCAATATGTGGTGGAGGAGTTGGTTGATTCTGGAATTGAAGATATTATTCTCGTCACAAAGTGGGACAAAAAAACGCTTGAAGACCACTTTGATCAATCTGCGGAGCTTGAGCATTCGCTAGAGGAATCAAAAAAATTAAAATTGCTGCATGATATCAAAAAGATATCTTCAATGGCGAATTTTATTTATGTACGACAAAAAGGGCCGTATGGAAACGGGACTCCTGTGCTCTCCGCAGCGAGCATAGTCAAGGACGAACCATTCGTTTTTGCATGGGGGGATGATCTTGTACACTCAAAAACTCCCTTCACAAAGAAACTCATAGAAAATTATTACCGTAACAATGCCCCCGTCATCGGCGTTCAACAAGTTCCTCGTGACGACGTCAGTAAATACGGCATCGTCAAACTCAAGCACGGCACGCGCCAAATGGAACACGTAGTCGAAAAACCAACCATTGAAAACGCGCCGTCGAACCTTGCTCAATTTGGGCGCATGATACTCACTCCGGAAATTGTAGAAATTTTACAAAAGACAAAATTAGGGAAAGGTGGCGAGCTGTGGGTCACTGATGCTATAAGTGAATACGTTAGGGGTGGTGGAGTATTTATGGTTGAAGAGGTTGAGGATGGAAAATGGCTCACTACAGGAGATCCTCTTAACTACCTCAAGGCGATGGTCGATTATGCTCTTGTGCGTGATGATATTGGTGCCGATTTCAGGAAACACCTGAAGGGATTGGCACTCTAATATCTTTTATGCTGGATATTCTCACTTTTACTATACTTGTTTTACTATCTGCATTATTTGCAGCCTCGGAAACAGCGCTCTTTTCATTGCGCGAAAGCCAAGTACGTCTCATGGCAAAAAGGGGGGAATGGAATGCAGGACTCATTCTGAGACTCAAGAATGATCCCCAACGCCTACTTACGACGCTTTTGCTCGGCAATACCGTCGTTAATATTGCAATTGGTTCTCTCGCCGCTATTCGCGCCATTCAATATGCTGACTCTGTTAGCGTTGGGCTGGCGACGGGTATCGCAACTGTCACCGTACTGCTTTTTGGTGAAATATTTCCAAAATCTTACGCGATTATCCACAAACGTCCCGTCGCACAAGTCGTCGCATACCCAATATTTGTTTTCTATTTTATTTTTTATCCGATTACGAGCATATTCGTCTTAATTGAAAAATTTGTTCGGAGAGCCACAAATGCACCGCCGAAAAGTGTAGTTACTGAAGATGAAATTCGCATAATGTCTGATATCGGATTAGAGCACGGCCAAATTGATCGCCATGAACGACAGATGATTGAAAATGTATTTAATTTCGATGATACTCCTGTTGGGAATATTATGACTCCCAAGAAGAGCATCGATGCACTTGCGGGGAATGTGCCCGTCAACCAGATCGCCCACTATGTTTCTCAGGCAGGTTTTTCGCGATTTCCTATCTACGAGGGAAGCCAAAGCAACTACATTGGTTATGTGCACACAAACGATGTTATGCGCGTACTAAACTCCGATGAACGAGAAGAAGGCCTGTCGCAGTTTGCGACAGAGCTTCATCGAGTTGACGAAAAAACTCCCATATTAAGCGTTTTTCGCCAGATGACCAGAAGTCGTTCCCATCTCTATCTTGTACACAAGGGTAGCGACACCCAAAATATTGTTGGTCTCGTATCGATGGAGGATATTCTCGAAGAACTTGTCGGAGAAATTGAAGATGAGGGTGATCGTCGCGAACTTCTCGGAGAGAGGGGCTAACCACATATCACACCGGCCCAATCGCTCGCACTTTAAAATACATTTAAGTATACTGAGCAAGCCATGAAACATATCCTTTGGGGTTTCTTTAAGATATTTCTTGCCATAATTGTATTTACTGGCGCCTACAACTGGAATCAAACTGTCTCAACCAGCCTTCTGCCATCGTCGTCGGAATATGCCGTACCTGATGAAAGCGTGCGTTTTTATGCAGATTATACATATCTCGATGAAAATGGAATCCGGCAAACCGAGCAGCATATCTGGGATAGGGTTTTTGCGCTTATCGACGGTGCATCACATTATATGCTTTTTGACTTCTTTTTATTTAATGACTTTCAATCAAATACACTGGAAACGACAAGGTCTCTGTCGGATGAACTAACCGATCACATCGTCACCTCGCGTACGCTTTCAAAACATATGGCAACTATGTTTATTACCGACCCCATCAACACCGTCTACGGAGGCGTCGTTTCATCGCAACAAGTGGCACTAAGAAAGTCCGGTGTCATTATCATGGAAACCAACCTCAGCGCCTTACGCGACTCAAATACTCTTTGGTCATCAGTATGGATACCATATTTTTCTTGGACGGGAAATTCAGCGACTGGAGGCATTTTTCCGCACCCATTTCAGGCCAACGGAGATAAGGTTGCACTTCGATCGTGGGCGGAGTTGCTCAATTTTAAGGCCAATCACCGAAAGCTTTTGGTCGTAGACGAATCA
>LCOM01000019.1 GCA_000999395.1 Parcubacteria group bacterium GW2011_GWA2_47_7
TTATACTATTACCACAAAGGGGGTTATCAGCATCAAAGATATCGACAAGATTCCTGTCGACGAACGCGTCATCGTTGAGCGCGCGATTACCGCGGTGCGCCAACTAAAAACGCAGGAAGGGCTTGCTGTTGTTGCTGATGAGATTCAAGATGTTGCAAGGAAGATACTTGAGGCGCCGCGTATCATCGGTAGTCCTGGGGTAAAGGAAGTAGGGAGCGACTATGCGGTAGTGACGTGGGCGACAGACCAGGATGCTGGTGGTGTTGTGCGGTACGCGCGTGACAGCGAATATCGGGATGGAAGTAGTGACCCGTACACCACGGAATCGGGCGATGCTGGTGAGCGTACGCGCGGGCATTCCGTGCGCATAAACGGTCTTTCGCCGGGAACCCTCTATCATTTCCAAGTCGTTTCTGAAGCAGACTTGGGTCTTTCCGGAGAATCTCTAGATGATACGTTCATCACGAAAGCACAGCTTCCTTCAATTCTAAATTTCCGAATAATCAAAGTCGAGGCAGACTCCGCAACGGTTGCTTGGCGTACCACGATACCTGCGGCGGGGACGGTCGAGTATACAAACACTAAGACGAAGGAGGCGAAGTCCGCAGGTTCACCGGTCTTTGCACTATCGCATCAGCTGAAGATCGCCGGACTTTCGCTCGGTCTTCGCTATACGGCTATCGTGAAAGCCGAGAATATCGTCGGAGACAAAGTAACATCAGCACCGATCTCGTTCACGACGATTAAGGACATCGCTCCGCCCATCATCTCCAAGGTTTCCAATGAATCAACACTGTTTCCTTCCGCAGATGCGAAGGTGCAGACCATCGTTTCCTGGGGAACGGATGAGCAGGCATATTGTCAGTTCTTTTATCGCGAAGGATTGAACCCGGCGATCGAGCCGAGCGGCCTTGGTGAAGAGAAAGAGCCGCGCACTGACCACGTGTCGGTCGTCGTTGAGTTTTTGCCGTCAACGGTGTATCAATTCTGGGTTGAATGTCGCGATGAGGCGCGCAATAAAACAAAATCAGAGAATTTCGTCTTATTCACTCCGAATAAGGAGAAGTCAATCATTGATATCATTCTTGAGAACTTCCAGGGGACGTTTGGATGGGTCAAGAACATCGGCAAGTAATGCGCTCGGGTGTTCTCCTTTTGAAAAACACATCATCAATTTTTCCAGCGAAAAATTGTGATTCTGCTCGGCGGGCTTGCTTCGCCAAGAGGCGAAGACCATGCCAAGCCCAGGAAGCCTCCGCAAGGTTTTTTAAAAGGAGAAAACCCTCGCTCACAAGGAATGGCGTCTGAGTCTGCGTAGCCCCTCAAAAAGTAATACTTCGCTTCAAGGAGCGGCGTTGGGGCTTGCAGATACTCGTTATATTTTGTTGCTAAATTTTTAGGGGGGGGTAGACTCAATAGTATGTTGGACAATGAAAATGATTCCGAAGTCATTGGCGAGAGTATTCCTATTTCCGCCGAAAATGCGGTCGCGGAAGTCGATCCGCAATATGAAGCACGGGTCCTTTTATCAGTAGCAGAGTCAAGTAAATCAATCATGAAGACATCGAAAGAACAGGCAGAAATTGTAGCGTTAGGGAATGAAATCAAAACAGAGTTGGGTGGAGAAGCGGTTGAGTCAGTCGCAGTAATTTCACCTGAGGAGCAGAGAAAACAAGAACACATCGCGCTTTCCGAGAGTCTTGAGGGGAGAAAGTTTTCATTTCCCGGAATTTCAGAAAAGTACAATGCAACCTTAAGTGACGAACGTGATGAATGTCAGGAATATTTCATCGGAACATGGGATGAATTGACTGAGAAATTTAGGACGCAGGGAATGAAAGTGCACACAGGAAAAAATGGAGAAATCTACATTTTGCCTGGAGACAGCACCGACGTTGAAAACGATGGTATTATGCCGCGGCACTTGGAAATTAACGATGATATGGATGAGGGGTTGAAGCTGTTGATACAGCAGAATCGGAAGTAGCACGCATGTGGTCGAATATCAAAAACCCCTCAGTTGAGTGGTTTTTGCATTGGAAATTAGGCGATTGTGGGGGGAGTGATTGGGAGTCTCAGGGTAAAACTCGTGGTAGTAGAATCGGAGGTGAAGGAAATATCTCCACCAAGTTTGCGGGCAAGTGCTCTGGCGATGTAGAGCCCAAAGCCGGCACGCTCAATGGTCTGGGTACGCTCATCGATCCAGAATTTTTCAAAGATATGTTTTTGTAGTTTTTCAGGTATGCCATCCCCACTGTTGTCGATGGATATCGCTAAGATGTCGCTATCTTCTTTTTTTGCGTGAAGCGTCATCAGCTTTTTGTCCTGAGGAGAGTGTTCATATGCATTCGTGAGCAGTGTGTTCAAAATTTCTTCGAATAATGTCTTGTCAGATATAATCGAGGGAAGGTCGGGGCTAATGTCCATAGAATACGAGACATCATTTGATGCATGCTCTCTCCAGTGCTCGCTGGCATTTTTTGAAAGTAATCCAAATACATTTAACGTTTCAGCGTGAATGTGAATGTCGTCACGCTCGATACGTGTGATGAAGAGGATTTGGTGTACCAACGAGATGAGCTGTTCGTTGCGCGTTCGAATGCTTGAAAATATCTCCCGCTCTTCGTTTGATAATGATATTCCGCTGCCACCCTCGATCATCTTCAGCCCCCATTTTACCGCCGTTGCTGATGCGGCGAGGTCGTGTACGGCGAGATATACAAATTGATCTTTGAGATCAAGTATTTCCTTAGTGCGCACCTCTTCAATTTGCTTGCTTTTTATTACTTTTTCAAAAGCACCCACAAGAATCTGCGTAATGACCAGCAGGAATACAGTAAGTAATGTAACAATAGCAATGACGATTTCGGGCTCCGTATGTCTCTCAGCGATAATGTAGGTTGCGAGGATGCTGAAAACAATAACCACCCCCATGATGATGAATATGAAACTTGGACAAGACCACACGCCAACTCCAAGTACATCGCAACGAGGAAACAGTATTTGGCGAAGTCGGGATTTTTTGTTTAGTTCACTCATGTCGCTCTGTGTATGTGTCGAAGTTTCTCTTCAACCTTCGTCACGATAGCATCAATTTCCCAATCTGCTTTGATTAGATATTCTACTGCTCCGAGTTCCGCTGCGTCTGCGATAAAGTTCGGGTTGTTCATGTTGGTGAGCATTAAAATGGGTGCATGCTTTTCTGGATTGATCGCGCGAAGATTTTTAAGCATCGTGATGCCGTCCATTTGTGGCATATCGACGTCAAGGAGGATGAGGTCTGGATTTTCTACGGACACCTTTACCAATCCCTCGACGCCACTTCTGGCCTCGTGTACCAAAATTCCTTTTCGACTAAGCATGTTGGCGAGCATGCGCAGTAATATTTGATCGTCTTCAACAAGAAGCACGGATGCGGCTGATTCAGTCATGGTAGTATCATAGCAAGTTGCCACCCGATGCGGAAGAGTCATTTTCATAATGGTCGTACTACTATATAATAAGGTGAGTTATGGCAAAACCGATCATATTTGGAGATCGCATCGAAATCACCTACAACCTTGGAAAGGAAAATGAATTCAAGGCGAACAAGGGTGCAACAGTAGAGATTTTCGATCAGGAATACATTATTCTTTTCGGTCCATCTGGTTGCGGAAAATCAACTCTTTTGTACTGCATGTTCGGCGTTCTTGAGCCGTCTGCGGGCAAGATGTATGTCAATGGCGAAAGCATATATGATTTTACTCCGATGCAAATGGTGCATTTCCAGCGCAAGACCATGGGTATCATGTACCAATCGTTCAATCTTATCCCGTCGATTACGGTGCTTGATAATGTTGCACTTCCATTAATCTTTGATGGTGTACCGCCGAATGAGCGTTATGATCGTGGCATGGAACTTTGTCGCCGATTTATGATTGACAAGGTGGCACACAAGCGCCCAACCCTTCTCTCTGGTGGTCAACAGCAGCGCGTGTCGGTTGCGCGATCGCTTGTCAACGACCCGCAGATCCTTATCGCCGATGAGCCGGTCGGCAACCTCGACTCGATAACCGCCGCGCAGGTTATGGATACCCTTGCCGAGATCAATGAGAAAGACAAGAAAACTGTTCTTCTCGTGACGCATGATGCAAAGTATCTACCCTATGCACACCGTATTGTGTATATGAGCGATGGTCGTGTCGAACGTCTCGTCCCTAATCCGGAAAAAAAACAGATATTAAAACTTGCGCCGGGGACAACGATTGTGACCGAGATCGAGCAGATTGCACGTATTTACCCATACGATTCACCCAATGAATTGCAAGTGAAAAGCATCGTCAATTATCTCACCGAAGAGCTTACCTTTGATCAAATTACTCGACTGCAAAAAGTGACTGAGGCGGTTATATCAGGTCGCATGGATGGTGCCGGGTACCTCCGTTCGCTGATGTCCGATTTTGATGCGGGTGGTGTTGGGCTTCCTGTGGCGCGTGCATCAGAAATGGCTGGCAAACTCATGAGTATTGTCGAGCATGCGCTGGATGTACAGCGCTATCGCCGCTCAAAAGGCGAGGGCGGTGTGCAGATACGCAATATGGAGTTTATTAATCGTATTGCTGAATTTATTTCCGGACAATTCGAGCTTTCTTTAGACCCAACACAAAAAGAGCACTTCGAAGATTCTATCGCGCAGCGCATTGGAGGCTTTATCAAGCGTGATGAGTTTAGTGAGCAAATAGGACTTTCCCTGAAAGAAGGGGGAGTAGGACTTAACAAAAAACAGTCCTTCGATGTGTCGCGGTTGACGGAGAAACTTATTGCCTTAGGTATTCCGCGCACTGGCGAGGCCCACCACTAAATCTTTCATTTTTGGCGTACTTCTGGCGCTGCTTCAAGCAAGAGTCCGGAGAACGTACCAGAGTACGTCCTCGCGAACATCTTGCTCTTGCATCATCCCGAATTACATCCCAAAAGTGAAAGTTTTAATTTTATAATTTGACGCATTACTTCGCTGACTTCAAAATTAATTTCCTTCAACGTACCCAGCGTACGTCTCGAAAATTTATTTCTCGTCATCTCGTACTGCGACCAATTTTTCTTAACGGTACTCCGTCTTAGAAAAATGAAGTACTCTTGAGGTGCATCCAAATTGTGAAAGTTTTAGTAAAAGCTCTATTTTGACGAACTTCGGGTTTGACCACCTGCACGGGTTGGGCGAATGTACCATGAGTATATCCCCCCTGCGCACTTTATATTTTTTGGCGTTGATGCTACTCTTTCAGCAGAATTGTATAGAAAGGTTATTCGTAATATGGAAGAAAAAGTTTTACATTTGGCAACTGTAGTTTTTCCTGTTCATGGAAAAGAGATTTTACTTGCACGAAAAACCCGAAAGATTGGCGCGGGCTGTTGGAACGGATATGGTGGCGGTCCCAACGAAGGGGAGGGGCTTCTCGATGCGGCAGTGCGTGAACTCGAAGAAGAGAGTGGAATTCGTGCCTTCGCGTCCGATCTGACCAAAATTGCCGTTATCGATTTCCATAACACGAAGACCGACGGCACAACTTTTGTCGCGCGAGTACATTTTTATACAGTATCTTCTTGGAAGGGAGAGCCTCAGTCGACCGATGAAATGACGGACCCGACATGGTTTCCTGTGGGTGGGCTGCCCCTCGATGAAATGATGCCAGCAGACAGTGTTTTTCTTCCTGTCGCATTATCTGGGAAAAAGATCATCGGCTCTGCACATTATGGCCCTTTTCAAAAAGAACTGCTGGGACCCGTGACTTTTTCAGAAGTTGATGAATTCACTGAGTGGTAATATCACCCGCCTTGCGGGTGTTTTTTTAATCCAAACAACGTATCAGAAATGATGCGCTGTTTTTATCAGCCCAGCAATCGTACTAATTAGCGATACTCCAATCCAAGCGATTCCATAATTAACTTTGTGGTAAGAAGTTGTCACAAGAATAAACCCCTCATCGTTTTCTACCCAGAGCACTGCTTACATGTATTTTGAAATATGTGCGACCGCACACATTTCAAAATACAATGATATGATGTTATGCTTATAATATATGGGGAAATTAGAAAAAGAGGCGCGTGTAGTGAGGCGTAACACGAGTATCCAAAATGCCGTATTGCGAACTATTGGAACCGCAGGACTCATCAGTGTGGCCGTTCTTGCGCCGAATGCATTGCAAGTCCTTCGTATTTTGGACGGAGGAAAGAAGCGACGAAGCAATCCCAAATATTATATCGGCACCGCTTTTGAAAAATTGTGTGCACGTGGTTATGTCACCATAGAGCGAGGGTCGAATGGAAAGCACGCGCGACTCTCTCAATCGGGTAAAGTTGCGCTCGAACGCATGATTGCTCGCTCACCGGACGTAAGAAAACGAAAACGCTGGGACAAGCGATGGAGGATAGTCATTTACGACATTAAAGAGAAGAATCGTGCAACGCGCACTATGCTTCAGCGAACACTTCAGTCATACGGTTTTTGTAAACTTCAGAATAGCGTCTGGGTATACCCCCATGATTGTGAAGAACTGGTCGTGATGCTCAAGGCAAATTATAAAGTGGGTCAAGATGTGCTTTATCTGGTGGTAGAAAAAATAGAAAATGATCAAAAGCTGAAGGAGTATTTTGGTCTCGCGTGATATATCTACATTAATTCTAAATTATGTGCGGTCGCACAGAATTTAAAATATTAATTCGGGAGAAATTTTGTGTTTCAATATAATACTATCGTTTGAGGTGGATGACTTAGTGATTTGCATTATTGACGAGGTCAAACGGGGGGGTAGACTTTAATAAATATGACAAACAACGAAGATGGGTCGTTCGATTTTGATCCGAACGTAGATTACGTGGCGCAAGTGCGCGAGGAACAGGGGAAACTAGGTGGGGTGGTTTTTGAAGGTGGTAGTACTGCTCCCACTCCGCAGATTGAAGTAGCTGATCCCGTTTATGAGCAAGGAGTCCTTGACGCTGTCGCAGAGTCTTTGGATGCTACTGCACCAACACCTGAAATGATTGCAGAGATGAAGAAGCAGATGGCCGAAATTGACCAAGGACTTCGCGGTGAGGACCGTATTTCCCTGTACCAGATGCGAGCAATTGCTGATCAAATTCGCGCATACTCACCACAGCAGCAGTATGAGGTGGCCGCAGCCATGAGAGAACATAAGGCAGTACGGAATTTCTGGGGCGATGATCATCCGAAGACATTAGAAGCAATGGATCATGCGAACAAAGTGAGTATGCCACGAGAAATTAATAAAGAAACTGTCGTGACGGCAGAAGCGTCTACCACAAACGAAAAAGAAGGGAGTGGTCCGACACAAGGGGAAGTGGAAGATATTGAGATAATTCGACAGAACTTAAACGCCCCTGTACTAGGATCGCTTGAAGAAAAATCATTGAGCAATCCCGTAGATGACCGTTTCGCATCAATGTAGAGATTAAGCAAACAATCCTCGCAAAAAAGAGCAGATAAATATGCCAAACTAACAGGCAGGGAGACAACGGAAGAAGACATTCAATTTCTTGATGCAATAGCAGATTCGTTCGACCTCCGAAGCCTCAATAAGATTTTGTCAAAACTTGGAGACATTAAAAACCGAGATGGGTACGTATATAACAATGAGAATATGAGAGCTATAATTAATAGCTTGAAGGGAAGCAATGATCCAAATCTGCAAAGGGTTACAAACGCATATAAATTGAGAGATACGGTACAAAAGATGTTGCTGCAAAAAGAGTCCCTCTAAAGAATCTCAGTATTTATTTAGTCTGCTCTAGCCCCCTAGTTTGTGTCAGCCTATACATAACCTACCTTTTCGGCCTCAAACGAGTTCACTGATGATTCGTCGCGTGATTGTCTGCGCAAGGCTGTGGTGTAACGGCGGGACAAAATAATATAAAGAGTTCGCCCCGACACATATCCTTGGTGCATTTTGGTTTCTCTTCTATAATAGAGTGAGCTATGAGATTACAAGATATTGCGATGCTTTCGACGCGTGCGTTTAAGACGAACCCTGCTCGTACATGGCTTACTATCGCCGGCATGGGCGTCGGAACGGGCGCTGTCGTGACACTCGTCGGTCTTGGGTTTGGCCTTCAGAACATCATCCTCGAACAGATTGTCTTTGGCGAAACGCTGCTTTCGCTGTCAGTCAACAACCCTCCATCAAAGGCGGTACAGCTTACCGACCGATCAGTCTCAGAATTCGAAGTGTTACCAAATGTAAAAGACGTCTCTCCACTCGCGAGTTTTCCCGCGCTAATCACTATTGATGGTCTTTCCGGAAACGCATTCTTGCAGGGTGCGGAACCTGCATTTTTTAGATACTCTGGCGCCACCGCAGTTTCTGGTGATCTATTTCTCGACGGGAATGAGGCAAAGGATCAGGATGGCGTGATTCTTACGAAGGCGGTTTTGAAACTTTTTGCCATTGAAAAGCCTGAGGATGCTCTCGGGAAAATGGTCACGTTCCGTGTGTTTATCTTGAAGGAGGGGACTGACGAATCAGAACAGATTGCCGTTGATAAGGCCTATAAGGTAATGGGAGTAACGAATGAGGAGAACTTTATTGCGGCCATCATCCCACTTACTGAATTACAGAATCACATGCAAGTCAAAACATACGATAAGGTCCAAGTCCGTATTACCAAAAGCGACTTTCTTGATCCCACACAAGTGGAAATCGTGAAAAAGGGTTATGTCGTGACCGCACTTTCAAAGACAGTCGAGCAGGCAAACAAAATCTTCCAGGGTATTCAGGCGGTTCTTGCTGTGTTTGGAGGCATTGCGCTCACCGTGTCCGCAATCGGAATGTTCAATACCATGACGGTTACTCTCCTCGAGCGTACCGCAGAGATCGGTATTATGCGTACCCTTGGAGCATCCTCCGGAGACATTCAGATTCTCTTTGTTGCAGAGGCGGTCATCGTGGGATTTCTCGGTGGAATTATGGGTATTGCCTTCGGAGGCACTATCGGTTTTGTGCTAAATAGTATTATGAATGTCGCGGCGTCTAATTTTGGTGGTAAATCCGTGTCTCTGTTCTCTTTTCCGCTCACGTTTCTCACGTTTATTGCTGTATTTTCGGCTATCGTTGGTTTTTTGACCGGTGTATTTCCAGCGAAGCGCGCTGCCGGACTCAATCCATTGGATGCTATCCGATACAAATAACTTTTGGTTGATTCCATTAATTTTGCTTGATTTTTTTGTGAGGTCAATTTAGGAAGTTTAAGTTTGCATCATCCACAAGTCTGCCAACTGTGTATAACTTTGACACATTTTTTGATTTACTACTGTATAATAAACTCAAGTTTTCGTTATGAAAGTTTGCAACACCCACACTACCATCGGAGGGAAAATTAGTATCGCCACAACAATTTTGGGCGTGTGTGTCATTCTCGTTGGACTTGTTGTGGACATGCCCCGAGGAAATATTGCATGGGCAAACAACGCAACGACGTCGGTCACTGTTTTGAATACGCCACCACAATGGAACAGTGCGTACGGAGATGCACAAGAAGCTGTTGGCTCTTCCACAACGACGCCGACCAATGTGCTGCAGGCAGTAAATTGGATTGCAAATGCATATGACTCCTCTGGTGACAATTACTATCTTTTGATTTGCAAAACTTCCGGTGCACCGACCCCAGTAGACAGTGGTGCTCCAGAATGTAATGGTGGAGCGGGGAATCGCTGGGCGCGCTCGGCTGCCACCGCATCGAACGCTACTTCGACAGCAGCCACTACGACCACTGAGGGTTCAGGATCGCAATTTCTTGCTGAGTTTAATGATTGGTACGCATTTATCTGTGATAACGCTTCAGTAACTGCATCGTGCCAACCGACATACAAGACTGGTAGTGGTACGACGAGCTCACCGTTTGTAGTGAATCATCGCCCGACATTCTCTCTGTATGGAAATAATACTCCCGTCAATCCTGCTGGTACCATTGAGTGGTATGCAACGACGACCGATTCGGATACATATGAGGGGACTGCCACAGACACCGTAAAGCTTTTTGTGTGTAAGCTTGCAGATTTTACGGGAACTGCCTGCGGAGCTGTTGATGGACATGGACTTCTCGTCGCTCTTGGTGGGCAACAAGCGGTAAATAGTTCATATACTATTAACAATGTGGCGCCGACGATTTTGGCTGCATCGGTAAGTTTGCTCGATACCGATCTTACCGGACCATTAACACTGACGGGCATTGCTGCGGAGACTCCGGGTTTTAGCGTTCGCTATACCATTTCTGATCAAAATAGTTGCGAGACGACGACAGCAGGCTCAGAGATTATTTTTGGACTTACAAATGTTTACCGCTCTGGAGTTACCGGCGCGTTTTGCGATCAGTCTGACCATTATAATGCCAACAATTGCTATCCCGGTGCTGCTGCAACAACAAGTATTGCGTGGGGTGTGAGCTGTACCGCAAGCTCGACGTCGTGTACTGGACCTGACGATTCAGATGTCATCTGGGATTGCACATTTCCTCTGTGGTATGTGGCAGATGCAACTGATGGAACTGGGGGGCCGGCAACCGATCCCACGTACTGGAACGAAAATTGGCTCGCTTCAGTGCAGGCTGCTGATGATGATTTTTCAACATCTTCCCTTGTTGAGGCCTCAAGCGGCAACGATCTTACGAGTTTCCTTGCGTATAGTGTTTCGACAACCACAATTGCGTATGGAGGATTACAGCCAGGAAATGATACGGGTACCGTTGGTGATACGACACTCGATCGTACCGATGTTCTTGCATCAGGAAATGTAGGGCTTGACGAGACGCTTTATGGTGAAGATATGTGTCCTGGATTTCCTGCGCCATGTTCAGGTTTGCCAGGAGACACCATCTTTGTTGCCAATCAGCGCTATGCCAGCTCATCTATTAGTTATGCGTCAGCCGTTTCACTGCTTGCCAATCCTGGTGCTACTTTCCTAATCAATATTCCTAAGTCAACAACGACGCTAACACAGTCCACGAAGACAACACACTGGGGTATCGCGGTGCCGGGTGCAATTACGGTATCGGGTGATTACCTCGGTCAAAATACTATCTTAGGTGTTACCTCCGACCGCACGTACTGGTAAAAAATTCTCGTAAATTTTGTGCGCTACGTCGTTGCTGCGCTGCGCAGACCGAGGAGACGTACGATGAGTACGTCTCCTCGGTACTGCTTGCTTGCGCCTCGTATCGCATCAAAATTAACGAGAATTTTAAGTTTCCCAATTTGGCACACTTCGCGTTTTGCTTTCTGTGCGGGTCGGGCGAATGTACCTTAAGTAAAGTTGCATTGTGGCCACTCGGTGCATTGCTTGGTTTGGTTGATGTGTTAAGTTGTACTTATGAGTCTGGAAAATGAAATGCAATCAATCATGCCAAATGAGACATCCTGTGCTGGGTTTGAGTTAACAGTGGCAAAGCAAGCGATACCAGTGACACAAGAAAATTTGAACTTGGCGGAACGTGAGCTGAAGATGGGTGAACTCAGGAGTATCATCGCGCTCAAGGAACAAATTGGGAGAGATGCAACCAATGAGAAGGTCGAATTAATTGAAAAAATCAACGACATTCAATATTCCCCTGAAGAAGTGGCGACATTTGATATGTGGGAGAGAGATATCCCGCAAAGCTCAATGGAGCAACCAATACTGCTAGATGACCCCCAAAAAGTCTTTTCTTTTTTACCGAAAGCGGCAAATTACACAGATAAGGCGGTAAATATATTTTTTTCTTTCCCTCTCGGCTTTGGCGCAAACGACTTAGACACTATTTTTAAATCGTTTTCTCATAATAATCCGAATTTTGAAATTTCGATTACTCAATATTCAGGTACCATTTTATCAATTGGGATAGGAGACAAAACAAGAGATAAAAGCATGCGCATGGACGGCGCGTATTACGGGCATTACCATCCTGTGGGAAATTTTATATTAGAGCAACCAGAGACGTTTCCACCAAGCTTTGTCCTTGGGTTACTGCCAAGCCCCGGAGACATTAGGGGTTTTTTAAAAAATCCAGATGCGGTCAAAGATGGGACGAGAATTTATTCTACTCACGGCAGTGTAGTTGTAATTCCACGGGAGAAATTTGAAAATCCCGATAAAATAGTTGATGAATACAAGCGTGTATATTTTGATCTATTTTTGGGAATAAATAAATTTGGTTTTACCTCGGATGAAGACATGATTAAGTATTTTAAGGACAATTTTCATATTGATTTGCAGATTTTCCCGATTGAAGCAGGCGGAACAACATCATCTTCATAGTTTTTTGTGGCGATTTTCTAGAGCGGAATGGAGTATTCGGTTGGCGAAACTTTCGCGGGTGCAAAGCAAAGAATGAGCTTCTTGGAAGCGCGAGGTAATGCTATTTAGAAGGATCACGGAGCCTAGCGATATTTGACGTCTTTTTTAGCGGTGGAATCACTCTTTTGGGAGACTCCACGGGCGAATTGCTTGGTTCGACAGTCTGCTGGCGAAATTCGCTGAGGATTGCATTGTTGCTCCGCAGGAGAGCCCGACTAGGTGCCCCCTCAAAGGAGTGAACCCGAGCGGCACCTTATCCACCGATAGTCCACAGTCCCTCCATTGCGTAAAAACAACTAGATTTTGGTGTGTTACAATACCAGAGCCTCAATTTTCCATGAAACGAGGGATATTTTTTGTCGTAGGTTCTTTGCTCCTTTACGGGGTATTTGCGAATACAGCATTCGCGGGTTTTGGTATTACCCCTCCCTATGTACACAACGACACATTACGTCCTGGTTCCGAATATACCCAAGAGATTATTATCGTACGTAGCGATCCAGTAGAAGATTTAAACGCTGAGCTTGCACTCAATCTCCCTGCAATTGAATCGTGGTTTTCTTTTGACAGAGGATTGAAGTTCATACTTCCAAAAGGGGAGTCTCAGGTGAAGATTCACGTGACCGTTCGAGTTCCTGATAACGCGCAGCTTGGAGGCTACAATGGAAATATCCGCATTCGGACATCATCACTTGAAGGCCCGTCAACGGGTGTGTCACTCGCACTCGGTGCGCAGATTGATGTGCAGATAAAGGTGGTTGATAAAATATTTGACTTTGTCGTTCGACGAGTCGAATTGTTTGAGGCCGAAGAAGGTCATCAAAAATGGTGGCTGAATTTTCCTGGAAAGATTAAGTTCGTGATGTACATCGAAAATATTGGAAATGTCCCCGCAGTACCATTCAGGGTGTCTATGGATATATATGATGTTTCCGGACAGCAGTTGTTGGAGCATGTTGATAGTACAAATGCCATAGACTCAGTTCTTCCCTTTGATACGAAGAAGATTACTGCATATTTGCCGACATGGCTGCCTCCTGGCGGGTATCGCGTCAAGTATTCTGTAGAAAAAGATGAGACGCGAAATGCACAAAAAGGTGAGCTTTCCCTATCGATACTTCCGCTTGGGACGATTACCGGTTATGAGCAATATGGCTTTGAGGGGCTAAAACTTAACCAGCAACTCACCGTTATTGTGCCGATAGGAGTGGTCATCCTGCTGCTTCTTTTTGGG
>LCOM01000020.1 GCA_000999395.1 Parcubacteria group bacterium GW2011_GWA2_47_7
CACTCACTTGTGCAACGATAGGTTCAAGTCTCTTGAGTTCTTTTTGCGCTTCGTTCGGGAAAAGATTGTTTAAAAATTTCATATATTGGTACCCTTCTCTATTATCAGTGACGTATAACATCGCACATTATCTAGCGAATTTGTCAACGTTTACCCTGAAGGATACCCTACTATAGCGCACCATACGCAAAAATGAAAACACCCTTGTTATAAAGATGCTTTCATTCGCAATGAATACGTATTCCACAAAACAAAAACTCCCACAGGGGGAGTTTTTGTTTTGTGGAAGAATGGGCTATTATGCCTTCTTCTTCTTTGCTGCTGCCTTCTTCTTAGGAGCTGCTTTCTTTGCTGCCTTCTTTTTTGCTGCCATGGTATTTGAAATTTATTTCTATTAAATAATGAATGCTTCGACCTCTGTGCATCATTAACTTATATGCGAGTGTTCTTGAAAAAATAGTTCTTTGCTAGCAACGAACACTCCTATTACTATTATCACCCGACATTGATTCGTACTCAATATGTTTTTAAAGAAAGATGTGGATAACTCCTGCGTCTATTTTTTTTCATCAACGAAAATAACTTCGGGTTCCAGTGTGATTGCAATATTATTTTTTGTACGCGTGATAATATTGCGTGTAAATTTTTTTATTTCTTCGCATGATGCTCCTCCGTAATTCACGATCACCAATGCTTGTGCACTGAAACACCCAACATTACCGACTCGCTCTCCGCGTAAGTGAAGTATGTTGTCGATGATCCATGCAGCGGAGAGTTTTATATTTCCATTTGGAGCATCATAGTGTGGTGCAAGCGGATATGCATGAAGAAACTCATCGGCCTTTTCTTTCGTCACAATAGGGTTCTTGAAGAATGATCCCGCCGTCCCCATTGTCCTAAGGTCTGGGAACTTTGCACGACGGATAGACTGCACTGCCTCCCTAATATCCTGCAATATAGGGGTAATATTCCCCTTCTCAAGAAAATATGCCGCCAGGTCTTTGTAGAGAATGTTGGGCTTTCCTTTCAAAAGAAGGCGAAACGTCACACGAAGCACGACAAGCTCACGCCCGTCATGTTTCCATATACTATCGCGATATCCGAAGCAACACTCGGCGTTAGAGAGTGTCCGCACGCCGGAAAGATTCGGATCATACACCGTCACATTCAGAACACTATTCTTTACCTCAGCGCCGTACGCGCCGATATTCTGAACGACAGCACCACCAACGCAACCGGGGATGGAGGAAAGATTTTCTACACCCCACGCACCCCTCGCCACTGCCTGCGCAACAAACTCATCCCAGACATATCCAGCATCGACGGTGAAAAATATTTCACCGTCATCTTCTGCGACTACAATATCCTTAAGCGCAATCTGCATCACGAGTCCATAGTATCCTTCATCACTCACCAAAATATTCGAGCCACCACCAAGAATAAAAAGTGAAAGATTTCTTTCTTTGGCGTATCGCACGCCCTCGATGACCTCCTCTTCGGTAGTGGCGGTGCAAAAATAACGCGCGACACCACCAACCTTCATTGTCGTCATGCCTGCCAGTGGTACATTCTCTTCAAATAGCATGCTTCTATTGTACGCGAGGAAACGCAAACAAAAAACAGCCCGCACGGGGCTGTCTGATGTTTGGTTCTTCTACCAAAGTGATCCATGAAGGCTAGCGCACAATCTATGACTTCAGCATCACGGGTGACGGAACGGTGTCGCCACGATCAAGTACGACAGTTTCACTGTCACATTCACGACCAGCAGCGTGTGTTGCCCACTTGTCGACTGGGTAAGCATACGAGGTCTTCGATGCTGTGGTGGCGTCTGATGCGGTCGCAAAATCGGCACAGAGCTCAAATACCGCCTCATGTACCGTTCCTGTTTGAGTGTCTGGTGTAATAATTTTGTATTCGTACTGCGCTCCCGTCTCCGGGTCACTTAGTCCGCCAGAGCAGTAAAACTGCGAGGTCGATGAAAGCTCGCCGATGCTCTCAGGCAAACGCTTGCGTTCGTACCCGAAAGATGAAATGCAGCTCGCGAGACTTCTGAGATTATCAACGCGTTGAGTGTCGAGCCCGCGCATCCGCTCCACCGCCGGCGATCCGCCCGCAAAGAAGCCAATGATGATACCAAGGACCACGAGGATGCTGATAACGCCTCCGATGTACTCAAATGTCCGACGTGGGATAGCATTCTTGTACTGTATCTTTTTGCGCTCTAGTACATAGAATCCGAAAATAAGACCAGCAATGACAAGGATGGTGAGCGCTTTCAAAATGAAGCGCACGGAGAGCTCTCCCTGTAGAAAATAGAACACACTCGCGATAAGGTCTCCGACGATGGTGACCGCGGTCACGAGCAGCACAAGATAGGTTAACCACTTTGTGAGCTTCGATTCCACCTTCTCCTCATTTTCACGGAAGCGACGAAACCAGAGTCGTACCGTCATCACATAGATAGGAAATGCAATAATAAGCGTCGCGATTGCGTAGTGAATCGCACTCGAAGAATAATCGAGTGCACCGTAACCCAAAACGAGAGGGTCTGGGAAATATCTGCCGATAATGTTGTAGTACAAAATACCAAGCGCTGTTGCAACGGTTCCCAAGAGTATGAACGAGAAAAAGTTGAGCACAACCTCCACGGTCGAGGAAAGAGTCCCACGCCCGGAGTGCGCACGATTTTCCGGTGTCGGGACCCCGCTCGCGACCAGTCCTGAGACAAGCGCGGTGCCGGCCTCCTCTTCCGACCATCCTACCAATAAAAGATGCTGTTTAATCGCATCAGGGCTCGCACCTGCCTTCAGGCGCTCAGCCACGAAGCTTGTGAGTTTTGTTTGTTCCATAAAGCCTATTATATCACCTTCCTCCATGAATGAAGAATGAAGTAAACTGGCCATTATTCCAACATCACTTGGCGGCTTAGTCGCCAAGTGATGTTGATGGTGCCCGAGAGAGATTATGAGGGACTGTTGATTTCCTTATATTCAAAAAAAAACGATTCAACGTATTCATTTTTCCTAAATTTCAAGTTTTTGTATTTCAGTAGCAAAAAAAGAAGCAATTTCCTTTATGCTAACCGGTTGGCCAAGGAAAACAATCGGGGATTCTTCGATATCATCGAAATACACAAGTTGCTCCAAAAATAACCGTGCATCAAACGCATCTCCGTATTTTCGTTCGGCGAGCGTTATGAGCTCTGCGAGGGTAATGTGTCCTCCACTGACTATCGCATACACATCCACATAGTCTTTAAACATTCCCCGACGACCAATCGTGTATGCTTTGGTCGCTGCAATTTCCTGAATACCCAGGGCCGCCATGCCGTTTATACAGACCAAGGGAAGAATGACGGGGAAGGGATAGGAGAGAAACGTAATCTTTACTCCGTCCACGAGGAGTGTGAGTTCATTCGCATTGTTCACGAGCACATGTCGCACATGAGCAGCAAATATTTTTTCAACATTCAGTAGTAGTGTGCGCTTGATTTTCTCCTGATGAAAAAAATCAAAATCCACAGACACGCGATGTCCGATCTCAAGCGCCAATGCCGTTCCACCTGCGAGATAGAAATCAGTAAATTCCCCAAGAAATGGCAATAAAGCTGTACCCTTTTCTGTCAGTGCTTCAAGATGAGCCATGTAAGTATTATTGTATCTTAAAAACAAGCGATGCGAGAGTGAGCGCACCCGGACGAATCGCCGTGGGTGAGGTTTCGGCCAGTGTGTCTCTCACTGCGTTCTTTCCATACGTGCGCGCGAGCCACCGCCACTGAGCCCATGTGCCATAGTTGATGGTCTGAGTGGTAATTACTCGACGGTCCCTACCGATATCCAAGGATTCCGTATTGTATGACCAAAAAAGCGGCTCCAAATCTTTGGGGATTTTACCGACTGAATTCGTGTTGATAGGCGAATTTAACATGGCTATATTATAACATGATTTTTGAAAAACCACCACTATTTATTGCGGGGAACGATACTGTACGGGACTTATAATTGTCAACGAACCTGGAATTAATTGTCAACCAATTGACAACCCCTTATCCAGAAATTAACAAACAACCCCCGAAGGGGTTGTTTGTTACACTTTCAACGTTAGTTCGCGCTGGAGGGGGCTGGAGGAGGGGTGCCGTTAATCTGATCGATCAACTGCTCGCCCTGATCTTTGAGGCTTGCGTCAAGGCTCATTGCTTGCTCCACTGCGGCGATCGCCTGCTCTTTTTGTCCCAACTCAACGTACGAGGCCGCGAGCGAGAAGTAGTCACGTCCGACCCCATTCCCCTTCGCTATTTTTTCATTGATGAGTTCAATGACCTTGTTGAACTGTTTTGTATTTCCATATGCATTTACGATGCGGCTATCATAAAACGCAGAGGAGTTCCTAAATGGGAGCATGACTTCAGTGGCAAGGTCAAGCTTGTTCTGGTAGATAAGCGTTGTTGTATAGACTACTGCAGCCTCGGTGTACTCGGGAGCAAGCTCGTAGGCAATTTTTGCCTGCTCTTCCGCTTTCGCATAATCACCCACGGCATTGTACATCATTGCAAGGTCCATGCGTGTCGACTGTCTCGTCGGAGAAAGTTCGATTGCTTTCAGGAATTGCTCGAGGGCCTTATCGTACTCGCCAAATCGCGCATAAAATGTCGCCGCAAAAGAACGCATGCGGACATTGTTCGGATCAGCACTGAGCTCTTTGTCAAACTCCCCCACTGCGGCATCATGAAACATCTTGCGAATATTTTCCGGTACGCGCGGATCCTGTGTCTGCACGGCCAACTGTGCAAGCTGCTCGCGACCCTCGGTCGTCCCAAAAAGCCCTTGATTCAAGATGTCCATCATGGCAATCTTTTTCTGACCATTTGGACCGTCGACAAGCACTCCTTCAGGACGGATGGACGCAATGAGTCCCGTGTTTGCGTTGATATTTCGAATATTCACATAATAAATCATCACGCAGGTGAGTGCGACGACGATGGCGCCGGCAATCGCGAAATCTCCGCCCTCAAACTCATCATCACCTTTGCGCTTCTTTTTCGTCTCAATAACTTTTTCCACCACGGGAACTTCGGCGTTCAATGTATGTAAAAATGCAAGGAATCCGAAGAAGAAGATATAGCTTGTGAGATTGTCGAACACAAAAATATTGTGCACAAAATATCCCGCCAGCATGCCGGTCAAGATACTCCGCTCAATGACAGTGAAACGATGTCTTTTCCCAAACCAGAGATAGTAGAGCGCCGCGCCAAACATCGAAAGATAGGAGAGGAGACCGAGCGCTCCGCCGGCGATGAGCCAGTCAAAGAACACGTCATGCGAGCGGTCGAACCAAGGTTCCTGCGCCCACATGTTCGGATCATAGAACTTCGCGAAAACATAAAGGAAATTGTCTTGACCCCAACCGAGAACTGGGCGCTCTTTGAACCCCTCCCAAGACATATGCCATATCATAAAACGAGACTTGGTCGTATTGTCGGAAAGTGAAATCGACGCCATGCGCTGAAGTGCGGGACTACTTTGCACAAACGAAGAATCCTTGAACACAATAAATGCCCCTATCAAGAGGAATACTCCAATGACACCCCCCACTGCATATTTCTTCCACTGCGGATGTTCTTTATCAAAGAGCGCAACCAAAAGAAGTGCAAGAAGTACTCCCCCGAGCACTCCAAGTAGGGTACCGCGCGTCTGAGTGTGATAGAGAACAAAGACATTAAGCGCCGCAATGACCGGATACATCCAACGCATCGTATTCTCCTTACCATCGCGGAAAAAGAGAAACATTGCGAGGAATGCATGAAAGAGTCCGAATACGGCTAGGTACACGGCATTTCCGAATGTCGCATCAAGACGGTCTGAGCTCTGATGGATTGCAGACGAACCATAGAGTTGCGTCAACGCGTATATTGAAACGATGACCGAAGAACCAAGTGATGTGCGCCAGAACCACTTCCACATATTCTCCGAATACAAAACGGATGCGGTAATAATGAAATAGAGGAAAAGATGAGCAAGTGTAATGAGCCCTTCCATGCGCTCGTAGTTTGACCAAAAGCTTTTGAAAGGATTCACTCCGGTAAAATCTGCAACCGTCATCACCGTGAGGAACGTCCCCGCCGCAGCGAGAATCCAAGAAAATCGAGGGCGATACGTGGAATCGATGAACATGAGGAGTACCCATGCTCCGAGCATCGCTTCAACGAGAATGCGAAACGCAAAATTTTTCCCAGTAATAAACGGGAAGAACATCGACTCTGCAACATATAAGCAAATAAATGGTGTGGCAAAAATTGCCGAGATAATAATAAAACGCAACATTTCCTTTAATGACATGCCATCTACTATATAGGGAAGCTCCCCGCGTGGCAACTTTTGCACTTAAGAGAGTGTCACCTGAATGGGGATTGCCAAAATGCCGGTGAGGTTGTAGTTTGCAGACAGAGTTCAGTCAACACGCAAGGAGCCCCAATGGACCTCATGAGATCAATCCCCGAACTTGAAGCAGACTACCTCGAGATTGTACGGAACCTCGATTCCGACGTTATCGCCACAATCGAGGCATCCCCGGAGCTTCCGGAGGCGATGCGGAATTCGCCCAAGCTCGTCTGCGCCCACGAAGCCTACTGGCAAATCCAGGCATTCAGTGGCGACCCTCGCGCCACCATGTGGCACCCGGTTTAAACAGCCCCCCCGCACATTCGCGGGGGTGTTTTTTTTCGCAGATGATTCCCCTGCTCATGTTGTCGTGACTTTTTGCCTTGAATACTTGTTTTCTGTACTATGAGACGTGTTCGTCCCTAATCACCCTAAATATATTAAACATGAAAGGAGTCATTTTAGCAGGAGGAAGCGGAACGCGTCTTCACCCACTCACCAAGATCACCAATAAGCACCTTCTTCCGCTTTACGATAAGCCGGTTATTTTTCACGCGGTTGAGAAGCTCGTAAACGCAGGAATCGACCGTATCATGATTGTCCTCTCCCCTCAGTACCTCGATGACTTCGTGAGTGTGCTCGGCTCAGGGCAAGACTTTAAGTCTAAAAATACTGGACATCAAATACAAATTGTTTACGGTATTCAAAATGAACCAAGAGGAGTCGCGGAGGGACTTTGGCTTGCAAAAGATTTTGTTGGCACCGAAAGTATGGTTCTCCATCTTGGTGACAATATCATTGAAGATGACATAAGTGAGGACATCGCAAGTTTCAAAACTGGTGCAAAAATTTTTCTCAAAGAGGTCTCTGACCCAGAACGCTTTGGCGTCGCGACAATAAACGAAAAGAAGCAAGTAGTAGAGATTATTGAAAAGCCCAAAAATCCAAAAACAAATCTTGCTGTAGTTGGAATCTATATCTACGACAACTCAGTATTTAAAAAAATGGAAGGTCAGCCAAAAAGTGACCGGGGAGAATACGAAATCACGTGGGTCAATAATCGATACATCGAAGAAGATGAGCTTAAATCAAAAAATATCCAAGGTGCATGGTTCGATGTTGGCAACTTTGACAGCCTTCTCAATGCCTCAAATTACATGAAAGAAAAAAGTATTCTCAAGAACAAGCAGGCTACGTCATGAAATACGACAAGACAGTCTTAGTAACGGGTGGGGCGGGATTTATTGGGAGCAACTATCTCAACTTTGCGGTCCCCGAATATCCGAACTATCAGTTCATCAATCTTGATGCACTCACCTATGCAGCAAAGCTCAATAATGTACACATCGAGAAGCTTCCAAATTATCTTTTCGTGGAGGCGGATATCCGCGATGCAAATAAACTTGCGGAGATTTTAAACTCAGAAACATAAAGCGTTTCCATCAAATATCAACTGATGAAGTATATGGCTCACTCAGCCTTGATGCACCAGCGAGCACTGAAGCGGACCATCTACTCCCCAATAGCCCCTATAGCGCTTCCAAGGCGTCGGCTGACCTACTAGTCCGTGCATATCATGAAACCTTTGGTCTGGATACTATTGTGACGCGCGCATCGAACAATTACGGATCAAACCAATACCCCGAGAAGCTTATCCCTCTGTTTATTTCCAAATTACTGTCGGGGAAGAAAGTTCCACTGTATGGCAATGGCGAAAATGTTCGCGACTGGATACATGTAAGCGACCATGTACTCGGTATTGACCGAGCGTTCCATGACGGCAAGTCGGGAGAGATATATAACCTCGGCGGCGGCAATGAGATAATGAACATCGACATCACCAAAAAGCTTATCTCCCTCGCAGGTAGAAGCGAAGCAGATGCCATCGAACATGTCGCGGACCGCCTCGGACACGACATTCGTTACGCTCTCGATTCATCAAAAGCCGAACGCGACCTCCATTGGAAACCCCTTAAAAATTTCGAGGAAGAAATTGCGAAAACGTTTGAATTTTATAGTAAAAGTGTTCAAAACGAAGGATAGCTACTCATGCAATCAAACATAAAAAAACAAATGCAGTCGATTGCAGGAGAACTCAATTACTTGCGTCGACTAAATCAGAACAAGATCCCGAAAGATGTATTCCCCATTGCCCTAGATATCGGAGGGGCATTCCCCACGATTGAGGTTATTCTAAAGGTAAAAGGCGTACCAAACTGCGCATCTGTTTTCGCACTAAAAAAACGTGAAAAAGAAGACCAGGGGTGGCAAAACATGTACCACCTCATCGGCACAGTTTTTCGAAAACACGATACCCCCGAGCTAGTCCACGTACGCCTCGCAGCCGAACTATCACTTCCCGTACAGAAAGTAGTCGCAGGTTTACGCTTTTATACACCGATGCTCTATTATGGCAAACCGAGGAACGCAACAGGACTCTCTCTTCTCTATACGCTTACAATAACAGCTCGCGACTTTTCCAACATGGACAAGGGGTGGAGGCTATTTAAGGACACTGAAATAAAAAAGGCAAAAATCATTGAGTATCACAAGCGGATACTTGATACGGTAAGTACAAATAAAAAACTATCGGGCCACATCATATCCGTTTAGTGACTTCGATTGGGGCTTAGTTAACGCTATTTGCAACCCGGTTAAACCAAGAATGAGACAATTATTCAAAAACTAACACATTAGGCCTTTGACAGAAGGGCTCCCTGATATTTTTGGGTACCATAAAAATATATCAATACACCCAAGCCAACCGCTAATAGTTACAGATATTCAATGATTTCTTTTTAAGAAGTTTAGTAGTACTTTTTTTGTAGTTTCAGCAATTATCCGTGCGTCAACCTCCTTAAGTTGAGGCAGAAGTGGTAACGAGATAATGTTTTCCCCAACATATCTCGCTACAGGAAAGTCATTTGAACTTAATCGAAATTTGTCTTGATATAATAAATGCTGGTGAAGTGGCAAATAATGAACAACAGCAAATACTCCCTCCTTTCTCAATAATTCAATCACCTTATCCCTACCCCCTCTATACAACACTGAGTCAAGCACTACTGTATATAAATGTAGCGCATGTTTAGTTTTTTCATCGCTGAATTTTTTTTGCTGTAAGGTTACTCCTGGGACATCGGAGAAGACTGAGTCATAGATGCTTGCAAACTGCGTTCGTTTTTTTTGATTTGTGGAAAATTTTTTTAATTGCACGCGACCGATTGCGGCATGAACATCATTGGTGTTGTATTTGTATCCGAGCTCAGTCACCTCAAAAATAAGTTTACTTTTATTATGAAATCTATTCCATGCATCACTTGAAAGTCCATGTAAACGAAGTGAGCGAGCATGCTCGGCCATCTTTTTATTCGGGGATGCGAGAAACCCACCGTCAACCATGGTCATATTTTTGTTTGCATAAAAGCTAAAACATACAAAATTTTTACTATCTCCAACCTTTTTTCCGTCAACAACAGCACCCAGTGCATGTGCGGCATCTTCATTCACGAACAACCCGTGTTTTTTTGCATATCAACGAACACAGGCTTCGCACCAAGCATGAGTATAGTGTTTCCTGTAGCTGCAAATGTGAGCGGCGTAGTGATTATCTCATCCCCAGGTTTCACGCCTCTTAATATAAGTGCAAGGTGGAGTGCTGCTGTGCATGAATTCAAAATAACTCCATCTTGCGCGTGTGTCTCAGAAATCATCTCACTCTCTAGGGAAATAGATTCCTTGCCAAACCCTATCCATTTTGACTCAATAACGCGCGCAACAGCACGAATCTCCTCGTTGTCCATCGCAGGCTGCCCAAAATAGTATGTTTTATTTTTTTTCATGATTATGAAGATTTTTTTAGCAACCCCTCATATAGAGTAATTAATTTCTTGTCTATCTCAATTAAATCAAAACGATCTTCCATCAAGACCCGTGCATTTTTACCCATTTGACTGACCGAATTAGGATTCTCAATAAAATACAGGATTTTCTGCGCCGCTGCAACGTAATCTCCCTCAGCTACCATAAAGCCAGTCTTACCGTCTATTAACCCATCGGTAATACCAACATGGTTAGTTGTCAAAACAGGAAGACCGCTCGCCTGCCCCTCCAGGAGGACAACAGGTAGGTCATCAGTATCTCCATTTTGAGCTGTTTTCGATAGTTGCACCATAAGATGCATATCGCCGTATACATTCTGCAATTCATCATATGGAATTGGTCCGCGGAAAATGGCCCGACCCCCAAGGTTGCTTTCGACATATGCTTTCTGTATTTCAGTATTATATTTTTCATCATCTCCATCACCGACAATATGTAATTCGATATGAGGGTATTTCTTTGCAGCAATACTCACTGCTCGCAAAATATCAGGAATCCCCTTCTTTTCAACAAATCGTCCCACAAGAATACCAGTATAATGTACGCGCGTTTTATCTCGAGGAAAACCAAAGTCAATCATTCTCTCCCTCATTTCTTCCGTCATGGTGAGCAAGTATTCTCCTTCCTTTTTTAGCTCATTATACACCTGAGTCCCTTTTGCCTTAATATACTTACTTGAATCCTGCCCATAGAACGTAGTGACAAAGGGCTGTGTCAATCCCAAAATTTCCCTAATTACCAGGTAGCGATTTGCGATCATTCCCATGTGACAATGAACAATCTGACATTCATCAATTTCACCCAGCAGCGGTCCTGTCCAGAATATGTATTTTATGACATATGAAAACCCAAAAGCACTTCCCTTCTTTAAAATTCGCACAAGCGCACCTGGTCTACTGAACAGCAAGACGAAAAAATAGTATATTCCTAAAACAATTTTTTTAAACAAGGGCCGCGGAACATCAATATATATTGTTCGATCAAGAAGATGGTAATTCACTACATCCGCGGGCAAAACCACTGGTTCAACTCTGTGAAACGCAAAAATACGCACATCAACCCCAAGATCGATGAGAGAGATAACCTGTTCAATAAACCATTTTTGTATACTTATAGGCCAATGGCCAACAAAAAATGCGACTGGTTGATTCTTCTGCATACTTATTTAAACTAATAAAGAATGTTAAGGTAGTACCAAGTAGTTATGTAGTATGTGCGATGAAAATAAGTATTCGCGCATTATTTTGTGTCAAAGGAAGAACCATAGGCCCATTCGCCAACCGAAATGCTCGACCAATGCGCTCAGCAATGTTCTTATTCGTAAACGACAAAAGCCAGAGCAAGAAACGCACAGGAGGATTTGCATATATTAAGCGAACGAATCGTTGCCCGAACCACTTGTCGACAACGAAATAACCCTTTAAGTATTTTTCAATTATTTCTTTATCAAAATCTGTGCGATAAAATTCTGTCAACATGTGACGATGGAATGGGTTCAGATAGATAATATGACGATTTGGAACTGAGACAATTAATTTTCCACCAGGCTTTAATATTCTTCGCATTTCAGTTATAAATTTTTCATAATCATCGAGGTGATGCCATACCTCAAAGGACACGACAATATCAACTGAAGCATCCAGAAGTCCCGTTTTTGTAGCATCACCTACTACAAATTCGATTCCGGGATATTTTTTTCTTGCCGTGATTACTGACTCTGCGTCAAGCTCAAGGCCTATTACCCCCTTTGCGCCCGCAGTACGAATTATGTCCGCCCCATATCCCTCCCCACATCCAATATCAGCAACAGTCTTCCCTCTCACGAATTGTTTAACGAATTCATATCGGGCAAAATGATCATCTCGACCACGCCTCGGCGCTATGTCGGGATAAAGACGCTCACTGTGATTAACGACTTTTTCTAAAGTTTTACTCATTTTACTGCTACGACCGAATAACCAAGAGATAGATTTCTGTTTTTTTCAAATTTAAATATTACTACACCGAGAATATTTATACATATAACAATGGGACGAAAAATCCAGTGACGCATATACAAAAGACTTAATTGACACATAGCATACCAATGTCCGTTCCATGCCTCTATTCGTACACTCGAAAATCCCGCTTCTGTAAACAAATATTCGAGACCAAAATTAGTAAATCTATAATAATCATTCGGCTCCTCGTGAATTGGCCAAACCATCGGAGCCGTAAAAAGCACCGTCCCGCCCCCTTTGGTAATTCTATGCAATTCTGCAATGACAAACTCTGGTCGTTTTGTGTGTTCAAGTAGCTCAGAGCAAAGAACCATGTCCGCTGCTTTATCAGGAACCTGTATTCCATTGTTAACATCGGAGATGACGAGATTCGGAACGCCTCCGTGATCAACAATGTCTACGCCAATATATTTTTTACAATCAAAATATTTTCGATGAGGGGTGGTTCCGCAACCGACATCTACGACGGTAGAATAATGTCTACCACGAGTTTCTCGTTCAATAAATTTTATGAGAAGCCGACGTACCAAAAATCGCGTTGTACAAAGCGCGCGAAATAAAAAATATAGCCTCTTCATTTGGGAAGTATACCAGTATTGATCACCTTTGTTCAAATGCTACATATGGTCAATTTAGGCGCGTCACTTTTTCTGTATAATAATACTTATATATGCTATACAACGAGGAAACGTGAAGGCTTTATTTAACACAATAAATAGACTGATTACCTGGGGGGAACGTAAGGTTCGCACCGACTTGCGCTACATTCTTCATGGTGGCTCATGGCTCGTTACTGGGCAAATGGTGGGGGTCGCTGCGGCACTTCTTGTGGCAATGGGTTATGCGCATTTTCTGACGAAAGAAACTTATGGGACATATAAATACGTCATTTCTGTTCTAGGCATCTTGTCCCTCTTTACACTTCCCGGAATGGAGAACGGTGCGCAGAGGGGCTTTGCCCAAAACAAAGACCGTGTATTTTGGGACACACTTAAATATAGACTTATGGGAGGAGTTGTCGCCACGATAATTTGCGGGGCAATTGGCGTGTATTACTATGCTCAAGGAAATCTCATTTTGACAGGTGTATTCCTTGCATGTGCTCCATTTCTCATATTGATGGAGCCACTTATTCACTACAACACCATTCTAACTGGGAGGAAGTTATTCAAACAAGCGACAATTTATGGAGTTATTCTGCAACTGAGCACATCGATCACAATTTTTGTGACAGTATATCTCACAAACAGCATTTTTACTCTCATGCTTGTGTACGTCAGCGCCGCGGTGCTATTTCGGGGGGCATTATTCACCTACGCATTGCGCCACAATACCCTAAACAATGTACGCGATCCCGACTCAGTCTCCTATGGTGCACACATGAGTTTTTTGAATATGCTGGGAACAGCGAGTTCAAAACTCGATGCCATTCTTCTCTTTCACTTTCTCGGACCAATCCCACTGGCGATATATTCGTTTGCTCAGGCGGTCGCGATGAATGTACAGAGCTCATTCAAGCTCGTCACGGGAGCGCTCGCATTCCCGAAATTCGCGAGCCAAGACAAGAAAGTCGTGAAACGCACACTCATGAGAAAGATTTACCTTTCTCATGCCGTGACCATTCCGATAGCCGTTATGGCCGTCATCCTTATCCCGCTACTCTATCGCTTTCTTTTCCCCCAATATCTCGAATCGATTATCTATGCTCAAGTAATGACGGGGATTCTTGCATTCGCGCCGCTACGGTTCGTGTCGACGGCAATTGCAGCACTTGCATCAACCAAAATTATCTACAAGGTAAATGTGACTGCTCCTGTCCTCCAGGCTATATTTCTTCTCTCGTTTGTCCCATTTTTCGGGATTTGGGGAATAATTATGGCAACAATTTGCCAGCAATTCATAGTCAATATTGTGAACGTGTATTACTTCAAGCGAATGTAGCGGTAATAGATGGAGACCTATTCCTCTAATTCGTATTCTTCAAGGAGGTTCCCAAAAGATGACGATAGAATCATGAGCTGAAGGATACTCACCTTATAATAAGATATTATCGTGTAGGATTTTCGTTCAAATATTCTGCGATCGTTTCGGCGATTATGCGATACCCCTCGGGTAGTGGGTGACCTTCTTGGCTATTGCTATATATTCTTTTCCCATCCTTAAGCGCCACGCTCATTTGACTTAGCGGGAAGATGCACTCAATTTCTTCATCAATACAAAATCTTTTAACCTCGACAAGTTGAATTTCTGATGCATCCTCATATGGTTTAAATTCCATTGGCACCTCCCCGTCTTTATTTATCCAATATTCTTGATAAACTTGCTTTTTTGAAGGAAGGACGAGAATGATAAATCGCGAGTGAGCATTTATTGCTTTTCTTTTCATTTCTCGATATTGAATTTGTGCAATTCTCCACCCCTCCTTCGTCTCAGTACGAGATAAATCAATGGCTTTCAACTCCTCTCTTGGGGTTAAAATTGTTTCAATTCCCTTGTCTTTTACTTGATACACCATGTCTGGATGGTCAACAGAAAGCGAGAGTACTCGTTGTGCATTATCCTTACTTGTACTTGCTAGGCCAATCTTCTCGCGCAGACTGCGCGAGATGTCGGCAAGACGAGCATAGGCCAACGAGTGTTCTCTTAACCATAAGCCGATTTGGTGAAGCCGATAATTAAAAGTACCACTTGCGATTCCCATAGAAAGGACAATTCGATCGTCATATAGAGATTGAGAGGGCTCTTTTTCAGAAGAATCAGTTTTTCTTAGGTGACTCCAATACTCATTCCCATAAACCAAATCATATGCACCCTGCATACTGTTTCCCAAATAAAAACCAGCGATAGTAATGTCTGGCTTCATAGACAGCGCTTGGTCAAATAAGTATCCGACCTGTACGCTAGAATACCCCGTCATTCCCATATTGTATACAGAAGTAGACATGAAGGTTCCGAGCACTTGTGGCCACGCCTCCTCCCTTGTCGCATTCCCCCCATATACCAAAGAATCGCCGAGTGCCACAATCGAGCTTGTCGCAAGAGTGGCACTATTACGAAATCCTCGCTTATCACCTTCGTCACCCGCTGAGGGTCGCATGCCAAGTATTGGATCTGTGGAAACCTGCTCAAGTGCCACGAGAGAACGTGTCGCATACTCAACGAAGAATAACGCACCCATGCTGATAAGAATAAGTATTAGGACGCGCCCAGCATGAATGCTCCAAGGAAATTTGCTCATAAGATTTAAAACTGAAAATAGATAAAAGATTTTGTATCAAAATACCCCAACAAAAATATCCAAATAATAATCACGTAATATGCAGATACACGGGCAGAAAACGGCAGACAGAGAAGCATACTGCGCATTGAGTCTGCGTTCCTGCTGACATATTCCACAATTTCCATAAAAATAATTGCTAGAATTCTTAACAAGAAAAACGAGAACGTCGTGCCAAGAACCTCCCTTGTGACAACGCTATGAAGCACATATTCGACATGAAACAAGCTCATTATTCCTGGACCAAGATTTATTACTATATGCCATACATCTGGTAAATTTTGTGCTCGAAAAAAAATCCAGCTTATAGAGACGAGAATAAAGGTGATAATAATCTGCACAAAAGCCCTCACGCGAGGCAATGAAGAAAGCCCTGTTTTTTTTGAAATTTTCTCACGCATCGATTTCGTAACATCAGCAAACACGAGATAAATTCCATGAATTGCACCCAGACCTATAAATGTCCATGCAGCACCATGCCAAAGTCCAATAAGGACAAAAGTGATAAAGAGGGCTAGGTGAGAACCAATTTTACCGTAAGACCGCCAAGAGACTGCAAGCGGAAAATAGAGGTAGTCACGAAGCCAGTTTGACAAAGAAATGTGCCATCGACGCCAAAAATCTGAAATTGTCTTTGCGGCATATGGCCTATTGAAATTCTGCATAAGATCAAAACCTAGAACCTTTGCGGAACCTATCGCGATATCAGAATAACCTGAAAAATCACAATACAATTGATATGCAAACATAAAAACAGCAAGAACTATCGCTGCTGGTGGCGCTTGATAAACATTACCAAAAACCTGATCAACCATTACCGCCAATTGATCTGCGATAACGAGTTTTTTGAAAAATCCCCAAAGCATCGTGGTTAAGCCATCCATTACTCGCTCATAATCAAAGCTTTTTCCTTGGTGCAACTGTGGTAGGAGCTGTTGCGGTCGCTCAATCGGTCCTGCTACAAGTTGTGGAAAAAATAACACATAGAGCGCGTATATCCCTATGTGCTTTTCGGCAGGATATTTTCCGCGATATACCTCAATCACGTAACTCAGACTCTGAAAAACATGGAAGGAGAGCCCAATCGGTAAGATAAGTTTTAAACTTTCGATAGAATAATTCCACCCGACAAAATCAGCCAGAACTGAAATGTTTTCATTAAAGAAATTAAAGTACTTAAACACAAAAAGAATTCCGAGATTTCCAATGATGCTGGTGAGAAGTAATAGTCTGCGTCGTGACCCAATTTGTTTCTCTAGCGCTCTACCCAATGAATAGTCAAGTAATATAAGAATAATAAGCACAAGAATGTACCATGGTACAAAGGACATATAAAAGTAGCCTGAAGCCAGCAAGAGAAATGCCCACTGATAGCGATGTGGGGTTAAAAAAAAGAACGTCACCACCAAAGGAAAGAAAATAAGGAACTCTGGTGAATTAAATAACATTTTTTACAATATATATTAATAGTAATTTACGGTAAATTTATGACCGAGCCATACTGCCTGTGAATCGCTCAAAATACCATCATCCAAACGAACTAACTACCGATATTCAGTTTAATGGAATATTACCTCCATCAAATTACTACATACTAGCTTTTCCAACAATTGAAGGCAAATATACGGTGATGCGGACATCCTTATGTCGCACCGGATATTTTTTTAAATATACACGATTAGCTATTTTCACTAATGTTTCGAGCTTTACTAGTTTATATTGCAAGAATATACAAAACAAAAGAGAAGCAATAAAATTTCCAGACAAAGAGCAGCTCAACCCTCCAACTCGTCAATCACAACAGTAAAGGGTTTTACACTTTCTCCAGGATGAATAAGAGCAATTACTGACTTAGCAATGTCCTCGACCTTAGTGAGCTGGCCTGTAGGAGATTTTTCTTCCAAGAACTCAAAAAGCCTTGGTGGCAAATCGTCGTTTAGCCCTCCGGCAACAAAACCGGGAGCCACTGTATGTACGCGAATACCCAAACCTGCCGTCGATTGAGCTAATTCGGTCAATAGCCCCTTCAATGCGAATTTTGAGGACAAGTACCCCCCCACGAGAGCAGTTTTAGAAGCGATGAGCCCCCCAAAACTGTCTGCCGAAACATCACATTCGATCGCAGCGGTCGTCACCCCAATCAACACACCCTTTTTCCGTGGTCGCATTTTGAGTGCGATTTGTTGCAGAAAATTGAAACCACCAAAAACCCCAACTGAGAATTGCTCTCGAAATGCGACCTCATCAACATCAAGAATATTTTTTCTTACAAGGCGTGAGTGTGCAGCGTGTATGCCAACTGAAATAGACCCCAACTCTTCTTCAATCGCATCAAGCACTTCTTTCATCTTCGCCGAATCAGTGATATCACACTGGTAGAAATACACATTGGCTGACTTAAACGATGAGCGTATTGCTTTCATATCTTCCTGCGGACTCAAGTAAAGGAGCACAGTTTTATAACCCCTCTGTGCAAGATGACATCCGATTTCTCGACCGATGTACCCAAGTCCACCGCTCACTATAGCAACCTCGTTTTCAATCGCGCCTTTCTCATTCATGATATGTGTGTTTAAAGATTTTTTTTACTAAAATTGGAAATAAATGAATTGGGACTTATTTGGACTTCGTAAATACAAGACAAAAAGCATTGCGAGAATGACGGAAAGCCACAACAAAATTTTTCCAATGTAAAATCGCTTTATTTGAAAAAGAGGAATTACCAATCCCCTCTCCTCTAAATACTCGACGAGGATAAGACCAGTGATTCCTCCTAAACACAACAAAAAATCATCTGCGGATTGTTCAAGAAAAATATATTTATTTACGTATGCACTAGTAGTGATCTGAGAAAAAATATTCCCCCAACCCTCGAACATTCCGCGAAGTAACCCGACTGCAACTTGCAGCGATTCAGCTCGAAAAAAAAGAAGAGAGAGACAAAAAATAAAAAAAGTTCTCAACATCCTCGCTACCCTCCAAGGCTCCCGCTCAGCCCCCTTCGTGTGTCCACCACCATTCAGTACCTCAAAAATAATAGCTACCCCAAGGATGAGTCCCCACATAACAAAGGTCCAGCTCGCACCATGCCAAATACCCGAAAAGAGGAATGCAACGAGTAGTGCACTAGTCATACCCACCCTTCCTAATCCTCGCCATTTTATCGCAAGTGGCATAAAGATATAGTCTCGAATCCACGTTGAGAGAGATATGTGCCATCGGCGCCAAAATTCTCCCATTGAGGTTGCAAAAAATGGTCTCCTGAAGTTCTCCATGAGACTGAAGCCCATCACTCGAGCTGCACCGCGTGCGATATCGGAATACCCGGAAAAATCGCAGTACACTTGAAACGCAAAAAAGATGGTTGCAATAAATGTACTTATGCCGAAATATTCTGACGGATTGTTGTACACCTGATTTACGAATACTGCGAGATTGTCTGCAATGACCAGTTTTTTTACAAAACCGTAGAGCATCAGCCCAAGCCCACTCCCGAAACGATGGATATCAAACTTATGCTCTTCCCTAAATTGATGAAGCAAATTCTGTGGACGCTCAATCGGTCCGGCAACTAACTGCGGATAGAACAATACATAGAGCGCCAATATACCAAAATGACGCTCGGCTTTTTGTCTCCCCCTATATACCTCGATAGTGTAACTAAGGCTTTGAAACGTATGAAATGAGAGACCAAGAGGTAAGATGACCGCAAGTGTCTTGAGCGAATAATTCCAATGAAGAAATTCAGCAAGCGCTGAAATATTAGTATTAAAAAAATTAATATATTTAAAGAAAAATAACACCCCAACATTTGCAACCACACTCACAAGCAATAAATACAAGCGACGCCTTCCTTGGCTTTGCTCAATGAGTCGTCCGGCGACATAATCGACGCAAATCGTAAATACGAGTATCAATAAGTACGCTGGAATAAAACTCATGTAAAACCAACCGCTTGCCAAAAGCAGAAGTGCCCATCGAAAACGATGGGGTAGGAGAAAGTAACCCGCAGTAACAAGAGGAAAGAATATCGCGAAATCAATCGTATTAAATCCCATAAATACTATATATATTACTCATCATGCTGTTTATTTAGAGGTGTTTCATTTTTCATAATATTTTCTGCATTCAGTTTTTCTGCTACTCCTTTGGCAAATATTTCGTAACCATGGCTTGTGGGATGCATATTTACTGATGGCATGTATATGACCTCTCCGTCGTCCAGTGCACCGCGGAGATATGGGAGCATGTCAAAACAGAAAATATTATTTTCTTCGCAAGAACTGAGAATAGATTTTCGTATGGACTGTTGCCCTGTCACTAATTTTTCAAAATAAGGGTTTCGTAAACCAGCTTCTTCAATCCGAGCTTCATACACAAGTTCTTTTGACGGGATAATCGAGACAATGAGCGTCGAACCGCCCTCAAGTATCTTTTTATTTAGCTCGTCCAACAAAATATTATTTAGACGAAGTCCCTCGACTATATTTTTATCTTCCATATCCACGCTTCTTAACACTGTATTTGCCCAAAAAAGAGTTTTTTGTGAGGGAATTTTGTCATAGAGGAGTGCTGCATCAGGATCAGCATTTGACCAATCGGATGTTCCCGTCATAAAAGGTGAGGCGAGGCCAAGTTTTTCTCGGAGAACGCGAGTATTCTCGGATAGAAACCCATATATTTTACTATGCTCGTGTAGATAATCGCGCCATGATTTAAAATTTACACTGATGTCCTTTAATTCATCGCCCGTTCTCGGTTTATCATTTTCAAACCCCGATGAACGATATTGTTTCCAAGAATCGAGACCATAGACAACGTCATAAGTGTTAAAAATATTTCTCCCAATATTTAATCCTACAACTACAAACTTTGGATGAAACGAAAGCGCCTTTTCTGCCATCTCCGGCCCTAGAATACGTCCCACCGTAATTATAGGCACACCTACCACGGACTTTATGCCGGCCGCCAGGTGCACAAAACAACCCTCTTCCAAGTAGTAGCAAGGGATATTGTAGACTGCGGACGAGCTGTTACATGCCGATACGTGGAGGGCGCTTGCGCCGGCACGCTCGAGTATCTTTGCGATGACCTTGCTCTCCTCCAGCTTAAGGCCCTCGTCCGTATATTCATCGGCGCTTATCCTGCAAATAACGGGAAAGGAAGAGAACTGGTTTACAAGATAGCCATGGGCCATGTGTATCTCAACGCCGTCCGCCCCGGCACGCACAACCCTTTCCGCCCCATCGGCGAATCTCTTGATTATCTCCCCTATCTCCGCGGCAGACAGTTCTCTGGGCATTGTCCTGGTCAGCGGGCTGGGGATGGGGGACGGCGCAACAGGGGCAACACCCGTACAGAACTTAAGGGCCTCCTTGCCTGCATGGTTCAGTTGAATAACTACCTTGCCCCCTACCTTGTGGACCTCATCTGCAAGACGTTTCAGGCCGTCTACGTACTTGTCGTCATGAATGCACATCATGCCGTCATTAATCCTGCCCTCAGGGTCAACAGAGATATTTTCAACCGTCACGTACCCGGCTCCGCCTTTCGCCCTCTCGCGGTAATAGGAGATAACCTCATCGGTAACGAAGCCATCCTTGTCGCAAAGATGGGTCTCCATCGCAGGCAATACAATGCGGTTTTTTATCTCCATGGAACCTATGCGGAAGGGACTAAAAAGCCTAGGAAACGACTCCATGACTCTCCTCTCTAGCTGGTAACCTTAACACAGTCCTCTGACCTGCTCTCTGCCGGATGCCAATCGTGGTCAAACCTGCCGTTTGGCCTTACTATCTCTCTATAAAGCGTATCTCTCTCCACCGGACTCCGCCCCGCCTCTTCAATGAGTCTTACAATCTCGGTCACCGACAACTCCTCAGGCGTATCGGCCCCTGCCGAATGGGTTATCCTCTCCACCACCACAGTGCCATCTATATCGTCTACCCCGAAGCTCAGCGATACCTGGGCAAGCTTTATGCCCAGCATAATCCAGAAGGCCTTTATGTGGGGGAAATTGTCCAGCATCAACCTGCCGATGGCCAGGGTCTTTAGGTCAAGAGCGGCAGTAGTCCGAGGAAGCCCCTGCAGAAAGGTGTTATCGGAGTGAAACGCAAGCGGGATAAACGCCATAAATCCGCCGGTCTCGTCCTGGAGCCTTCTGAGCGCAAGCATGTGGTCTGTCCTCTCCTCGGCAGACTCCACGTGTCCGTACAGCATGGTGGCGTTGCTCCTCAGACCGAGACGGTGAGCCTCGCGCATAACACCCAGCCAGCCCTCTCCCGCCAGCTTGTCGGGACACAGCTCCTTCCTTACCCTGGATGAAAAGACCTCTGCCCCTCCCCCGGGTATAGACCCTAAGCCGGCCCGCCTAAGCGCCGTCAGTGTATCCCTTAGCGAAAGACCCGCCCTCTCGGCCAGATGGGCAATCTCCACGGCAGTAAAGGCCTGGAGATGCACCTGGGGATAACGCTCATGCAGTCTGCCAAGCATCTCAAGGTAGTAATCAAATCCCAGTTTAGGGTGCAGTCCACCCACAATGTGTATCTCCGTAGCCCCCTGCTCTACGACACCGTCCGCCTCATTCATCACCTCGTCCACGCCCATTGCATAACTGCCATCTTCTCCCTCCTCCTTAGAAAAGGCGCAGAACTTGCACTGATTCTTACAGACGTTGGAATAGTTTATGTGGCGGTTTACTATATAAAAGGTTTTGTTGCCGTTTTTGCGCTCCCTGACAATATTGGCCATGTGACCGATTTGAAGGACATCATTCGAGGCATACAACCTGAGCCCGTCCTCCCGGCTTAACCTTTCACCGTCAACTACCTTTTTGTATATGTCTTTGAGACTGGAGGAGTTGAGTGTCTTCTTCATCTTTTTTCCTTATCAAACCCTAAGTTAGCGGAAAATTGCCGTAAAATCAAGGCAATATCAGTACTGCACCTTGATGACGATTGTTTTATTGTACACTGCAAAAACCGGACGGGGGACATGAAGACACACAGTAAAGTCAAAATTGTTTGATTAAGTCTGCGTTATAAATTAGAATCTGTTTTAACGTTACCATGGGCATAGAAGAGGCAAAAAAAGAGATTGCAAAGTGTGCAAAGTGCGGCAAGTGCCGCTCGGTCTGCCCCGTATTTCTTGAAACCGGCGACGAGACGCGCGTCGCAAGGGGCAGGATAAGCCTGGCGGAGGCCATATTCCAGGGAGAGATTTACTACAGCCCGGAACTCCGGGACGGCGTGCGCGAACGGTTCC
>LCOM01000021.1 GCA_000999395.1 Parcubacteria group bacterium GW2011_GWA2_47_7
CAGCGAGGGACCCTGATGACGCGATACTCCGCGGATTAGACAAAAAATTCTTTCCGCACGGAACGAGCCACTGGCTTGGACTGGACGTGCATGACGTCGGCGACTATACGCGAAACAAAAAAACAGCACGGGCCGAACGACTCCTGACCGAAGGAATGATCCTCACCGTCGAACCGGGTCTCTATGTTCGGGAAGCGAAAGGAGCAAAAGAATACAGAGATATTGGGATCCGTATCGAAGATGACATACTCATCACCCAAAGCGGTCCAGTTGTCCTTTCTTCCACCGCCCCGAAAGACCCTGACGAGATTGAATCCATCATGCAGTGTGGTATGACGTGAACGCGAGCCTCCGTAAGGGGGCTTTTTTGTTTGACAATACAATGAATAGGTGCCATCATAAACTTAATTAGTTCCCCAGCCCACCACCCAAAAAACAAGGAGTCGTAATGAAACTTATCTTTCCATGGATAACATTATTCTTCGCACGGATAGCCCCACATGGGAAACAAATACCCCCGAAGGCAGTTGATGAGCCCCCACTTGGCGTAGAGGCAACCCCACCGCCAGCAATTATCGACGAGATGGAGAAGGCGGGGTACATCCGACATAACTCAACACCCGAATAACACCTCGGCCTCTACCCCGCCAACTGGCGGGGCTTCTATTTCGCAAAATACATTGAAGACTGTACGTTTTTCACTCCTTCTGCTACAATATCTATCTCAATCGAATGAAAGAAAAAACCCGAATAAACCACCAAATAAAGGCCCCAATGCTGCGCGTTATCGATGATGACGGAAGCTTGGGTAACATGTCGACTACTGATGCCATAAAGCTCGCTATGGAGCGGGGACTCGATTTGATTGAAATATCGCCAAATGCGACCCCTCCCGTTGCAAAAATAACGGACTATGGTAGATTCCAGTACACGACCCAAAAGAAAGACCGGGACGCAAGGGCGAAAGCACATGTGACAGAGACGAAGAACGTCCAAGTAAAGATAGGAACATCGGAGCGTGACCTTGAGCTCAAAGCAAAAAAGGCGTCTGAGTGGCTACGAGAATCACATCGCGTAAAACTCGACCTCTTCCTTCCTGGGCGTACCAAGTATATGGAGCCGAAGTTTCTGGAAGAGCGTCTCTCGAGAATTCTCAACCTGATCTCCGAAGACTACAAAGTAGCTGAGGAACCAAAGAAAAGTCCAAAGGGTCTCACCATTGTCATAGAGAGAGGAGCTAAACGAAAAGAAGTGTCTGAGGGTAAGGTAAAAAAAGCTGAGGTCACAGCACCTGAAGTAGAAACAAAATAATATGAATACAAAAACAAACAAGTCATTCGCAAAACGCGTCAGGGTTACAAAAACAGGAAAGGTACTTTTACGAAAGCCGGGTATCAATCATTTTAATGCAAAGGAGAGCCGCAGTAGCCAGCTGATCAAAAAGAGCCGCATCGAACTAACGATGACTCCCAAGGCAAAACAGCGTTTTCTTCTCGGGGTCTAATTACTCATTACGGATATCACCGCTCAAACTAAAACTATATGTCACGCGTAAAACGAGGAGTCACATCTAATAAACGTCGCAAAAAGGTCCTTACCGCTGCGAAAGGCTACCGCCACGGCCGATCCAAGAAAGAAATCGAGGCCAAGGTTGCACTCCGAAAGGCAGGTGTCTATCAGTTCACTCACCGCAAAGACAAGAAGAATGACTTTCGACGCATGTGGCAGGTCAAAATGAATGCTGCCCTACACCCACTTGGTTACTCATTTTCTAAATTCATCGGCGTAGCAACAAAGAAGAAGATGTTACTCGATCGAAAGATTATGGCAACACTCGCAGAGCATAACCCGGAAACATTCTCTCGCATTGCAAAAGAAGTGATGGAGGTTAAATAAGAAGATTAAAAAACCACTACTCGGTGGTTTTTTAATGCAATAGAAATATACTACAAGGTCTTCAATTCTGTTGTGTAAGACGTTGTTACTTCTACGACGTTGAACTTCTTTTGACTTATCGTGCGCCCATCTCTGGTTTCTACGAGCACCCGCCAGAGTCCAGAAGTGACACTTTCTTTCTCTGAGTACCCACGATACCCCCTCTCTCTCCCTCCACTCATGGGAAATTCAACACGCGATGAAGTAATCCACTTTCCAGACGGTTCGTCCCAATACTGCCACACATGCACAATTGGAGTATGCAAAACCGCAGGCGCATATATTGCGCTGTAAAAATAAATCGGCTCGTCATTTACACGATGATATTCCGAAGGGTAGAAAAATGACAAATAGCGTTGGTTCCACGATTCCTGCTCCGCACCACCGATATATACACCGAATACATCACGGGAGAGCGAGTGATAGAGTCCATCTGCGCGGGTGACGAGCGGAATCGGTGGAAGGATGTTTGCGAAGTAGAATCCGACAACGAGAAACGCAGAACCGGTGAGCATAAGAAAGAGTCTTAATGCATTATCTCTTAGTACCCCCCATGCAACACTCGACAGTAAGAAAATGAACGCTGCCAGTACCACAATACTGAGCGCAACGGAAAGGAGAAAGATGGAGGTTCCAATGGTGCCAAAGTAGAGCGGTACGGCAAATATGCTAAAAAATAAAAACAACAGAAAAAGTACGGTCACCTGAAACTCTAGCTTTTCAATGCGTTTTCGCCAGAGCTCATTTCCTGCCATGAGCGCTCCGAGTAGCAGAACCAGCGGCCAACTGACGAGAAGGGACGCACTCCTAAAATAATAGACAAAGACGACGCTTAGTAGTCCGCCGAAAACAAACTGCACCGCGAGGGGAAACACGGGTGCAAATAAGATAAACCACGAGGCACGAATTTTGTTCGATTGTATTGCTTGTGACAGCACGATGGATCCCGTAGCGATACCAAAATAGACGAGGGCGATGATCTGAGTGAAAGTATGATCAATGCTCGGCAAATAGGTCGAATCAAGCGCAAAACCGACGACACACATCACAAGCGAAAAATGGTGCCCATACCGCCTAAGAAATATCAGCAAGGTGCTACCCATAATCTTCAACATGCTTCCTAATCTTGCATATCCGGTCATTACATGAGTATAGCAAATATGTAGCACTGGGGGTGTTCCCTCCCGAGATGCAAGGAAACAAGTCCAATTAAGAGGTCTGGTTTGAGGAACGGTCATCAGCCCAAGCCAGACGATCGTGATTGACAGTAGTAATTACAATGATAGGTTTGGCACAGATGTGAACCAAGCTTAGTTTGGAGAATTAAATGTTTGCAAAACTTATTCGGTCTATAGCTGCACCCACATTGATAGGCTTCGTCATCAGCCTCGTCGCCGTACTTATCGGCTGGATCTTCTCGGCGAATGTAACCACAGTCTTCTTGACGGAAGTGTTCATTACCTGGCTGTTTCTGTGCTTCGGCGAATACAAACTCCCCACGGGCAACCACATCGTACTTTTAATACTTATGTTGCTCGGACACGCCCCCTATCTTGCAGTGAAATTCCTGCTGTAAAAAATAATCGACCCCCCATGCGTGGGGGTTTTTAATTAAGCGCTAATACCAAGATACTTCTCCTCGGTCATGCGCTCTCAGATATTCATTTGCCTTTCTGAAATGACCGTTTCCGAAAAAGCCCTTGTATGCAGAGAGTGGTGACGGGTGAGGAGACTCGAGCACGAGATGCTTAGCCCTATCGATGAGCACTCGCTTCTCTCGCGCATAATTCCCCCAGAGCATAAAAACGACATGTTCACGCTGGTCACTTAATGTACGAACAACGGCATCAGTGAACTCGTACCAGCCTATATCCGCATGTGAATTTGCTTTACCAGAATCAACAGTAAGTGAGGTATTGAGTAGTAGTACACCCTGCTTTGCCCAGTCGCTCAAATCGGGATTCGTGCGAATAGGAACTCCGTACTCTTCCGCAATTTCCTTAAAAATATTTCGCAGTGATGGGGGAATTGGATTTAGAGATGCAGTTGAAAATGCGAGTCCATCGGCAACTCCTGGGGTGTGATATGGATCTTGTCCCAAAATTACCACCCGTACATCTTTTGGAGGGCACAACTCAAATGCACGAAACATTTTCTCTTTTGCTGGAAACGCTAATCCGTGCTGATAGATTTCGTCAACACCTTTTTTCAGCAAAGCAAAATAAGGCTTCGCAAATTCTTCGTGAAGTAGCTTTTCCCAGTCTGGGGTTTTCTGTATTATCATATCCCCCAAATTCATATTAAAACTCCAGCGTGTGTTCGTCTTTGGGGTTGGGTACAATCGCGTCAAGACCGAGGTAGTCACGAATACGCTGGGCGAGGAACATTGAGGACTTAGGCTCGCCGATGGTGACAAAAATCTTCTTCAGTGTATCTTTCCCCGCTTCGACAAATTCAAGTAAATTGTCCATGTCTTTGTGCCCCGAATAACCATGGAGTTCGCGCACTTTTGCCTTGACCGCCACATCATCGCCGAATAGTCTCACAACCTTCGCCCCTTCGGAAAGGCGCCTCCCTGGTGTGCCTGCCGCCTGATACCCAACCAAAAGGACGACATTCTTTGGATCATGCAAATAATGCTTCAGGTGATGAACGATGCGACCACCGTTCGCCATACCGGAACCCGCCATGATAATCTTCGGGCCTTTGGTCTCCCATATTTTCATTGATTCCTCCTTAGTCTCAGTAAAGAACAATCTTGGAAATTTGAACACGTCATCACCGCCCTTAATAATATGTTGAGTTTTTTGATTGAAATACTTATCGCTCTTACGGTAAATCTCTGTTGCTTTTATGGCGAGCGGTGAATCGAGAAATATCTTTACATCCGGAATATCATGATGCCCGACAAGGTCATTTAATTCAAATAACAACTCCTGTGTGCGTTCAATAGAAAAGGCGGGAATCATGAGCACTCCTCCGCGCGCAATAGACTCGGTGATAATCTCGCGGAGCAATTCCTTCCGCTGATCGCGATTCTCATGGTTACGGTCACCATACACCGACTCCATGAGAAGATAGGTCGCGCCCTTAATGGAATCCGTATCACGGAGGAGAGGTGTCGGCGAATTACCGAGGTCGCCTGTAAAGACCATTGTGGTACCGTTTAATGTCAGGAACATCATCGCCGACCCTAGAATATGACCAGCATCCTTAAACTCACACGTGAGTGTCGGAGTAAGTGCGAATGGTGCATAATATTCGTGAGTCTTCCACAACTTCATCGTGTCGCGCACATCACGCTCTGTATAGATGGGCTCCCTCCCATCCTGAACCGCCTCATGCGCAAGGATGCGCGTAGTATCAAGAAGCATAAGCTCAGTGAGCTCGTGAGTAGGAGGAGTAGAATAAATGACTCCACTGAATCCCGCGCGTACCAACTTCGGAATCCGCCCAATGTGATCGATATGTGCATGGGTCACCAAGAGAACATCAATGGACTTTGGGTCAAATGCAAAATCCTCACGATTGCGATCATCCGCAAATTTATCGCCCTGATAAAGCCCACAGTCAATAAGAATACGCTTTCCTTCTGCCTCAAAAAGAAAATTGGAGCCGGTCACTGCATCCACTCCTCCAAAAAATCCGACTTTTGCTTGTTGTGTCATGTAGATTTATTATACCCCCTCCAGACAAATAATGCCGTCCCCACACTTGCACCTATTACGCCGTTACAAATATCGGAGAGACTATCAATCATATCATTATGAATAAGACCGTTTACCCAATCAACGCTCCACTCAAAAACCTCCCAACTGAGTGCGACGACAAAGGCCCCCCCCACTGAGAGAAATAGAGCAAAATGCGATGACTCGCGTTTGGGAAATTTATATTGGTACGCAAAATAGTAGGTGAGCACAATAAGCCCCACCCAAAAACCGCCAATAAGATGCATCGGGATATCGAGCCACCAAATGTAAAAATAGAGATGTTTGGGGCGGGCCACGATATCTACCACCGCAAGGACGGAAACGACGAGCGCAAGGAACCAGATAGGAAATGATTTTTGCATAACAATATTGTGTCCATCGTAACAAAATACATCAGGAAATAAAACATCCCGCCCGTACGTAACGAAGCGAGATGTCTTTTGAAATATATGTATTCGGATGGAACCTAATGATTTATAGGTGGGCAACCTCAACCAGTGACCCAAGGGTCATGGTGATTCGGTCAGCCCTGTTCCAGAACTAGGGTTTTTCCGAATACTTATTAATTATACACCCGTTACCCACAGGAAATCCACAGGGTTTTCAGTAAGTTATACAAGGGTTTTTCCCACCTTATCCACAGGGTAAATAAAAGATATCCTTTTATTCAAGAATTCCATCAAGATCGGAGTCATAGAGCATCCGCTCACCGACATGCGTATACTTGATCAGTTCGCCTTCCTTAAACCACAGTTTCAACTCGCGCTCCGCCTCTGCAACCTCATCGGAACAATGCACGAGATTGCGAACTGCACGCCCGTCTATGCCGGCGATATCGTACGAATCGCTTGTATAATCACCACGAATAGTACCAACATCAGAAGTAAGCGGTTCGGTCCCACCGACGATTTTTTTCACAACACCGACCGCCTTATTACCCTCAAATGCGAGGATAACAATAGGGGATGCGGTCAAGAAATCAAAGAGGCCGTCGAGAATTTCGCGTCCATATTCCAGCGCGGTTTTGTCGGCCACTTTTCCCTCTTTCTCAATATTTGCTGTGATACGACCGCCGACCCTCTCGCACCACGCATCATCTTTGCCATAATGCGCTGCCGCCTGCTCGCGTGTCGCAACAATCATTCTCATACCGATTGTCTTCAGCCCGGTACGCTCAATCCGTTTAATAACCTCTCCCATCAGCGTGCGTTGAACCGCGTCGGGTTTTAAAATGACAAACGTGCGCTCCTGCTTAGGGTGCTTATTTTCCATATCATGAATTGGTTACTCGTAATTTGTTCTATCGTAGCAGATACGAAAAAGCGCGCAACTGGCGCACTTTAAACGTTTCACTAGGCCTCTCTCGCCCACGCTCCTCGTTCGGGAGTGACAGGGCGAGGCATTTGATGCACTGCACCGGAAGGGACTGCAGATTTGTGTGTAGAGAGTAATTCATTTGCGTGGAGCGTCGGATTCTTCTCAAGTGTCGTATGTATCGCACGCTCCGCGTATGCGCGAATCCCCTCTCCCGAGGTGGGCGGGACGCCGGTGTTGGCATAGACACGCTGTAATATGCTTTTCGCCTGAATGAATTCTTGACCGGCCGATGCTGAATTCATTCCTGGATGAATATTTTCATGAATGATTCTCTCGGCAGTAAATTCATGGCCAAGGTGTCCTCGAACGGTGATCCCCCTACTTACAAATTCCCAAATATTTCTACTCCGTTCGACTATTTGTTCTCCGGAAAGTGGTCTTGCTAATTCATCGGCAACGCGTTCAAGAAAGTGTCCACCAGTTTCACCATCTGCATAACGAAAACCCATTGCTTGCGATTTTGCGATCAATTCTTTCATCTGCCACTCTGCAGCCTCAAGGGTCGCAGCAGATAACAATAGTGGCTTCGGAGCACCCGCTGTTTTATTGATAAGATCTGCAATCGTCGTTCCCCTTACAGACTCCCAGTGAGAATTGTTCCCAAACGGCCCACTCTCTGCAACATCTGCCCACTTCTCTGCGATAGTAAGATTGACCGGTCCTTCCATAGTCGGGATGCGAGGGGTAAGAGCCGAAGCATTAATGATACCTTCATGAGCATCCGGAAGAACGGATGGAAGGACTTTATCTGTGGACGACAAGGGCTTATCAAATGGATACTTCAAAGTACGCGACGGATGATTTTCAGGAACAGGTGGGGGTGGAAGTTCTCCGTCCGGAATCACAGGGATTTCTTTTTCCAATGAATAATTCTTTAGAATATTCTTCATTTCTGTGGACGAAAGAGGTGCGCCCTTATCTCTCATCGCGGATTTGAGCACCTCTCCAGCATTGTGGGTCAAATCATGTCCTGACGCTCCAGAATTAAGCTCAAAGATTTTTAACTCTCTCACCACCAAAAGCTCATTGGGGGAGAGCTCGCGTCCCGCACTTGCCTTAAATTCTGACACAGACTGCATGATCCCTCTTCCCGGAGGTGTCGCAGTGACAACCTTCTCAACAAGTGGAGGCTTCGGCAGGGAGGCGCGAGGTTGATGTGGCACTGTATTTGTCGACAGGTCGTGGTCGCCATCAAAAAGCACACCCCCAGGAACGGGACGACCCATTGATTCTTCAAAACCATGAAGCATAAGAATGGCCTTGATGTTATCCGGAGTCAGCGGTGTTCCCTTCGCGTGCATTTCCTCAATAATTGCATAATGCGCCCTACCGACGACGCTGTCGTAATACTCTGATGATGGATGTGCTTCTTGGGATGCGGTCATCCAAAGTGCGCGTACTTCCACATCGGTGAGCGATCGTCCGATGTTGTGCTCCATTTTTGCCGAATAGTCTAATAGCCCCTTCGGTCCTTCCATCATCACTCCTCCTGTATTTTCAGAGGATTCATGCTCCTCTATTTCGGACTTGGGGTCATTTTAAGTGCACTCGGGATTTGCACCGAAACAACGCTTCCACCATGGACGATGTCCCAAATCTTACTTACCCCCTTGAATCCGATTGCACCAATAAAGGCGTATTTCGCGCGGGTTTTTGCGGCTTCTTTCATTGCGGTGTTTATCTTTTCCCTCTTTTGGATATCATCTATCGACGCCTTGTGCGCGCTTACCCTTTCGCGCATCAGCACCTTCGCTTCGTCAAACAGCTCTTCATTCACAGCTGTTTCTACGAGCCCCCCCATTAAAGCCTCTTCGAATTTATATTTATTATTTATCGTGTCCCCCCTTCTCTGTTCATTGGAAGAAAGCGACGAGCCGGCAAAATTGATCATACCTTGCTCTTTTTTTGTCATCATAAGGGCGACCGTTTGAGCAATCTTTGTTTTGATGAGTTCTCCTTCGGTGGCATCCGTTGTGCGTTTCAATTTTGCCGTCAGTCGATCAATGCGGTCAGTAAAGAACGTTGCATCGGTAAACGTCCTGATTTGCCTTTTGCCCGAACCATTTTCAACTTTTTGCCCATTTTCAATTACAGGTACTCCATTCACATGCTTATATTTTGTGTATGCAAATTCTTCACGCATATCCCCTTCACTCATGCGTCCCCTTGCCCACCACTCTCTGACAGCTTTTTCGCCCTGCGTTTTTCCAATACTACGCCCCACTCCATATCCAACCAAGGGAGCCGAAGCAAGACCGAGAAGTGAGACTCCAAATGTCGGGATCGCAAGATAGGCTGCGCCACCCACGGCAACGGCTCTCGTTGCAGCACCATACGCGATGAAGGCGCCCTTTGATTTCCAAAATTCCTTTGCAGCAAACTTTCGAGCAGATGTATCCTCGATGTTCTGCATTGCAGCCTCAGCGTCTGGAGAGCTATTAAAAAGCTGGTTCAACGCGACTCGCTCGTCAAATTTGCACATCTCGCTCATCGCATGTCGCTCCGCTTCTTTCGATTCCTCACCATCCTCCTTGAATTTATTTTGAAGCGTAAAAAGCATCGCGGCATGAGCTGTTTCATATTCTTGCTTCACCTTATCGAACTGCTCGTGCTCAGTCTTATCGCGTTTTTCCAACCCAAGCGCATCAAGAGCATCATTCGTTGCGCGCGCCATCATTCCTGGTTTCTCCCAATCACGATAGGTCCAGTCGTGGGGAATTTTTGCATATGCCGTGGCCGTACGGTTAAAATTCTCAATATCCCGCTTTTGTTCCTCGGATACCGTCACCCCCTCACGTTTTGACATAAGGTCCTTATCAGAAACATAATTGATACGCAATGCTCCATTTTCAATTGTAGCTCCGGGACCTTGCTCGGCAACTTTGGAAAGTGACTCGATGTACGCAAGCGTTGTGGCCTTGCGATTGATTTCTTCGGCCGTTGAGGGAGATTCTTTGGATGCTTTCGACTGCGCCAGTAATTCTTTCTCGATTTCTCGTGTGCGATGCTCCGGCTTCATTCCAAGCGAGAAAACCTGCTGTACTCTCTTCCCCCACTTGCTCGTTTTACCCCACTCTTCCTGTTGTTTCTTTTTTGCCTCCTCGGTAATGTCCGACAGAGTAATCTGCTCAAGATTCTTAAAGACAAGCATTTTTTGTCCGGGAGAAAGTGCATCAAATACTTTTATCTTTTTGAGCATATCCTCGCCCACACCAAATTTGATATCAAATTTTTCTAAAAGTGCAAATGGGGTAACTGACGCTGTCCCTTCCGGGCTCTTCGTAATGGTAGATACGAGGTCAGAGGTATCAATCGGATTTACCACGAGCGCCTCAAGCGCAATGCCCTTCGCAGCTAGTTCTTCTTCAGTAGGCTCAGTAGCCTCTTCCTCGTTCATACTGAGTCCATATTCGCGCTCAATAAATGATGCCCAGAGTGTTCCCGCCCTCTCAAGTTCCTGGTGAAGCTTCTTCTTCTCATCAGGGGTGAGCTCAACCTTTGTCGAAACATCTTCCGTGAGGGAAAGTTCGTCGGCTTGCTTCTTGTATTTCTCATCAACATTTTTCTCCCACTGCTCATCCAACGCAGCATCATAGGCCGACACGTTCTTTGGCGCAACGGGTTTTTGTGGAACTACTCTCTTTGTCTCAACGAAAGGCGTGACTAATTCCTCAGCAGATGATGGTGCTTCGGGGATAATAGTCTCAGTAGATGTCTTCACTGGTAAATCCGTCGTAGACTTCTTTGGGGTGGCTGATTTTGGTGTGGAGACAGAAGGTGTAGCAACCATAGATACATCCTCCGAGGATGCGGATTGGGGAGTATGTATCGCGCGAAGTGCATCAATGATGTCTTGTGGCGTCATGGTAGTCAGGTAGACAACACCATTCTCAGTGGCAATCCGCTTTAATTGTTCTGAAACAAACATGGGGATTCCTCCATTATCGACACTCGCGAGAAATGCTACCGCCTCCTCGGTGAGCCCATGCGACTCAGAAGATTCGACCGTCAAAACCGGCGCTGAATCTGGATTCTTCGTTACGACTGGTGCGGGTTCGGATAGCACGCCTAAAACACTCGGGAGACTATCCTGGAATGTTGTTACATCAGCATCTCCACTCAGTAAGTCTAGGACGTATGCGGGTAGCCTCCTGAAGGCGTCAGTGTCATTTTTTACTATCAGTGCATGAACCTTACTCACGATTGCCTCTTGTATTCGTGGGTCTTTCTTAAATTGTTCAATCCCCTGAAATTGATATTCGTCCTCACTGTTTACAAAATGCTTCACGACATTTTCCATCGGGTCACCCTCATATTTCAGAAATCCATCACTGGTGTACTCGTCTACGATAGGCAGAAGGAGGTCGGAGATCTCCTTCAACTTGCCCTCCGCCATAAGTTCTTCGGGGACATTGTGCAATTTGAGCAATTGGTAGTCTTCATCTTGTTCACTCAACTTCGGCGGAGGTACATTATCTGTAATCATGCGGTTAATTTCATTGGAAATTTCACAAACCCTCTTTGCTTGATCAAAGAAGAGTGCATAAACCTTTTCGGCAGCTGCACGGGTCACCCCATGATTCGTGAGCATCTTTTCAAATTCTCGTCGGCGTCCTTTTGCTGATTTAAATTCTTCGACTAGATTCCCCGTTAGTTTTCCTGCTTCAGCATAGCTGAGAAACACCCACTCCCCATCAGCAATCTTAATCTTCTCACGGAGCTCCTTCGCACCCGCAATCTCGATGGCAAGCTGCTCAGCATCAGCATACAGTTGCGATATCTCCCTTCTTGCTTTTGATGAAACTTCTTCGTACCGTGGTGTTTTCTTGCTCTCATTCATCAACTTAAATTGTGCGTCTATCTTGCTTTTTAGGTCATTCAGCTTGTTGACTGACTCCATTATTTCACCATTCTCGCCGTCTACAACTTTTGAGGCATCTTGCACAGGTTCTGTTTCGAGAGGGGCGACGGGGGTGGATATAGGTGCGACAGGTGCATCGACAGAAGCCGGCGAGTTCGGCACACCAAACGATACCGGGGCGCCCTCTCCCTCAATAAGGCCAGTATGCAGGACTCCGCCAACGGTATGATATTGTCCGGTGAGTTGCGGATTTTCAGCAAATGGCACCGAGGAAACATCGCTCGGATGTTGTCCAAATTTTCCAACCTTACGTAAGGCGGACTCAGTATCTTGTTCCTTGTTAAAATCTGGGTCATTCCAGCTATCGTATGTTGTACCTCCATCCTCAGAGCGATAAACAGACCGAGGCCCTTTTGATACGACACCAGAGAGTGTACCTTCTCCTTTTGCAAGATCGTTTGCATGAGGAAGAAGCTCATCGGTATCGATACGAGCTGCATCAGCTCCGGTATCACCACTATTATAGACATGCCCACCCTCGCGAATTTCATACAATCCCGATAATGTTGGCTGTTCAGTTTTTGAAGTGTCTTCTACTCTTGGTTCTTCGGGTGACTGAATCGCAGGAACAGGTTGCTCCCACTTTATTAATTCCATGGCGATTTTCTGGGCGGCAATTGGACTAAGGTCATATTTTTTAAACACATCATTATGTGTAGCATCGAGCGTTTCAGATTTGCGTATTGCCTCAGTCAATTCAAGCGGTAAGTCAGCGATAAGGGCAAGGGCGCGCTCGGTACTCACAGAAAGGGACTCGTCTGAAGATTGAAGGACTTCCTGAGCCTCGGGAATCCTCTTTTCAAAATCAGCAATATCCCGCTCAAGTTGTGCGCGTTGTTTATTTAACTTTGTGTCACCGGTAGCGGGTGGCAAAGAAGCGAATCTTTTTTTCATGCTTTTCAGCCCTCGATTCAATCCAAGCCAAGAATTATTTCCTCGCAATTCTCCGAGTGCTTTCTGCCTTACTTCATCGGCGTGGAGAATCTCCCCAAAAATTTCGCGCAGGTGCTCAATCTGCTGAGTGGGGTCAACCTCGATTCTTTCCCCCTCCGGAATGGGAAGTGTATCTTCATTTGAAGTGTCGGGCTTATTAAAAGAAAAACCCTCTGCGCGCAATCGATTGGCAATCTCATCCGTCATTTGTTCAAACTTACCCTTCTCCTTTTGTTTTGGGACTTCGTTTTTTGCGTCAATAGAATATTTGTCTTTGAGCACCCTTAGCCCTGCACCGATATCGCCAAACGGGATTCCTGCGTGAGCAAGAATCTCCTCGATGTCTTTTCTACTATAGGCCGCTTCTTCGGGAGTGCCGATGACACGCGCGAGATTCTCGGGGGTCATGAGTCTCGCCTTTTCATCTTTTTCTCCTTGCTTTTCAGATAAGCGAAATTCTCGAACAATCTTTGCATCCATCCTCCTTTTGCCGACGGCACTCGCAACGTCATTCGCAACTCTTCGTGCCTTAATACCATATTTCCGAAGCACATCATCCTTTACATAAAATATCCCATCTTGAAGTTCAGTTGGCAGATTGGCAAAATCTCGAAGGACCTCACTCATACCAGAGTCAAGGTCACCTTGAATATTTTCTATATCCGCAGTGGCTCGTTCTCTCTCAGACTCGAGGTAGCGAAGTCTTGCTTGTAGTTCACGCTTTTCGCCACTTCGACCTTCAGCATTCATTATTTTGTCATTTGCCATTGTCTCCAGTTTTTCAGTCAACTCTGCAATCTCATTCTGGTCTGCAAGAAAAGTTTCAGCATCACCTCGCTGGCGCAACGTTAGCCCCATTTTATTAATTGTGTCGACAACACGCGCCACCAGTTCTTCCTGATGTTCAAAATCACCATCATCCTCTTTTGCAGATGATGCAACAGGCTCTGTTGAAGTCGCTACCCCGAGCGCACTCTCGGAGACATCACCCTCAGATGAATCCTTCGCCACACTATCGGGACTGACAACGTCGTTAGCAAACTCATCCCCGCCTATTGTTTCGGCGACGTCCTCTATCGCGGAAGGAGGAGGGATATACTTTGACCCAGTGACACCAGACTCAAGGTCGGCGAACTCGCTCAGGGAAAGAATAACTTCTTTCTCCATTTCATATTTGTGCTTTCTCGCAAGCTGTTCGATGAGTAAGTCTGCAGCATCTGAACTAACATCAGTAAGGAGTTTCTGAAGTTCATCTTCCTCTTGCGCAAAGCGAACAGCTCGATCTGCGGATGACTCTCTCTGATTTCCCTCGTTTATCATGAATATATTATAGCAAAAAAATGGTGTTTTGTCAAACCAACATACCACCCTTACGTCACTTCATTATTGTAGCAAAAAACCCCGAAAGACGGTATGTTTGGGGTTTTCTGGTAAATACCGATTCGTTTACAAATTGAGGCACCCTAGACACTGGCGTTGATTACGTAGTGGAGACGCATGGAAAATTTGGCATTGCATTACATGACATCACTCAATTCGAACTACGTAAAAACATGGATGCTTTGCCCCCTATTTTTATCTGCGTACTATCTAGGAAAGGAAAACGTATAAAACTTTTTACGAAACATCGCTCGTGGCACTATCCACATTATCAAGAACAAACGGGTCGGCAAAAACTGCATCGGCATCCTTCACTTCTATTTTTGGCTCTATGGGTTTGGATACCTGATTCGCCCGCGCGAATGCCTGGGCAAATGGGGACTCCGCCTTGGGGTCTATTTGCGTTGTACTGACCGGAGATACGAGAGAGGCCACATCCCGTTGAGTAATCGGTGTTTGAAGAATTGGCGTTGGAGGCACTTGTGTGATAACAGGTGTTGCAGACGGATGAGTTGCGGTCAAGGGAGCGCCAAGCGGTGATGTCATTGGTCGCCCGAGTGGAGGTGTTGCACTCGATGGAGTGGCGGCTACCGGTGCCGGATTCTGATGTCCAGAAAGATAACGTCGCATAATTGCATCATCGACAGTCTTTCGATCACGTCCGTATTTGAGATAGGAAAGGTTTTTGAGCTGGTCGACGATCTCGGGGTGGCCTTGCGGTGGCGGAAGCATTTCGATATTAAACGGAAGCGCCGGCTTTCCATTGATAAGGATTTTTGCATAAGCATTACGATTTTCTATCTTCATAATGTCCGATGCCTTGAATACTGGTGCAAACTGTGACTCAAGAAATTCTGCGTCTTCTGTACCTACGCGGAAGACTACCATATTGCCGACGTTTCCAAAGACCGCATCCTTAATATCTTCACGAAGCTGTGCAATATACTGATGGGCGAGATTGAGCGAAAGTCCATACTTACGTGCCTCAGAGAGAATTGCCGCAATTGACGGGGTGGAGATATTCTGAAACTCATCTATGTACATATAGAAATCGGGGAGTGGTTTCCCGAACGAATCAACGCGCGACATCGCCGCCATGAGAAACTTTCCGACGATGATGAGTCCAAGGAGATTTGCATTTATTTCTCCGAGCTTTCCTTTCGCAAGATTCACAAGAAATATCTTCTTGCTGTCCATGATGTCGCGGAAGTTGAATGACGATTTCTCCTGAGCAATAATCGGTCGCATCACCTCATTTGATATGAAAATATCGAACTTATTAGTGATATATGGAATCATGTTTTGAAGCCCACTCTCGCCAGACGTCTTCGTGGCAATATCGCGCCAAAACTGAACAACAATGGGATTCTTGCATCGCGATAACTTGAGATTGCGAAACGCTGGATCTGCCATGACGCGCGGAATTTCTAGGAGTGTATTTCCTGTTTCTGGATCTTCCATGACGAGGAGTGTAGAGTATCGAAAATACTGCTCAAACGCAGGCCCCATGGATTCCGGTGTCGATGAATAGAGGGTCTTGAAGATAGAGAGCATTTCATTCACGACAAATATCTTCTGTTCTGGGTGATTGAGGTCATATTCAAGCATGTTAAGCGCAAAGGGGCGTTCCATGTGAGTCGGATCGAAATAGATCACATCATCAATGCGCTCAGGAGGAATGCACGCGAGTATGTCCTGCACATCACTCCCATGTGGGTCGATAAAACAGACACCGTTCCCCGCGAGAATATCCTGTACCGCAAGATTTTTGAGAAACACAGACTTACCGGCACCGGTCTGTCCAAGTGTGTAAAGGTGGCGTAAGCGGTCCTGCTTGGTAAGTCGCACTTCACGCGATTCTCCACGGTATTTATTGACACCGATCAGTGTCCCCTCTGCGGGCAGTTCGGCCGGAGCCGAGGCATTTGTTGTTTTTATCGTTTTAAGCTGTGGTGCCTCCTGATGGGTAATCGTAATGGGAAAATGATAGAGCGTGGCAAGCTCTTTCAGATTAAGCGCAAGCATTTCACCTTCATCACGATGACGAAAGTTAAAATTATGCATCAGCTCAGTAAGATCACCCTTCTCTTTTCTTACAAATCGTAGACCATTTCCTTGCGGACTCGTGAATTGACTAAACGACGTTTCGATTGACGAGAGTATGTCTGATGCTCGCTCACGCGTTCCTGCGGATGCGATAATGCGCAAATTTACCCTTACGATATTTGTAGAAAGTTTTTCTTCAAGCAACTTAAGCGCTTTCTCCTTGAACTCAAGGGTAAAATTATCGACTCTTTTTTCCTCTCCCGGCTTTTGTTTGGGTGCCGATTTAAACAATCCGGAAACAGACTTAAACAAATCTCCCGTTATTGACAATGGAATATTCAACGCCTCCTTGAGCGGGGCTCCTTTGTGAATCTCTCCTAATGCATGCTTTATTTTGCCGGAGATATTATCCCTGTCTGGCACAATGATAAACTGAACCGCCGCCCCTTCGCCATCACGCGAAACTTTTGAAAATGACGAGAGCAGGACCTTCATGGGATCATTTTCGGCATGATCCATGTCCGCAATGGGAAACGCGAAGTTGCGCAAATTTTGAGCAGATGAACCAAGGGAGACACCGTGATTGTTGAATATATTGTAATCGCGCGGAACCTCCTCTATCTTTGCTTCGGGGAAGGTGCCAAAAAGCTGCTGCATGAATTGCTCTTTGCGTTCATCCTTAATCGAAACATAGTAGGTAATATCAGACGAATAGTTCGGCATGGCAATCTCAATCGTAAACCCATCATGCTGTGCGGTGTGTTCACGATCCGCAGGAAGCATCCCTGAGTAGAAGCGTTGCATGAACTCCATCGCCTGTTGGACGGTCGGTATTCTTTCCCCTTCCGCATGCGGCAAAGTGATCTCATACAAAGTTTTCCGAATCATGCGTGCAAGCCCTTGCTCCTTATCGAGTCCAGGTACGATGGCTCCCGTTTTCACATAGTTGACTATTATTGCGTGAAAATCGCCCTCGAGATGTGGACTATTGAGCTCACGCACAACTTTGAGTGCATTCAATATGCCTTTTTCGGCGAGGAGGCGGTATATCTCGCGCATCTTCTCACGATGTGCTGATGAATTCAGTAACTCCAGCGATTTTTCATACTGAGGATTCTCTAAAATAAAATGCTCTTCAAGGGTATCTTCGCGACGTGTCTGTCCATAGGAAATAACCTCTCGTGAAATGACGGCCTCCTTGCTCACTGGCATCCCCTCACTCTTGTGTACTTCTTCCGCACGTGCGACCCGCTCGCGCAAGTATTGCAGCTCCTCCTCAGGAGAAGAGAATTTGGGTAACTCAGGTTGTCCCACATGATGTTCCATACTTCCCCTATTATAGATGAGTACGCGCAAAATGGCACGAAGTTATCTTCACTTTATCATTTTCACTCGTCGAATCTTACGGTGTGTAGATTTCATCGCGCTTTCGTTCAAGCAAACGCGTGAAAATATCGAGGAATCGAAGCAATAGTCTGAATGGCACTTCAATGAAAAAATCAAGTACAAGAACCGCAATATTGATATTCTCGAAGCGTAAACTCATCCACCGACCAACGGAAATAAGAGGAAGTAAGAGGAGCTCCATCAGCGTGCGAAGAAAACTCTCCTTCGTACTGGAAAAACGCATACGATACGCTGAAGAGCGAATGCGGAAACCAAAATACAGCACAAGCAGTAAAAAAAGAAGGAAAATGCCGATATCAACCGAATGGAATTGAATCGCATTCAAAAACCCAATAATTCCGATGATGCTCACCCCCAAGAATGCAAAATAGAGGCCAAGTGCAATATCCGTAACAATGCCTCGCTTTTCTTTCGTAATCACGATAGGCGTAATAGTACTCCCGAATGCAATGGCGGACGTAAGCAAGATGGCACGCTCGGTATTGCGCGCTTTCGGGCGATGAAGTCCACCAGTCAGAAATAGGAGTAGCATGGGGTGCGTGATTAAATTGATAACGAGGGCTACATAGTTGAGTGATTGCTTCCATACAAATATATAGAGAGACTCTACCCCAAACGCGAGCATCGACTTC
>LCOM01000022.1 GCA_000999395.1 Parcubacteria group bacterium GW2011_GWA2_47_7
ACTTTTTGAAGCTGGGCATCTCTGATCTTGGCCTGCATTTTCTCGTCACGGTCATCCAGTTGAGACCGAATCCCCTTGGATTTCAGGGCTTCGGAAACTTTTCGGCCGTAGGCGGTGAATTTTTCGGAAATCGGAATCACAATTGCCTGAACCGGGGGTCCCCGGCGAACTTAGCGGGTTTTGCTTTTCAGGCCGGGAATGTGTAATTTATATTCAATCTCGTCCTTCCTCGAATAACGTGCTGTGGAGAAACGATGATTGTCAGGGTATACGAATCGCACGAAAGTATGGCCGCCGCCGCGGCTGCATTCGCTGCCGCCGGGCTCAGGACCGCTGTGTCGCTCCGCGGGAACGCCAACCTGGTGGCCGCCACCGGAAAATCACAATTGAAATTCCTGACGGCGTGTGACTAGATATCATGCCCACCCGCTCTACAGTCTCGGCATAATATGGCAATCGGGTTGACGCAATGGTGTCTAAAAAATACGGAATCCCCAAAATGATTCCCCCACCCACGATTGAGACAAACGGAAGCAAGAGTTGCTTTGCACGAAAAAATACAAACACCCCAATTGTCACAAGCATGAGAGCGACAATCCAATATGTCCAATAGTAGGTATATGAGTAGAACAATGCGCCAAAGCTTGCCACGGACAGGAGTATCCATTTTACCGACTTCGTTCTTATCACTTGAATGAGAAAAAATGTGAGGAGTAGAGAGAAAATGAAATTGAACTGCGGGCTCGGCGAGCGCCCAAATTCATGGAAAAAAAGTCCGAAGTGCAAGAGCACCGCAGTCCCGAGACTAAGGAGGCGGTCACGTATCAGAGAAAAAACGATGGCATACGAAACCAGGAACAGCAGCGTGGGGAGCAGAAAATCCCATGCGAGCATTCCATTACGTAAATTTCCAAACAATACCGAGCCCACCACCGCAAGAAATGCGTCGGGCATCCAAAACTGCATCGATAGTCCGTCCTTATATTCTGCAAGATACGGGTTAGATAGTGTAGGATGTCCGTCCATAATATCCTGCGCGCGTGCAAGATAATAATTTTCATCATCATTCATTTGCTGATGAATACCGAGGTACGATGAACCCATGTTGTTTTCAACAACCAACTGTGGAGCCAATGTAAGCAACCCGACGACAAGAGCGAAAAAAAGTGCGAAGCCGTGTCGACCCAAAAACTGCGTGAAATTTTTAAGATATATTTTAAACGTCATTGATTTTTCGTGCGAGGGCAAAAACATTATCTCGAAGATTGAATGGCATAGCAAGCATCAGCTTAGTTTTTATAAAAAAATCGAGTTACTTATCAGAAAATAACCTGGATGGCAACAAATCGTCGTCGAACATCCAACCAACGCACTTGCCACGCCTTACCCTTTTACCCCATTGAACCGAGCAAGATCAGCATCAACCATAATTTTAACCAACTCGTTGAATGTTGTTTTTGGCTTCCACCCAAGAATTTTCCGGGCTTTCGATGCATCACCACGCAAATGAGGAACCTCATTGGCCCTGAAATATCCGGGGTCGATAGCAATTATTATTTTCCCCGTCTTTTTGTCTATGCCTACCTCCCTTAGTCCGCGACCCTTCCAAAAAATATCAAAACCCAAAATTTCTCCTGCTCGTTCCACCAGCTCCCGGATAGAATGCGTTTCCCCCGTCGCGATAACAAAATCCTCTGGAACTTTTTGTTGCAACATCATCCAAGCTGCCTCCATGTATTCAGGTGCATACCCCCAATCTCTTTTAGCATCCAAATTTCCAAGCAAAAGGCGTTCTCTTTCGCCATAACGTATCTCAACCAAGGCGGTCGTGACCTTTCGTGTTACAAAATTTTCGGCTCGTCGAGGGCTCTCATGATTAAATAGAATTCCATTTACCACAAACATGCCATAGCTTTCTTTGTATACTCGCGCTATTTCATACCCATACAATTTCGCTACACCATAAGGGCTCTTCGGATGAAATCGGGTTGATTCATTTTGCGGTGTAGTTTTTGGATCTCCGCTAAATAGTTCGGAGGTAGATGCTTGGTAGATTTTAGTTTTAACTTCTAGCTTATGAACAGCTTCTAGTAGATTCAACACACCAATTGCGTCAGATTGAGCAGTATAAAATGGAATATCAAACGACACTCGAACATGTGATTGGGCTGCAAGATTATATATTTCATCAGGCTGTACTTCTTTTACGATGCGCATAAGGGAGTCAATGTCAGTCATATCCCCGTAATGAAGTTCGTGAGAATATATATGTTTTGAATTAAATATATGCTCAATATTCTGGCGATTAAAGGTACTGCTCCGCCTGACTACGCCGTGCACCTCGTAACCCTTATTTATGAGCAATTCAGCAAGATAAGACCCATCTTGACCTGTGATCCCAGTGATCAATGCCTTCTTTGTCTTCTTGGAATGCTTCATATGTTTATGTCATCGAGCATACACAATTACCCCCATAGTTGTCCACTAACCAGTTTTCATGTGATTTGAATTCATTCATGCGAAAATATTCTTTTGTATGCATCGAAAATCGCAGGATGTACGCCTAATGACTGGATTTCCTTAAAAGAGAATTTTTGAAACCCCACGTCACTTTCGTACTCATTCGGATCAATTTGTGTATTTGCGAGTGTCGCTTCTTCTTGAGTGAGGTTAACAGAAAATAAATATGCCAAGGAGTCGCTGCCGATGTTGTGCGGTATTTGATTTCTCTCCTTGAAAAAATATCGATTCATGGAAACGAAATGCAATCGCTCCTCCGAAAGCAATAGTCCGATCTCTGACTGAATCTTACGTACCATCCCGACTCGCGCATCCTCACCGGGAAGAAGACGTCCTCCGACGAACCACCAATCAGACCATGGCTTCGCCTTCCGTTTTAATAAATACAATGATTTCGTTGCCTGATCACAAAACAGCACGTCCACACACACGACAATCATGCCTTCTATCGCATGTGCGTATTCGTTTTCACTCAATCTTCGTGGATGAAAGACCACTTCGGGTTCTCTGTACAATTCAGGCTCCATGGTTCATTATCCTCCTATTTTTTCGTTGTTTAATAATCAAATCGGATGCGAATCACAGAAAGGAACGCCTCTTTGATCTCTTTTAGTGAAAAATTTGATACTCCCCGACTCCTGTTCACAAATATCGTCGGCACCTCACGAAACTCTACTCCCTTGCGGAATAACTGATATGCGATCTCCGAGAGCACAACATATCCGGTCGATTTGATATGCGAAAAATCGATCTTCTCAGCCGCATCTCTGGCATACACTCTGTATCCATTCGTATAATCAGTGATGCCAATACCCAATATTATTCCGGCGTAAAAATTCGCACATCGGCTAAAGATCCGGCGGCGGAGTGGCCAATTAACGATCTTGCTTTCCTTCAGGTAGCGTGAGCCGATAACGACACGATTCGGACTTGCCACGGCGAGCAAGGCCGGAAGTTCTATCGGGTCATGGGAGAAATCAGCATCCATTTCTACGAGGAGATCATACCCCTTCGCTATTCCGAACTTGATTCCCTCAAGTACAGCCGTACCTCTGCCGGATTTTGTTTCTCTTTTAATCAAGAAGAGATGTGGCGTCAGTTTCTGCTTGTCAGCTATCAATGCCGATGTGTGATCTTTTCCATCATCAACCACAAGTACGTCAAGTCCGAGATTGATAGAAAGCAAATGCTCGACCAACTTGAGAATATTTTCCTCCTCGTTATAAGTTGGAATAATGACGAGTGATTTAGGCATGGTGTTCATGATAATATGCAATAGTTTTCCGAAGTCCGTCCTGAAGAGAAATTTTCGGCTCGATTGGATTAATAAACAGAAACAACTGACTAGGCTGATCAGGCTTCGTCATATCATTCACGATGCGCATCTTTTTTCCGCTGAGACTGATAATCTCTTGTGCGATATCATTCACGGAGAACGTCTCTGGATTTCCAACAACAATGGTTCCTTGTGTACTTCCCTCACCAGCACTCGCGAGCATCGCCGCAATATCGTCGACGAAAACAAACTGCATCTCTCGCTTCCCGCCTCCCCACACATCAAGCACTTCATTCCCGGATAATACCTTGTGTACCATACTCGGAATAAAATTTGCCGTCGCAGGATCGAAATTGTCACCTGGGCCATACACCCCGGGTGCACGTATGATGGCAAGCTCGATATTCCACTGTGCCGCAAAAGACCGGAGGAGAAGTTCATTCATATATTTGCCAATCGAGTACCCATCCGTTTCGGTTTCCCAATCTCGCCCTATTGTTTGCGTCGAACTCAGATAGACGATCTTTCGTACACTTGCGCCACGCAACGCAGTTAAAAACGAGAGGAGTGGACTGACATTCCCCATGACGAAATCTCCCGCATATTCTCGATGATGGGATAAATTCTTTTTCTCTCCCGCAAGATAGTAGACCGTATCAACATCTCCTATTATCGACTTAGTGAATTCACTATCAGAAATATCACCATGAAGTACCGTTGCTCCGGGGATGACTAATCCTTCCTTTCGTGATACGGCGAATACACTCAATCCAGTCTCAACGAGTTTTTGAACAAGCCGCTGCCCGATAAATCCACTCGCCCCGGTAACGAGTATTTTTTTTACTATTGATGATGACATGATGTATTGCTCTTCATGATAACAAAACGAGATTGACTAGGATACGCCCAAGGGAACTATTCCTCTGAAGTGAAATAAACATATTGTATTCGCTATTCCTGCCTACCTCCCGCGTCACTTATTCGTGCGACCATAGTCATCTTCATGACGGATGATGTCGTCCTCATCAAAAAACCCAAGTGATACTTCAACAAGTTTGGCGTGCCCTGAAACGGCATGGATTCGATGCCTCGCTTCGGGTTCAACAACAATAATACCGCCCACGGGCAGGATCACCTCTTTATCTCCCACCGTTGCAGCGATGACACCTTCGACAACAACCCACGTTTCTTTCCTGTGTTTATGGTGCTGTAAGCTTGTACGCTTACCGTCATGAACGGTAATAACCTTGAGATGCCAGCCATCCCGATGTGCGTGATTTTCGAACGAACCCCAAGGTCGCTCCTCGCGATGATTACGCACACTCTCGGTAAGCCATGAAGAGCTTTGTACTTTCCCCCCGTGTCCAACATTGAAATCCATCTCGATGCCAAGCTTCTTACAAATTACGGCTTCAGGAATGTCATTTTCATTTTTACGGTCCCCACCGTTTGCAAAAATATCGGGATTGACCTCCACCAACGCCTTCATAACCGAGCGGTCCGAGTCGTTCGACTCATGTTTAGTAATCACCACGCGGTCAACGACGCGGAGTGAACGGAGGACTTCCGCGCGCTCATCTTCCGGCATGAATACGAACCCTTTCTTTGCAATGAGCCAGTTGTCGTTGTTTAAAATGATGACGAGCTCATTACCAAGCTTGCGAGCCTCCTCGAACATCCTGATATGGCCAATATGCACTGGATCGAACCCACCAGATACTGCAACGACTTTCTTCTTGCTCATATTCTCGTTTGCTTTTTAAGACGGAAATAAGACGAAAGAGTACGCACAATATGGTCAAGCTCGACTTTGCGCATCTCTTGGTGGCATCCGATATAAAAACCATTTTTATTTATCCAATCTGCAACTGGATAGTTTTTCTCTTTTATACCTAGGACTTTTTTTACAAATGGTTGATTAATGAGAGGCAACATGTCACGAGTTTCTACGCTATGTTTTTCCAGATAATTCACCAATTCTGCTTTTTTGACTTTTGTTCCCCCTTTAATCACCAGTGGAAACATCATAAACACGTGTTCGGAATAGTCGGGATGCCACGGAAGCTGGATATATTTCTCAAGCGGCTGCAAAGCCTTTAATAAATATTTGGCATTTGATATACGCTTAGCAAAATCTTTTGGTGCAACTTCAATTTGCGCACAACCCAAAGCTCCCTCAAATTCTGTTAAGCGAAAACTATATCCCGGTCGTACAAAACTGAATCTTTTTGAAATTATCTCTGTAAGCTTCTTTCCTTTTTTATTCTTTCCATCATCGATACTAATATAAACCCCGTCACGACCATGATTGGCCAAACTGCGCATTATCTCTGCATACTTCGGCTTACTTGTTATTGATATTCCACCAACTCCAGTAACGATGAGATGTGCTACGTATGTAGAAAAACAGCCTATATCACCCATACTTCCAACGCTTCTACCCTTATATTTAGCAAACATTGTTTCGCAGGAATCTTCAATAATCTTTAGCTTATATTTTTTTGCAACAGAAAGGATGGGGTCCATTTCAGCCGGCTGACCAAATAGATGTACGACCATTATCGCTCGCGTACGAGGAGTAATTTTTTCTACAATTTTTGCAGGGTCAATATTGTAAGTTCTTGAATCTACATCCACGAATACTGGTTTTAAATTTTGCTGAATGAGGATATTTACATCTGAGATGAATGTGACTGCAGGGATGATGACCTCATCTCCATCCATCCACCTTCCATCCTCCTTTAGACATGCCACTGCAATACGCAATGCAGAAGTGCCACTATTTACTACTATTCCAAACTCAGCCTCATGAGCCTCGCTAAATTCTTTTTCAAATCTCTTAAGAAATGGCCCGTATGAAAGTCTTTTGGTTCTAAAAACTTCGGCAATATATTTTCTTGCATTTTTTGGAACAGTAAAACATCCAACACCCAAGGACTCTTTGTTTACTTCAGTTTTTTTATTCATTAACAGAAGAATATCGCCGATACCAGCATTGGTCAACCGTCGTTTATTTCAAATTTTTCTTACTACAACAATCGATCTTTGACCTGTCGAAATGTCAGAAAATTATTTAGCAAGAAGCTCCCCCCAACAACTATTCCGATGGTAACGATGTGTGCAAACAAATAGTGTAACGACATTCTCTCCACAAAAAACGTGGTCAACGACAAGTTGCCAGCGAGCGATAATAACGCTATGGCCGTATAGTAAGCAAATTGTAACTTTATTTTAGTTCTCGACTGCTCGCGGAATGTCCAATACTTTTGCAAGAGGAAGGTTATGCATAGCGCGATAAAAAATCCGATTACCACTCCATACCGATAGTTCTTGTTAAAAAATTCCATCATAATTACATCTGTGGAAAGCTGTATCAATGCCCCAATTCCACCCGAAATAATATAGCGCAAAAGAAATTTTACCCTAGAAGAAATATTAAAATAGGGATATTTCATTGATTAGATTTTATCACAGCAGCCATCACCATGGGTATGAAACGAATGCCCATGATGAATAACTTATAAATTTTTCACCATATACGTCTCTTCGAGGTGGTAGCCTAATTTTTGATAGTATTCGCGGACGCCGATGCGCTCCATCCTTAAGCACCCCTTTTCTTTTCAAGAAATACATCAAGATAATTACCCTTATTGATGGTGACAAAGGTACTATCAGGATACGTTTCGCGCCATAATTTGGGAACGCTACACTCCGCGGACCACTTACACTCGATTGCAGTGAGCACTCCGCCGTCTTCACGGATAATATCAACCTCTCGACCCGTGTGCGTCCTCCAGAAATGAAATTGCGCTGAATCTCCCCGCAAAATACTCTGCCGATACAGTTCCATAAAAACGAAATTTTCCCATAGTTCGCCAATGTCGTTGCGATTCACAAGACTACCGAATTGTCCGATTACAGCATTGCGCACTCCGTTATCAAGAAAATAATACTTTGCCTTTTTTGATATCTCATTACGCAAATTACGGCTAAAACCACGGACTTTTTTTATCACAAACATTTTTTCCAGAACGTCGAGATACCGTCCAACAGTTTTCACGTCTGCCTTTACGGTATTTGCAATCTCATTCAACGAAACCTCGCTTCCCACTTGAAACGCTATGGCCCGCGTAATATCACGTAAAAGATCGGGGGATTTTATTTTATCGAGCGCAAGAATATCCTTGTACAGATACGACGATACGAGTTCATTGAGGATGCGCTCTTTTTCTTCCCCTGTTTCCGCCGTGAGCACTTCCGGATATGAGCCATAAATAAGAAAATTATCTATCGCTCCGCCTAATTCAAATCTACTTGCTGACATCTCGGATTGAGCAATGGGAAGCAAGGTCATTGTAAAATGTCTCCCCGTAAGTGGTTCGCCGATTTTTGATGAAAGATCAAAAGATGATGACCCGGTCAGGATGAGCTGTTTTTCAGGAAATGCATCGATAATCATCTTAGCCCCGAGGCCAATACTTGGTACCTGTTGTGCTTCATCTATGGCAATGATGTCGTACGGCCTGGCAAAATCCAAAAGATCATCTCGGATTTCTTTTTTAAAAAGCTCTCGAATACGAAAATCATCCCCTACCACATAAAGTGTGCGAGAGTTTTTTGATAACGAAAGATACTCCTTAAGAAGCGTTGTCTTTCCGACGCGACGCGGTCCATAGATAACAAGGGCACGTTTCGGCGCAATAGCCGTTTCTATTCTTTGTGATCGTATGAATTTCATAGATATATGGTATACAAAACCATGTATTTTGTCAAATATTGGGTTTTGTAATCCATAAATTTATAGTTTTTTCAGAATGAGGACGATTTTGGTGATTCCATGCATGTTGACGTTATCCTGTACTATACTCATGTGTGTAGTACGGGATAACGTCAATTCCCAAAAAGGGCTCTACAAAAGACAAAAGCGATGTAGCTCCCCAATCTTTTCTCAAACGCCCCGCTTGGGTTGAGGTTTTAGAGATTTTTCACCATATACGTCTCTTCGAGGTGGTAGCCTAATTTTTGATAGTATTCGCGGACGCCGATGCCGGAAATGATTGCCATTTTTTTATAGCCACGCTCGCGGGCGATGCGATCCGCCTCCGCGAGGAGTCTCCTTCCGAAGCCGACGTGCTGACTCTGGCTGCCGTCACCACCGACTTTCGTGTGTCGTCCATAGGTATGGAGTTCGCGAATGAGCGCGGCACCCCGTAGTACCGGGAGCACCGCATCCTCGCCGAGGTTGTCCGGCAAGCGCAGGCGCGTGAATGATGCGAGTTTGCGTGTCTCCAAATTCTCGAAACTGAGAAACTGTTCCTCCCCGGTTTTCGTGCGATAGGTAATATTGGAAAGAGTGAAATCATCGGGATTCACTTCTCCCTCACGTATCTCACGGCAACGGATGCAACGGCATTGCCAGCCGTTCTTTTTCATGTCCTCATCCATTGTTTGACGCTGATTCGAAACGCGACTTCCTGCCATGATATATGAGGCCGGAATGTCCCGTATAACGCGCAAAATGCGCACATACGGGGGTACAAACTGTTTTGCACCGCGAAGTACCTGAATAAGCTCCGGATCGGTATAGGGCTTAAATCCTCCTGCTTTCCAGGTTTCGTACAATTCACTGTGGTCGAGCACCATGCAGGGGTATATCTTCAACATATCGGGCTGAAAATCCTCTCCCGAAAAAAGTTCTCCAAACATCGAAATGTCACGTGCGATGGTGCTTCCCGGAAGATTCGGCATCATGTGGTACACAATCTTGAATCCCGAATTGCGCAACAGTTCGGTGGCTTTTTTTACGCGCTCAATCTTCATGTCACGCTTTGTGAGTTTGAGCACATCATCATCAAGGTGCTGCACACCGACCTCGACCTTGGTCACGCCAAATTTGCGCAACCGCTCAATCAAATCATTCATC
>LCOM01000023.1 GCA_000999395.1 Parcubacteria group bacterium GW2011_GWA2_47_7
GCTGGCAACTGCAAGCGCACAGTGGGATGACGTTGATACGGAGAGTGTGGGAGGCGGCTGTTGTGGTTGCCATTCACACTGAAAAGCATTTACTAAATTGGGGAACGAGGCATATGCCTCGTTTTTTCATATACGGTTCTCTTCGGGGTTATATGTGCTAGTATTGGGCTTATCTTCAGATGAATGAAATTTGCGGCGCGGGGAAAGCGATGAGGAAGACATATTCATATATGGTGACCGAGTCGCAGGGACCCCGCAACAAAAAAGTTCGTCATCTGATGACAAGCCCCATGTCCAAAAATCTGATTAGAAACTTTAGTATCATAGCCCATATTGACCACGGGAAATCAACACTTGCCGACCGCATGCTTGAGGTCACGCACACAATAGAAAAGCGAAAAATGCATGAACAAGTGCTTGATTCTATGGAACTTGAACGGGAGCGTGGTATTACCATCAAGATGCAGCCGGTACGCATGTATCACGAGCACAATGGCGAGAAGTATCTGCTTAATCTTATCGATACTCCGGGGCATATCGATTTTTCTTATGAAGTATCGCGCGCACTGAAAGCGGTCGAGGGCTGTCTTTTGTTGGTCGATGCGACACAAGGGGTGCAGGCACAAACATTTACGACACTTACTATGGCGCGCGAGCATGGGCTCACTATTATTCCAGTCTTGTCCAAGATTGATTCTCCGCTGGCACGCATCGAGGAGGTTCGCGATGAGATCGTCAGTCTGCTCAATGTTGACGCGAGCAGCGTCATGCTTGTGTCTGGGAGGACGGGGGAGGGTGTCTCGGAACTTCTTGCGGCAATCATCGATCGCATCCCTCCACCCGAAGAGGAATTTCCCGGAACCAGTAGTGCTCGTGCACTTATTTTTGATTTTTCATACTCGAACCATCGCGGAGTTATCCTCTACGTACGCGTGCTCGACGGCACCATCACCAAAGGGTCAGAGCTGACGTTCTCTGCCGCAAAAGAGCGTTTTTTTGCCTTAGAGACGGGTTATTTTGCCCCAGATGAAGTTGCAAAGCCTGACCTTTCTCATGGAGAGATAGGCTATATTGTTACTGGCATCAAACGGCCGGGAATCGCGGCGGTAGGAGATACAGTTACATTTCACAAGAATCCGCTTCCGGCGCTCCCTGGGTATGCGAAACCTCGTCCAGTGGTATGGGCATCGGTCTATCCTGAAAGTCAGGATGACCTCCCGACGCTTCGCCTCGCATTACAGAGACTCCAGCTTTCGGATTCGTCGCTCACATTTGAGGAGGAAGCATCGGGGAATCTTGGACGAGGATTTCGTTGTGGTTTTTTGGGCATGCTTCACCTCGAGATTATAACGGAACGCTTACGTAGAGAATTCAATCTCGAACTCGTCGTGACTACCCCAACCATTACCTATGAAATTACCAGTAAGCGCACAAATAAAGTTGAGATTATCTATTCACCCTCTCTTTTCCCAGATGACAGTGAGATTGCCTCCGTGCGTGAGCCGTGGATAGACGGAGAGATTATTCTTCCACCCGAGTATGTTGGTCCGGTAAGCCAGATACTCTATGAGCATGAAGCGGAGACGGGGAACACCGATATCTTCGGTGAGAATCGATTCAAGGTTGAGTTCAAAATGCCTCTTCGCGAACTCATGCGAAGTTTTTTTGATAAACTGAAGTCTGTTTCGTCGGGTTTTGCTAGCTTGTCATATGAAATAGGAGAATTTCGTGATGCGGATGTCACGCGCTTAGACATACTTGTGAATGATGAAATTATCACTGCATTCTCTCGTGTTGTGTCACGACGGCGTGCACAAGAAGAAGCCGAAGCGGCGGTTAAAAAGCTCGCAAAATCAATGCCTAGGCAGATGATTGTTGTAAAAATGCAGGCGAAAGCGATGGGACGTATTATCTCGTCTGAGAGGCTCTCTGCGCTTAAAAAAGACGTAACAGGGTACCTTTACGGAGGCGACATTACCCGCAAAATGAAGCTTCGAGAGAAGCAGAAGAAGGGAAAGAAGAAGATGCAGGAGATGGGGAATGTGAATATACCGGCGGATGTGTTTATCAAAATGATCCGTTCCGACGAATAACTTTCATTTTTGGCGAACTCCATCGTTATGGGATCCCGGCGACTTGGTCAACATATAGGAATATGTCTTCCACGTCGCTTTCACCAGGCCTCGGCTTTGACCTAAAATTCATCGAGTCCTCGAGTATTGAAATTTGGAAATACCCTTCGTGTTAGATAAAGAGAATATTTTACAAAAATGCGGGCAAATACAGGAGAATCATGCTCCCGATGACCATGATACCCACGACTGTCCAGGCAAGGTTGACCCACTTCTGGTGCTTCTTTTTTCTGAGAAATATCGACATATGTTTTATGTTGGTTTTGCGAATTATACCCTGTAGTAGACCCATTGCGCTAGTTTTAGTCTACTCCCGCCATAATACTGAAAAATAAGTAATACACAACCTCAATATATTGGCTTGAGCTCACGACGGGGTATACTATAGAATATATGTCTCAGATGCTAGATTTTAAGATGAAGAGTCGCCTGAGAAGGGTGATTTACGCAAAACCGACCATTATTTTGCTTGCCGTTGTTTTTGTGTACATTATGCATAGCGCGTGGGGAATGTATCAAAAGAGCGAGGAAGCAATCGAAAAAACACAAAAAGCGGAAGCAAAACTTAATGAGTTGCGCGCGCGACAGGCTGAGCTTTCCGCTGATATTCTCGATTTGTCGACAGAAAGAGGGGTGGAGAGTGAGATTCGCGACCGATTCATGGTTGCCAAAGAAGGAGAAAGCGTTATGATATTAGCTGAGCCTGTAGAAGAAAAGGTTCATACCGTAACCATTGTTGACCAAAATCCAACAATGATGAGAAGGGTGTTGGGGGCAATTGGTTTTTCCAATTGAGAAATAAATATGCGGGTATGGTTTAGTGGTAGAATGCGACCTTCCCAAGGTTGAGACGGGAGTTCGATTCTCCCTACCCGCACTGGCTAATGAAAAACCACTCCTCTGGAGTGGTTTTTCATTATGTGCAAGTGCGGGTAGGAAGTGCCCTGCGGCACTTCCGTGGGGGAACCGAAGCCTTTTCCCATATTTTTTTGAGATTTCTGAATCTCAAAAAATGGGAAATGGGCACTGAAACTGTAAGTTTCGATTCTCCCTACCCGCACCTGAGTTGAGTGAAGCGGAAGTCAGCAGAACGACAAATTGCAAAATGAACGAGCTAGCTCGTTCTTTTTGCAATTTGTCGTCTTGCAACGATTTCCATTTCCGAAGCTCGTCGTGCTGGGAAAGCCTTGCTTACCTGCAGTCGCGTTACTAATGAAATATTTAGTGAAATCGTTCCGCTTCAGTCAACTCTGGAATTTTATGCGAGTGAAACTCGCGAGGGAGAAGCAAAGCCTTTTCCATATTTATGAAGGATTCCTATTCTGAATAAATGGGAAACGGGCACTGAAACCCTAAACCTCGATTCCCTCATTCTTCTCTCGTGTTATCTCATTCATCTTGTGCTATAATATTTCAACAATTAACAGTAACCATAAAATATATGAAAAGCGTTTCGATTTACACAACGGAGACATGCGGCTACTGCAAGATGGCAAAAGAGTTCTTCCATAAGAATAATGTTGAGTTTCAAGAATTTGATGTCGGCAAGGATCTTGCAAAGCGCCAGGAAATGATCGAAAAGAGTGGTCAAATGGGTGTCCCTGTGATTATGGTAGAAAGCGATATTATTGTAGGCTTCAACAAGCCAAAGCTTCAGGAATTGCTCAATATTGTTGCAGCGTAGTTGCATAATGGGTGTGAAAAAACTATTATAAACAAATGCTCACATTGGTGAGCATTTGTTTTGCCCCCGTAGTTCAATGGATAGAATAGCTCACTCCTAACGAGCTGATGCAGGTTCGATTCCCGCCGAGGGCACATTAAAAAAACAGCTTCCAAGCTGTTTTTTTGCGCAGGGATGATTCGAGATTATGCATAGTATGTTAAGAAAAAATATCCCCTATGATGCTTTTGTATGCTAAACTATGGTCATGTCTGAATACGAGTCCGAATCCGATACGTTATCCGAACTTCTTGAACTCACGAAGGAGAACAACCGCATCCTTCGCAAAATGCATCGCAATATGTTGTGGAGTCAGGTGTTCACGTATGTCTACTGGTTGCTCATCTTGGGTGTGATGGGTTGGTCCTATTATCTCGTTCAGCCATATTTGGTAACTTATTTGGAGGCCTACCAAAAGCTCGTAAACACAATCTCTGCCGTCGACGCAGGGAACACGTCATTGCCTAATCTGCAGGGACTGCTTGAAAAAATCAAGTAAATTGTGTATTGTTGCTTGTATTCCAGCAGTCGAGGTCAGAGTTGTATCAGTCTGATTGAAACAAATATTCTTGTTGGAGTGACTGTTTTGGTGGGTGTTATGTGTGGTTTCTGATAAGAAGAGATGAAGTATGTTGCGTTCTACGCCGAGGTAGCTCAGTTGGTAGAGCATTCGCCTGAAGAGCGAGGGGTCACCAGTTCAAGCCTGGTCCTCGGCACAGTGTTTTGAGTTTGTTTCTAGGTAGGTTCGCAAAAAAACACCTTACAAGGTGTTTTTTTGATCCGCAAGAAAGGTCTCTTAGATTGATTTCACCTTGAGCACCTGTGCACTATTGCTGTCTAGTTTTGGAAGACGAATGATGAGCAGTCCGTATTTCTCAACCGCCTCGGCGCCATCCGTATCAATTTCAAACGGTAATATAATTTCTCTAGTGAAAACTCCCCAGTAGAGTTCGCGCTCAAGATAATTACCCTCAGGAACATTTGGCGCGAGTCGATTGCCAGTAATTGTGACCGCATTGCGTGTTATGGAGATATGAAGATTTTCGGGCGTCACTCCAGCAATCATGCTTTGTATAATGAGTTCGTTGTCTGTTTCATACATATCGATAGCGAGTCCTGCTTCTACTTGCTCTCCTTCCGCCTCGTCTGAGCTGATGTCATCATCCTGTTTCACAAAAGATTCTTCCTCAGTTGGTGCGGGAGTCCATATTTTTTGCTCTGTCAAGGTGTCGCCATCATCAACGATCTGGGCACCGGTAAGTCTTTCGAGAAATGATTGTTTGCGTTCCTTCATATTTATAAATATTTATTTGGTGTATTGATAACGATACCAGTATGCGGGTATTCGACATGGCTTCGTGGGGCGAGTCTCTTGATCTTTTCGCACATGAGCAGGATGGCAATAATGAATATCCACAATCCGGCGAAGATCTGATAGAGAAATGCACCTTCACTTACAATTATAGAGAAGTTAAATAATGTATGCAATGTTATGGCTCCAAGCAGTCCCACCAAGGCAGCTAGCCGTCTTTGGGAGCGTATTTCATAGAAAGAAAATGCCACCATTACTCCCACAAAACCGCTTGCTCCGACATGGAGGAGCGTTGCCCCAATAAAACGAAAATTACCCAAAAGGATGGTTGCAACTGCATCGCCATTGCCGAGTGGGTTTAATAAGAACATTGTATTTTCGAGAGCTGCAAACCCGAGTGCAATGGTCATAAAATAAATGACCGCATCGATTGGCTCATCAAAATATTTACTGCGGAGAGCAACGATATAGATACCCAAAAATTTCAGCACTTCTTCAATGAAGGCCCAAATGGCAAGCAGTGCGAAGTCGCTTCCTGCGAGGTTTTCTGCGGCGAATTTCTCTAACGGGAAGGCAAGTGCTGTAGCAAGCATGCCGACCAGAAATGAAAGAATGATCAGTCCGCGAGGTTCGCGGTGAAGTTTATCTTCCTTGAGCCAAAACCATAGCCAGAACACCGCAGGGAGAATTCCCCCAAGGAGTGCGATAAACACCATGCTCGGCGTTACATCAGACATTGCGTAATTGTTTTTACAAATAACATGCTAAGCATTATTTTGTCATAGCGTCCACAGGCCATTTGGTCACCATGAGTTGCTGTCCGCCTTCAGGAATGCTTCCCCATATCTCTTCGGTGACAAAAGGGATGAATGGATGCTGAAGTTTCAAGAGTTCCAGCCATATATATCTGAGTAGCCACTGCCGCGGAGCTCGAACGGACGCATCTTCACTGAGGAGTGCTTCCTTGCTCTCTTCCAGTATAACATCAGCAAATATATGCCATGTGTAGTCGTAGAGTTTTTCGCCGGCAAGGTGAAGTTTGAATTCACTGATATGTTGATCTACGTACCTGGCAACATCGTTGAACTCCGCCAAAATCTCCTCCTCCCGAGACGAAAGCACCGGCTTTTTTGTTGTATCAACATCATTTGTGCTTGAAAGCACAAAGCGCGCGATATTCCATATTTTATTTGTATACTTTTTATATCCGCGCACCTTCTCCTCAGAAAGACTCATGTCGGAACCAGGACCTGCACCGATGATGAGCGAGAGCCTCGTCGCATCTGCGCCGTATTTTGCGATCATGTCCAGTGGGTCAATCGTGTTTCCAATCGACTTACTCATTTTCTTTCCCTTTGCATCTCGGACAAGTCCGTGAAGATATACCGTGCGAAAGGGGACAGTACCAAGGTGATAACCAGACATGAGTACCATGCGGGCCACCCAGAAAAATAGAATATCATAACCCGTCTCAAGGAGGTCGGTGGGGTGGTAGTCATGGAGGTCTTTTGCATTCTTGTCGGGCCAGCCAAGTGTAGAAAAAGTCCAAAGCCCAGAGGAAAACCACGTATCGAGGGTGTCTGGGTCTTGCTCCCATCCATCACCAGCGGGCGCATCAATGCCAGCGTAGGTCTCATCACCTTTGTACCAGACGGGAATGCGATGCCCATACCAGATTTGGCGGGAGATGCACCAAGGGCGCAGGTTGTCGACCCATTGGAAGTACGTCTTCTCGAAACGTTCTGGGAGGATGATGATTGCACTATTTGCGACCGCTTTCTTCATTATCTCCTTCAGTGTTGTTTGCTGTCCCTTTGCTATACCAGGGATGCCATCGCCCTTCATGGCAAATTCTTTCTCGACGTCTATCCACCACTGCAGTTTCGGCAACGGTTCAATGATGCCCCCAGTGCGTTCCGCTGTTGCGATATTTTGACTTACTTCCTCCTCTTTTTCGATAAGCCCTTCCGTTCGAAGAATTTCGACGATACTCGTCCGCGCATCCGTGACCTTCTTTCCCAAAATGCGCTCGTCTCCGACAATCATTTTTGCATACTCATTGATTACTTGTTTGTGTGGGAGTTTGTGTCTCATCGCGATTTCGGAGTCAATCTGACTATGAGCAGGAGTGACACCTAGTGCACCTGTTCCAAAATCCTTTTCTACTGATTCGTCAGCGACAATTTTTATATCCAAATGTACACCACAAAACTCACCGGAGAATGTTTGTCCGACAAATGTTCCGTATCGCGTGTCATCCGGATGTACCGCAACGGCGACATCCCCAACTTTTGTTTCGGGTCTTGTGGTTGAGATGGCAATAGGGAAGTCCTTCCAATAGCGAAATGTATACATTGTCGACTTACGCTCCTCGTGCACAATCTCGTCGTCGGAAATAGTTGTTTGACCCTTTGGGTCCCAATTCACAATGCGAGCGCCACGATAGATGAGTCCGTCATCGTACATGCTCTTGAATGCAGTGCGCACTGCGAGTGAGCGTTCAGTATCGAGCGTAAAGGCCTCGCGACTCCAGTCAATTGATGCACCTAATTTCTTTATTTGATTGACGATGGTGTCGTGGCTTTCTGAAGCAAATTTTTCAACGCGTGCAATAAATGCGTCTCGACCCATTTTCTGCTTGTTCAATCCTTCTTTTTCAATAATTTTTTCTACTTTTGATTGCGTTGCTATTGCCGCATGATCGGTACCCGGTACCCACAATGTTCTTTTTCCTTTCATGCGCTCATAGCGAACGATGATGTCTTCTACTGCAATCATTGCGGCATGGCCCATGTGAAGCACTCCGGTCACATTAGGTGGAGGGAGGACGATTGAGAATGTCTCTGCCTCTTCGCTCGTAATGCCTTTTTCTATGCATGTATCCGGATTAAAAAAGTCGGATTCAGTCCAATCTGCGTAAATGCGATCTTCCGTATCTTCTGGTTTATAGGGGGTGAGAAATTTATCGTCCATTTGTGAGATTATATCATGAAAGAAGACGTGCTGTGCTTCAGGTGAATTGGAGTAGGTGTTTCTTTGGTGAGATACTGATAATGTCCTATAAAATTTCTATAGGACAACGTAAAGGACATTCGAATGTCCTTTAGAAGGCTTCGTTGAGCCGTGTAAAAGATAAACACATCTTGACAAAATGTAAAGGAAGACTTAGACTTTGATAAACAATTTCGTACGTTTGCTTTTTGTCGCGCTTTCACTGTCGTAACTTTACATTAAATTATAAATTCTTATTATTTTCTTCTTACCAACAGGCAGAAGTTTGTTTTCGTATTCATTAATATTTCTCACTTTTACTAACTTTTTTCACTACATTTATCATGCAGAATATCTTCAAAATATCGAACGGAGACCTGAAAAAAAGAGTACTTACCGTACTCATGGGGATTTCCCTTTTGCTTCAGGGAGGCGGATCTCCACTTATCGCATATGCGTTCGTTAATCCGTTTGCAATAATTAACGCAACAAAGATCATTTGTGATAGCGAAACCATGCTTCCTAATTGGGGATTGGGTGGACCAGATATTTCAGCAAATACTGCAACTGATTACATCGCAAGCCATTCGGGTTGTCACTTGGCTTCAGGTTGGGAGTTTCAGTGGGGATACGCGGGGGTGAGAGATTTGTCCGGTGACTTTGTCGGCATTGCAGATGGTTCAAAGGGTCCGGGGACGCAGACGGGGACTGGTGGGGATGAGTGGAAAACATTTGGACCATCGTCGCCAAACGGCGTTGCGGTTGCAGATGTGCTACTTAAGTCAGAGACTGATATCATTTTGGTTCGCGAGGTAGCACAAGATGGTTACATTCCTTTCAAGTATGACCCGGCACACCAAAGCAATGCAAACGCGGTAAGTGCCGAAATGTACTGCAATAACGATGTTCTCAACTACGATAATTACGATAAAATTATTTCTCCGCAAGTGCGAAATACATATTATTGTATTGCGTTTAATGCACTGAAGACTGATATCCCGCCAAATAATCAAAAGCCGGTTATTTCTGTGGTAGGGACAAATCCAGCTGAGGTTATCCTTGGTAGCACATACGTTGACCAGGGGGCTACCGTGTTTGATTCCGAAGACGGACAAATAAACAGTAAGCTTGTGACTTCGGGGAGTGTCGATGTGAACACATTGGGAGTATATACAATTACCTACAATGCAACTGATACAGCGAACTTGTCGGCTGATACTAAGACGCGCACAGTGACCGTCGTTTCTACGCCGGTCTGTCTCGCACCCGTTGATCTGATGCTTGTTATCGATCGCTCGGGGAGCATGAAATTTGATGGAACGAATCCTGAGCAGCCATTGAAGCAGGCATTTTACAGGGAGACGTTTTCGCGAGTATTACTGCCTATGATGGAACAAATATTGGTGCTGCAATAATGAAGGCAACCAACGAGATGACTACGAATGGGCGTATTGGTACGAAACATGTCATGGTGCTTCTCTCTGACGGTGTTCCTGAGGTGTTGGGAATGACAACAGCCGAAGCTAGTGCCGATGCAGTCGCAAAAGCAACAACAGCGAAATCTCTGGGTACCGTCGTCTATACCATTGGATTGGGTGCGAATGTCAATCCAACTCTGATGAAGCAAATCGCCTCACTTCCGGCAAATTATTATTTTGCTCCTACTGGAGCAGCTCTCGCATCTATTTACCAAACGATAGCCGCCACCGAGTGTCGACGTGACCCCGCAACGGTCTCAGGAACAAAGATAAATGATGTAAACGCAAATGGCACCATTAATCAGGGTGAAATAGGGATTGAGGGTTGGGAAATCACACTTACTGAGGTTGCGGGAAATGGCCTTGTGTTGAGAACAAATACTGGCATTGGTGGTGATTTTGAATTCAGCGATGTTATTCCGGGTAATTATTTGCTTTGTGAAGTTGCACGGACAGGATGGGTTCAGACCGCACCAAGTGTCGCAGTTTATAGTGGATGTTATTTCCTCAATCTTGACCCTGGCGCAGTGCTTGCCGAACAAAATTTCTTAAACACCGAATCGAATAAACCGCAGTGTCGCGATGGGAAGGATAATGACAATGACGGTAAGATTGACTTCGTCGGAGGGGATGCTGGTTGTAATGATCCTGAGGATAATGACGAGAATCAGAAACCAATAATTTCGGTTATTGGAACTAATCCGGCAATAGTGACTCTTGGCGATACATACTCTGACCAGAGTGCAACGGTGGCAGATCCCGAGGAGGGCGATATTACCGCGAAGCTTGTGACGACCGGAACGGTTGATACGAGCGTTATGGGTAATTATACAATCACGTACAATGCAACTGATTCGCAGAACGTTTCCGCCGTTACAAAAACGCGTACCGTACGTGTCGTTGTAGCCTGTGCTGATGGCAGAGATAATGATAGTGATGGAAAGATCGACTTTGCAGGCGGGGATACTGGGTGTGATAATCCAGGGGACAATGACGAGAATAATCGACCAGTGATTACTATTCTTGGTGCAAATCCATTTAATGTTACGCAGGATGGGACCTTTACTGACCCAGGTGCAACTGCGTTTGATCCAGAAGAATTAGACGTGACGTCTGCAATTGTAATAGCTGGAAGTATCGATACGTCTCTCGTGGGATCATACACACTTCGTTACAATGTCTACTCAGAAGATCTCGGTTGTGATAATTCAGAGGACAATGATGAGAATGAGAAGCCAGTAATCACCGTTCTGGGTGATGATCCATTTGTTGTCTATCTTGGTACAACATTTGTTGATCCTAGTGCAACCGTGGTTGATCCTGAAGAGGGGGACATCACGACACCGAATCTTGTGACGACGGGTATTGTTGATAGTAATATACTTGGTATATATACCGTCACCTATAACGCTGCAGACTCGAAGGGTCTTGCCGCAGATACAAAATCACGTACGGTAAAAGTGGTGACGAGTTGTTCAGATGGCAAGGACAATGATGGCGATACCCTTATCGATTTCCCAGCGGATCTCGGTTGCGATTCAGTGACTGATGATAGCGAGAATGCCAAACCAGTCATATCACTCCTTGGTGATGTCGTCATGAATCTTATCGTCGGTACACCGTATGTTGAGGCAGGCGCCACTGTCCACGATGAAGAGGACGGACAAATATCTAATAAACTTGTTATTTTTGGTACAGTAGACTCTCATACTTCCGGCGCATATGTCATTACTTATAACGCAACCGACTCGGTGAATGTTGCCGCAGATGAAGTGTCGCGTACGATCAATGTGAGCTCTGGGCAGTGTACGGAAAACTGTGGTGGTAGTACTCCGCCAGCATGTTCTGACGGAAGTGATAACGATGGAGATGGTTTAGCTGATTTTCCGAGAGATCCTGGTTGTGATTCACCGCAAGATAACGATGAGCGAGATACAGGGCCAGTAATTACATTGCTTGGTGCAAATCCGATGAGCATCGCTGTCGGAACAGTATTTGTCGACCCAGGTGCGACTGCGTATGATCCGCAAGATGGTGATATTACGTCGCTTATCGTAGTCACGGGGTCAGTGAATTCCAGTAGTGCTGGTGCATATACGCTAACGTACAATGTCTCTGATGCTCAAGGACATGCTGCGACTCCAGTCGACCGAACGGTAAATGTAATTTCTGGTGGCGGAGGATGTACTTCTAACTGTGGAGGAACCGAATCGCTCATTATTACGAATGAGAAACTTACATCGACTGGTACAACAACGGTACTTATCACGTGGAATACCAATCTTCCCTCGGATAGTCGCGTTGCATACGGACTTGATCCGGTCGTGACGCTCGGAGTTCAGCCTCTTTACGGATATGACCTCACGACCGCGACGGATGCAACGGCAACCACATCGCACTCAGTGACCGTCGAAGGAATTCCATCTTCAGCTTCTGCGTACTTCCGACCTGTGTCGACAGCAGGAACACAGTCAGCTGTGGGAATGGAATTGACGCGCGGTGGTGTACTTGGTGAATCAACTGAATGCTTCTACCTCAACGAATACATGCGCCTCGGTGCAAACAATACGCCCTCTGAGGTGACGAAGTTACAATCTTTTCTTCGTAATTTCGAAGGATTCACCACCCTTGAAGTAAATGGATTCTTCGATATCACTACCGATGTGGCCGTACGTCAATTCCAGGATAAATACAAGACCGACGTGCTTATTCCCTGGAATCTCCCCGCAAATACCGGTTATGTGTATTACACGACGCAGAAAAAAATAAACGAAATATATTGTCAGCGCGAATTTCCGATGAATGCCATGCAAATCACCGAGATAATGGCATATCGTCAGCTTGTAAACGAATCACGTATTCATGGAGATGTGATGCCTGTGTCCTCAGTGAACACTAATACTGAAACTTCTGGTGACGTTGCTGGTGCGAACAGCGAAAAATTGGATGGGATTGCGGAAGCAAACACATCTGGCTTGCTAGCTGATGTCGTTCTTACTGAGACGCCTGCTGATGCTCCCGTGAAGGTTAATCGAGGAAGGATTGCCCTCGCAGATCTCTTGGCAACTGCTCCACGCTTGAGTAACGAACTTTCTGGCACGGATGAAGACCAGGATCTTTCAGAAGAAGATGCCGAGTTTGGTGTCGTCGCCGGAGTAAGCACTAAAAGTGGTCTTGCTGCTACCATTGAGTCGCTCACAGATAGACTTCATCTTTCCAGTGCTTCACTCATTCTTCTTGGTCTTTTGCTCATCCTTGCGGTGACTCTTGGGATTTACTTCATAAAAAATTATAATCGCAGTAATGAGACGCAGTAATTGATGTCCATTCATATTTCTAGATTCACAGCGTTCGCCGTAGTGAATACAATCATATTGCGACTGAGACGCTAGGGTATGTTTAGCATTCAGGTAAGTGGTATCGCGGAGTAGGCTTTACCCGCACCGAGAAGGCGAGTAATATTGAATATATGTCACTATTATCATATCTTTCTGGGGAGGGGCAATCGTCGGACGAGATTGAGTCGCCTAAAGATAATCTCGTTGATGGAGGAGAACCCGATGCGCTCAATATCGACACGAGTGCTCAATTGCAAGCAGAGAAGGTCGCTCCAGTTGCGGAGGATAATCACGAAGGTCAAGAACAAAATAAGATGGAACGCTTTATGAAAGCGATTGGAAGGGAAGACCTTATTGAAGTACTGACTCCGCATAAGCCTTGGGCATATTGGACAATGGAAATTTATCGGAACGACATTAAAGGTGGCGGTGGCCTTGGCATGCTTGCGTCGGATACTCTCGAAGTTGCAAAAAGCCTAGGGATACCCGCAGTGTTTATTACCCCGTTTTATCGCTCGGAGCGAGAACAGGAAGTTGAGTCATTCGAACAACAGATGAAATCGGTCGCAGTGACACCGGAGGAGCGAGGTTTCCACGAGGTGGGCGATGTTTCCATCGATACACGCGTTGATGATGAAATAGTGCCGACAAAATTGAGCGTGTACGCGAAGCAGGATGGTAGTGTAACACTCCTCACGGTTACCGAACCAAACTTTGGAGAATTATATCAGGGTGCCAACAACAGCGATCATCGGCTTTATCAAGAAGTCGCGCTTGGTGTAGGTGGCTATAAGGCGGTGAAAGGATTTAATCTAGAGCCGTCAGAAAATCAGCAGTTAAACGAAGCGCCTACTGTTTTTTCAGCTCTCGCACGTTTAGATGCTCGAATGGATTCCGGAGTAGCATTCGCGCAGGCGTTTGAGGAAACTAAGGAAAAAACGATTTACACTAATCATACATTGGTGCAGGCGGTCGAAGCAGAGTTTACTCTTTCGCAGTTTGAAAAATTTGTCATACCCAACATTAGGCATGCTGAGATAGTAGAGTGGTTGACGAAGAAGATTGAGGGTAAGGGCGGAAAAATAAAATTGAGTACACTTGCAATTGAGCTTGCGGGTAAGATGAATGGCGTTAGTCTGATTCATGCGCGCGAGGCGAGTAAGGTATATAAGGACTATGATGGGAATCCCGTTACCTTTGAAGGCATTACGAACGGGATCTCGATGACACGCTGGGCCGACCCCGAGTTGCTTCTGTATTATCACGAGATCGGAGTAATTGATGAATTTGATTTGCCGACTGCAGATTTTAAAGAAAAATTAGCACATGCGGACCCTGAGCGAATAAAAGAAATAAAGAGCGAAGGGCGTCGCCGATTAAGGGAGACACTCGCGGGCAGAAAAAACCAATATAACGAAGAAGTGCAAATTCCCGATGATGCAAAGATATTTAATTGGAAAAAACGCATCGCGGAATATAAGCGTCCGGGAATGATGTTTGAAAATCCAGCAAAATTACTTGAGATTTTGGAGGAAACAAATGGGTACATCGTGATGGCGGGAAAGGCGCATGCATCGGACAAGCCAATGCAGGAAGAGATAACGCGGATATTGAAGCTTGTCGATCAAAATCCCGGCCTCAAGAAACGTGTGCATTTTATACAAAATTACGATGAGGTGCTTGCACGTGCGTGTGCTCAAGGTGCAGATGTTTCCATCAATAATCCGCGCGTGCGCGATGAGCAGGGAGTGCGCATGAGCACCGAGGCGTGTGGTACATCATGGGAGAAAGATGTTATCGGCAATGCAATTCTCATTTCGACCTCGGATGGAGGGGCTGCGGATACTGAGGTCGTGGCACGAGCGCGTGGGGACGAGCACCATATACAGCCATTTTTGGAAATAAAAGGCGACACATTTACCGAAGAAGTAGAGTCGCTTTATGAGTCAATGCGTGAAGCGGGAAATATGCTGGCGACGGATGGGGGAATTGCGCAGTGGAAAAAACAGATGCAGGGGTTTTTGCCGGTCATTTCCGGCGCACGAATGGAAAAAGATTATTTGAATTTTGCCTTTCCTCAAAAGAAGTAGCGGGTAGTTTTTCGATACAAAACATTTTTTTGCCTTGAGTGTTTTTGTCTCGTTGCGGCTGCGACGGCGATCATGAGTGCATTATCGGTTGAAAGTGATGCACCTGGAAAGGAGACCAAAATTTCAGGATTAGTTTCGCGCATGGTCGTAGTGAGTACCTCGCGCAGCCGCATGTTTGCTGAGACACCACCACCGACGACAATCGTTTCAGCTCCATATTCCTCAGCCGCACGTCGTGTTTTATGAGTAAGTACTTCGGCGCAGGCGTCTTCGAAGTCGCGCGCGATGTCCTGTTTTTGTTCATCTGAAAGAGTGCCGAGATCTTTCGTTAAATAAAGCACCGCAGTTTTCAAGCCTGAAAAAGAAAAATCAAAATTTTGTGCGTGAAGCATCGGGCGCGGAAGCGTGAATTTTCCTGGAGTACCAAGAAGTGCAAGCCGTGCGATTTCTGGTCCACCGGGGTAGGGGAGGCCTAGAATTCGTGCAACCTTATCAAAAGCCTCACCAACGGCATCGTCTTTTGTTTCGCCAAGCAATTCGTATGCTCCCCATTCCTTCATAAGGATAAGCTCAGTGTGCCCTCCCGAGACAAGGAGTCCAAGAACAGGAAAGTTGATATTACCAAAACGCATGCCTCCGTCGGTTGTCTCAAGGAGCGGGGTAAGCATGTGGCCCTCCATGTGATTGATGGGAAGTACCGGTATTTTCCAAACAAGTGACAGTGCTTTGGCGAAGTTGATACCGACCCAGAGTGCAGGTTCAAGACCCGGTCCACTCGTGACCGCAATCATGTCGATGTTTGGCGGATTCCAGTTTGGTATCTCTGAAATAAACTGTGCATAAAGCTCGGGTTCGCGCTCCAGCATGTGTGCAAATTCTTTTCGAAGTGGACTTTCGAGCACGTGGCGGCTACTTACTTTGTAAAGCCCTGCTTCCTTGAGGACGTTCTTCAAGAGTGGAACGAGTGTGCGTGCATGTTCGCGCTTTGCGACCATCGGAAATACACCCCCATACTGCTTGTGCATCTCTATCTGTGTCAGTGTCTGATTGGCTAGTATCGTAAATGTGCATGCAGGAAATTCTCCTTCAGTGTCAATGATGGCGATGGCGGTTTCGTCGCAACTGGTTTCTATGGATAAGATTTTCATAATGTGCGGTTCGCGCGATTTCGGAAAGTATACCTTCTCTCGCCCTGTAGCAAGTTCTTTCTTTGCTTCGGGGTAGCGCTATACTAGCGGATTTTGATGTCCGGGGCAAACAAAAACCACCCTTGTCGGTGGCTATTTTTTACGGCGTTCAATTCGAACACAGAGCTCGTTTGATTTATTTTTCACACGCTCACGCATACAAATGCTAAACGCAAGGCCAATGTATTGCTTTTGCAATATCCTGAAGCGAGCGTCGGTGCTCTCATCGGCGAGTATATGATTTCGCGTTGAAAGTATCGGGGTCATCACAGGGTAATCTGTGCCAAATTGCCTAGCTGTTGCATCAATCATTGCTCCTGAGGTCAGCCTATTACCGTAATGACGGTGAAGATGCGCCAGCTGCGGAATATGAGTAAGTGAAGCTTGCCAAATATCTCCACCGTAGAGTTGTTGGATTAGTACGGTGACAATGGCGCAGTGCCCCCACATCGGATTTTCAAGTGTCCAGCCTGTGGGATCTGCTGATGTTTCTTGTGTGCAAATTTCACTCACGCGTTCAAGAAATTTCTCAAGAGGTGGTGTGACAAACATGCTCTCCCTTTCAATATACTTCTGCCATACAAGCTAGCAGAGGATATGGTGTGGCGCAAGCAAACAGCATGTGTATCACATGTCACGAACCTCCGCCCATGCGGGCGCGCAAATGTACTCTGATTGAAATACATCAGCAATTGGAGAAGCGTGTATCTATGAGAAATCTAAGTGTAACCCCGAAGTTTTTTTGGGAACGTTTACGGTGTTGACCCAGGAGTCGGGTTTGAGAATGTCGGTGCCTCGCTTGTTACAACGGGAACCCCCTGAAGGCCAAGTGATTCTTGGACATAACCGATGATTCCCCAAAAAGAAACCATAACGAAGAGCGCGATCATACCCCAGACCATCATTGATTTTCCAGCTTTTCGTGCATCTTCGTCACCGATATTCGCGATGAATTTAAGAATGCCCCAAAAAAACATGAGTACAGCAAGCGCCATCATGAGCGGGATAAGCTGACCTGCAATATCTCCAATGAGAACAATCGTGTTGCTTATTGGGCTGGATGATTGCGCCGAGACGACAAGGGGAGCGAGTAGGAGAAGTGGTAAAAATTTTATATTCATATCTCAAGTTTACATTAGTATTTGGATTTAGTCAAGGCCTATATTTTTTTAAATGATTTAAGAAAAAAGCCCCACGGGCTGTTTTTTCTACTGAAGACCTCACCGGGAATCTTTCTCTACGAGAACAGTATGCCTTTGCGAAATACTCAGAATATGAATTCTTCGTATTTATCGCAAAGCCCTTCGATTCTCGTCGAAAGTGCCGCAGGGCACTTTCTTGAGGTCATTGAATGAAAACGGCTCCCAGTGGAGCTCGTTTTCAAATCAATGACCTCACCGGGAATCGAACCCGGATCTACACCGTGAAAGGGTGCTGTCCTAACCGTTAGACGATGAGGCCTTGTGAGCAACATACTAGCATAACGTCTGGAAAAATCTAGATATGTGTGGTAGATTTTTCAGGTGCACTCGTTTTGATGGAAATATGGAGATGTGGCTGAGCGGTTGAAGGCACCACACTCGAAATGTGGCGTGGGGGTAACCCCACCAGAGGTTCGAATCCTCTCATCTCCGCAGGTGGTTTA
>LCOM01000024.1 GCA_000999395.1 Parcubacteria group bacterium GW2011_GWA2_47_7
TGAGAACCTCGGTGATATTACCTTCAACACAGAAGAACTCGGTGACTTTGTCATTGCACGCGATTTTGATAGCCCACTCTATCACTTAACGGTTGTCGTCGATGACTTCGAGATGGGCGTGACTCATATCATTCGGGGTCAGGAACATGTCTCAAACACTCCGCGTCAAATTCTGATTCAGGAGGCAATTGGTGCACCACGCCCCAAATATGCTCACGCATCTGTTATCCTCAACGGTGAGCGTGCAAAACTTTCAAAACGTGACCCGCTTGTTCGCCCCGCTCTTGAATACCGCGACGAGGGATATTTACCTGAGGCCTTGCTCAATTTCATGGCCCTACTCGGATGGAACCCCGGCACGGAGCAGGAAATTTTTTCACTCGAAGAATTGACTGCGGCCTTTTCATTTGAGCGCATGCAAAAACAAGGAGCAGTGTTTAATCCAGAAAAACTCGAGTGGATGAACAAGGAGTACATCAAGAAGATGGAGCCTAATGCTCAACTCGCCATGATAAATCAATTCATGCCGGACGAAATAAAAACGCTCGCTGGATATAATGAAAAGCGCAATCACATCGCCCCTATATTACTTGAGCGTATTAGCCATTTTGGTGAACTACGCGAAATGTACACAAATGGAGAACTGGGGTACTACTTTACCCAACCGGAATATGAAAAAAATATGCTTTTTTGGAAGGAGGAACGTGACCCCGCAAAACTCACAGAAAGGCTCGCTAAGGTACGCGATATCATCAACGAAATGGACGAGGGATCGTTCTCAAAAGAATCTGTAAAAGAAGCAATTTGGAGCTATGCGGAAGCCGAGGGAAGGGGACAGGTGCTTTGGCCGCTTCGTTTTGCCCTTTCTGGTCGCGAGAAATCGCCGGACCCGTTTCAGCTCGCATCGATTCTCGGAAAAGCGGAGGCTTTACGCCGCATAACATTCGCGATTGCACTTCATCATGAGTAGGAAGGCGACATCCTACCATTTTGCATTTTCATCCGTAATGGGGTTCGTGCTACTTTTCGGATTAATGTACCTGATCATAACCATGAGCACTCGTGTGTTCGCGCAAACTTCTCTTGTAGACGAACTCAAACAAAATATTTCTTCTCGCGCAAGTGACATTGAGCAGCTCGAAAAAGAGATTGCGGAATATAAAATACGCATTGAGAATGTTGGCAATCAAAAAGCAACGCTACAGAACGCAGTACAAACTCTTGACCTCTCGCGAGCGAAACTCGCGAAAGATATTCAACTCACCCAAGCAAAAATCGACCGCGCAGGAGGCATGATTACAAAGCTCAATGATGGTATTTCACAAAAACAACAACGCATCGACAGAAACAAGGATCTTATCGCAGATATTATCCACCGTATTGACCAGACAGACTCGGACACAATGCTTGAGATACTCCTGTCGAACACTTCACTTTCATCATTTCTCGAAGACGTAGATGATATGGCGCGTATGCAAAATGCTGTTCGCGATAGCATACTGAGCCTCGAGCAGTTAAAAGAGGAAATGAGCACGTCAAAAGCATCTTATCTTGATGAGCGAAAAAAACTAACAGGACTCAACACTCAACTTTCAGACCAAAAACAAGTCGCTGATGGTGCGCGCAAGCAACAGGTCAGCTTGCTCTCCGCCACAAAGAATCAGGAGTCGAACTACAAAAAAATATTGGCCGAGCGCGAAGCGAGTAAAAAACAATTTGAAAAAGAAATAGATGACTTCGAGGCCCAGATTCGCGTTGCTATCGATCCGACAAGTTTTCCAAAACCCGGTACAAAGGTACTTGAATTTCCGGTGGAAGAACCAATTATCACCCAACGATTTGGTAAAACGGTTGACGCACGGAGGTTATATGTATCCGGTACGCATAATGGCACGGATTTTCGAGCCACTCCTGGGACGATCATAAAGGCTGCCGCAGATGGCACGGTCGTCGCTACTGGAGATACCGACAAAGCCTGTCCTGGCGCATCCTACGGCCGCTGGATACTTATAAAACACAAGAACGGACTTTCAACCCTTTATGGTCATCTTGAGCTAATAAAAGTAGGTGCAGGCAAGGAAGTGCTTGTCGGAGATACCATCGGTTATAGCGGCAATACAGGCTACTCAACGGGACCACACCTACATTTCACGGTATATGTTTCGAGTGCTGTCGAAGTAAAGAATATGCCTAGTAAATCCTGCAAAGGAGCAATATTTCGTCTTCCACTCGCACCCGCAAATGCATATTTGGATGCAATGGACTATCTCTGACAAAAAGAAGGGGTATAATTAGAACATATGATAAAACTACTCCTTACGTTCATGGTTTTCGCAGGATTGGTCTATTATTTCAACGTCGACTTAATTGCGCTCGTAGACAAAAGTGGCGCACCCGCATGGTTCCAGAAGCATGGTTATGTCGTCCGTAGTGAAGCGTTACTACCTGCGCCGCAGTCTACCTCAACACCGGTGCAATAATCACTCAGTAGGGGACCAAAAGGAGATTGTGCGACGGCTTTGTCCTCAATGCTGTTGCACAATCTCCGTTATCTTTTGCGATGCATTTATTAGTGCAGGAAGCTTAAGTGTATGTCGCAAAGCCTATTGTCCAACATAATGGAAATATGTCGGATAATAGGTTCTTTTGCAACGCATTAATAATTGCGTCGCAAAAGATATATTGTGCGACGTATCATCAAAAAACACCACCAGGCCTCACAGCCTGTCATTCCTCATTCCCTACTCCTATTGTATCTCCCCATAAGCAGAGCGGTCGTAATGATATGTCCATTCATTGCCTCGAGAATCTCCGACTTTGTCTTTCCTTTTGACAGTCCAAGTTTAATATCGATTGCATACAGTCTAAAAAAATATCGATGTTCGCGGTCAGGCGGACACGGTCCAGTATAACCGGTTTTTCCTGTACCATTTACCCCCTGAGTACCTTCAAATTTGCCCTCTGCAACACCCTTGAGCGTGGATGCGATGTCATACATAACCCAGTGGTCAAACATGCCATCTGATCGAATGTTAGTCGGGACGTCTGGATCATCCATGATGAGCACGAGTGACTTCGCGAACTCGGGCACATCAGAAAACTCAACCGGTGGACTAATGTTCACTCCGTCGCAAGTGTACATCTTCGGTATGGTGCTATTTTCGACAAATGCGGAACTGGTAATCTTCATAGTAGTCGATGAGTGATTTATTGTTTCGGGAGTTTGAGCGGACAATTTCTGTTTGTCTTGCTCCCCTCTTAAAATATTAGACAATATAATTAAGATGAGCGTCAATGCCACGAACAGAATACGTGTACTGACAATTTTCCATAATCTGCTCACATAAAGATATCTTAAGCCGGCCAGGTGAAAATTCTGTGAGCACAAATACGAGTTTCAATGACTAAGGCTCTATTGAGAACGTCACTCTCTTCATAATGACGCACCGCATCTTCCTCAGTTCTTCCTCCGAACATATGCCGCGCAATAGTCCGCAAGCGAGAATGTTTTTCAGTATCATCAATGTAAAAAGAAGATCCGAGTAATGGTGTGACATTCCCCCACCCCGCTTCACCATAGAGCAGCCACAATCCTTCGAGCAAGAGCAGTGTCGGTCTTTGGGTTATCGTGACAGCATTTCCTCGTGCTTCGTGCAGCGTACGTGAATACTCGGGAAAACTTATTGATTCGTTTCGCAAAAAAGCACCCAAGTGATCAATGAGCGCAGGAACATCGTAAGTATCGAATCTTCCCTTAACCGTTATCAAATTTTTACCGTCAGCATTAGTGGCGCGAAGATACTCATTTGAAAAATGAAATGCATCGATCGAGATAGGTACAATATCAACTTCCGACGAAATTTCTTTGCCTATCTCTTTTACAAGAACAGAGAGGGTCGACTTACCACTTCCGGAAGGCCCCGCGATGCCAACAATCTGCCGATGCATACCGTTTTTTTGAAAGTCTTCGAGAAGGTGTTGCGTAAAATCAATGACGGATGCTTTAGTTGCATCTGAAAATTGAGCACAATTAACTATTTGATCGGTCACGATGATTTTACTTGGGAATTTCATGTCTTATTGTATTAACAAATTCAACATTCTTTTTATATGTGGGCTGATCGTGTTTTCAGGGAGCATACCAATAGGAAACCATTTCCATTCTGAAAAATTCTCCGGTTCCATGAGCCTCGCTTCTTGATCAGTTTCACAGTGAAACACATGTACGATATCCCCCTCCTTAGCGCCTGAATAATTTCCTAAATATTTTTTTACAGAAAAATTTTGAATACCCGTTTCTTCGTTTGTTTCTCGAATCAAATTTTGACCCAACACCTCACCTTCGTCACAACGACCTCCTGGCGTTGTCCAAACGGATATGGCCTTCCACTTATCTGGCGTGTAGTGACGCAAACCTAGTAATATCATCCCTTCGCGAACGAAAAAAGCAGATGAGCAAGTTCTCGCGTCGCCGATTAATTCAAGTTCCTTCATATTTGTCGGGCTAGGCAGAATCGAACTGCCGCCGCATGCACCCCATGCATGTAGACTACCACTATCCGATAGCCCGAACGTACTACTTCATTTTACACTATTTTATATTATCGGCGCATGCACTCTATCCCGATATGCATATAGTCAACCACCACCGATAGCCCGAACGTACTACTTCATTTTACACTAATTTACATTGTTGGCGCATGCACTCTATCCCGATATGCATGTAGACTTTCCTTACAGGAACTTTACACCTTTTGGATGTTTTCCTCGTTTGCAAAGCCTCACTCGAAACCATCGCAAAAGGTCTTGCGCTCTGGGTCCCATAGGAATGGGTTCCCTAACCAGAGCTCACACCATCCGATAGCCCGAACGTACTACTTCACTTTACACTATTTTATATTATCAGCGCATGCACTCTATCCCGATATGCATGTAGACTACCACTATCCGACCTAGCCCGTGGGATATTCCCATATCTCTTCGGGTAGCCAGAGTAATTTCGAGTATATCAGGAATTCGTAAAGTTGCGACATTATCACCTATTTGCCTCGAAACGAGATTCCCCAATTGTTCATCGTCTTTAATACTGGCTCAAGTGTTTTACCCAAAGCTGAGAGTTTGTATTCAACGCGAGGTGGCACTTCTGGATACACCTTACGGTCAATGATGCCAAACTTCTCGAGACTTGCGAGTCGCATCGAAAAAGTTCTGGGTGAAATACCGATAAGCGTTTTTTCTAATTCACCGAAACGCATCGTTCCATTCAAACGTTCTTTAATGAAATATCTCGTTGGGCAATGTGGTGTTGTAGTATACGGTTGAAGTGAATGTTGTGTCAAACATAAATCGCCATACGTTATGCAAGCATACTCACAAAAGAAGAGGTTCAAAAAGATTACATCCCCTTACAGCTCACGGTCGGTGAATAGCCTCTTGCTTTTGCATCTACTTCCGTAGCAAACCAAATTTTATTTTCCTCCTTAATGCGTTTCACCCCTGCACACCATGGCAAATAGTACGTCTTACCTGATTTTGCACCCACATACATTCCCTCAATCTCGCTCTGCGAAGGCTCTAGCGTGCCAACTTCCCCTACACCATCTTTCACCTGAAATGTCACAATGGACGCCTGATTCGCTCCATCTTGAGTATTATCCAAAATACGCAAAGCACTGACTCTCCCCTCTTCTATCGCAGCATATCGACCGGCCAGAAAAGACCCAAAAGCCACCAATATAACGACCAAAACAACAAAGGTGTCTTTGGTCAGATCCGGATAATACTTGATTTTGTTCAGGGTTTCTGCTAATGTCATGTGACGCAATTTATACACGAATCTTACGAGATACCAAACATATGTCAACAAAGAAATCAGGTGGTTCATCAAAAAATCTACGCGACTCAAATCCAAAATATCTTGGTGTCAAACTTCACGACGGACAAGTTGCTTCTGTTGGAAATATCTTGGTACGCCAGCGCGGTACACGTGTTGTACCTGGAAAAAACGTGAAGGTGGGAAAGGATCACACTCTCTACTCAATGGTAGATGGTAAAGTGACGTTCAAGAACGTCCGAAAAACACGCTTCGATGGCAAAACACTCTCAAAGAAGATGGTTTCGGTTAATTAAGTCGTAGAGTCAGAAGAAACAAATTTGGATAAAACAAAAAATCGCTCATCAGGGCGATTTTTGTTTTTGTTTACTTCAATCTACTTACCCTCATCAGTCACCGCACCTTCCGCCTCTACCTTGAGTGTAAACTCAGCCTTCTTTGTTCCCACAACAACGGTAATAGGAAATTCGCCGACAGCTTTGATGGGCTTCTCGATGTCGATATTCTCCTCTGAATACGCGACGCCAACAATCTTTCCGAGCTCCATGGCAAGTTCTTCCTTTGTCACACCGGCATACAAATGACCCTCCTCATTTGCCTTTCGCGTAAGCGATACCACGACATCCTTCAGACCCGAAAGTGACTTGTCGAGATGATCATCCTGCTTCTTCTTCTCAACCTCACGCTTCTTCGAAAGCTCGGCTATGCGCTTACCGTTTGTGCGGGTGACTGCCTCTGCGAGACTTCGTGCAAGCAAAAAGTTGCGAGCATAACCCGGCGCAACATCAACAATGGCATATTTCTTACCAACTTTTGGAACGTCCGACAATAATATAACTTTCATAAAAATACGTATTTAGTTCGTATAAGACATCCCGAAACCGGAGCGGTTCCGCGGTTATTAAGATGTTGAGACCAGTATACGGATATCCTACAAAAAGACAAGGTGTGAAAATTAAAACAGGTATTACTACGGTGTCGCCATAATGTTCCCTGCTTGCTGTACGGGAAACTTGCCAGAATGAAGGATTTCTATCGCCCTATCAAGCTGGGGATCTTCTCCTGCTTCTACCTGCTCTTTTGTCAGTTCGACAACTACATCCGGGATGATGCCTCCCGCGGAGAGATTGGTACCATTCGGGGTGATCCAGCGCGCAATGGTAACCTTGAGTGATGTATCGGGCGTTATGGCGACAAGCTCTTGGACTGAACCTTTTCCGAAAGTTTGCGTACCCACAAGGGTCGCGACACCCTGTTGCGCTAATGCTCCTGCGAGAATTTCTGCAGCTGACGCAGAGCCACCGTCGACTAAAATAACAAAGTGAAATGTATCACCAAAGACATTGTAGCCTTTCGACCGATAGACTTGACCTGCGCCGTTCTTTTCTTCTTCGCGAACCACTACTTTTCCCTCGGGGAGAAACCAGCTTGCCATATCGACGGCAACCTCAAGATATCCGCCCGGATTTCCACGGAGGTCGAGAACGAGATTGTTCAATCCAGAGTCGGCAAAATCCTTAAGGGCGCCACGGAAAAGATCAGCTCCGGTGGCAGGAAATCCATACAGTCGGATGATGAAAACATCGCCTTTCTTTTCGGTGTCGATGGTCGGTATTTGAATGACCTCGCGAATCACAGATACTTCGATTGGCTCATCAACTCCCTCGCGATAAAGCGTGAGATGTACAAGCGTTCCAATCTCACCTCGGATAAGATAGAGCGTTTTATCGAGTGAAATTTCCGTCGTCGTCGCTCCGTCTACACGATAGATCTTGTCTCCTTTCATGATTCCTGCCCGTTCCGCAGGAGAACCTTTTAGAGGCGCGATAACAGTAACAATCCCATCCTTCATTCCGATCTGCATTCCTACACCACCAAAAGAACCAGACACTTCTTGCTCGAATAACGTTTTTTCTTGAGGCGGAAGAAAATAGGTATATGGATCACCAAGCGAGTTTGCGAGACCGGCAATCGCCCCCCATACTTTTTCCTGATTTGAAACAGCGGCATGTTTTGTTGGAACATACTTGTCATTGATAACATTCCATACTTTCCAAAATTGTGAAAAATCAGCAGGAGCGTCACTCTTGCTTGATATCTCTGTGCGATCCATGAGGCAAGGGACTTCAGCCCCCTTCGCATCAATACATGTCTTTAGCTCCGCCAAATTGGAAGAATCCGATACCGCATTCATTCCATCTGGCTCGGCAAAATTGAGCACCCCTGATAATGGAATACTTGGGAGCGCATCACCTTCGTTTGACCCCATCTCATATCCGCCGACAAAAAGTATGACGCCGAGAATCACCGCAATTCCAACGCGGCGATAGTGTTGTTTCGAATCACGCATGGCGTTCATTATCCCAGAGACGAAACAATAGGTCAAACAACGTCACTTTGGGTGAAAAGTTTATAGCCAAAGCAGTGAGGCCATCGTATAATGATGACAATGATATCAAGATACAAATACCATGCGCTCACGTGGGTAGACATGGAGTCGCCAACCAATGAGGAGGTACGCCAGATTATGGAAGAATTTGATATTCACCCAATAGCTGCCGATGAACTCCTCGGTCCATCCCTTCGCCCCAAGGTCGATCAATATGAGAACTTTATTTATCTCATTCTTCACTTCCCTGCTATTCGCCATTCACATAAATCGAAATCTCAGGAAGTAGACTTTATTATCGGAAAACAGTTTCTTATTACCGTACGATATGAACTGCTTGATCCGCTCCACAAGTTTTCGAAAGTATTCGAAGTCAACTCAATATTAGACAGAAGTGATATTGGTGACCACGCCGGATTCTTGTTTTTTTATATGATCAGGAAGATATACTCTTCTCTCGGACATGAACTCTCCATGATTGGCGATTCTCTGAAATCTGTCGAAGATAGAATATTCAACGGAGAAGAGCGCGAGATGGTAGCCGAGCTTTCCATGATTCATCGCGACTTGCTCGAGTTTCATCGCGCACTTCGCATGCATCGCGGAGTACTTCAGTCGCTCGCTCGCTCCTCCGAAGACTTTTTCGGTAATGATTTTGTACATTACAGCGAAAACATCATGGGAGAATTTTTAAAAGTCGAGGAAGTGCTCCAGGATGAGCGAGAAGTGCTGAGTGAATTGCGTACGACAAATGATTCCTTGCTCACCACAAAAACGAACGAGATCATGAAAGTGCTCACCGCGACGACTTTTTTGATTCTTCCAGCAGCACTTATCGGACAACTCTTTGGAATGAATACGAAACACACACCTATTGTTGGAATGGATAATGACTTCTGGGTCATTCTTGCATTCATGAGCATCTTTGGCCTCGCGACACTTGCATATTTCAAATATAAAAAATGGATTTAGTATATGGTGTTAAAATTCTTTGATACAGCGAAACATGCTTTGGTTGATTTTCATCCACTTAACCCTCCTGTAGTAACCATGTACAACTGTGGGCCCACAGTCTATAACTACATTCACGTGGGTAATCTGCGTTCGTATGTTTTCGCCGACATCTTGCGCCGCACACTCGAATGGAACGGATATACCGTGAAACAGATTGTGAACATCACCGATGTCGGACACCTCGTCGACGACGGAGATGCGGGCGAAGACAAAATGACACAAGCGCTTCGGCGCGAAGGAAAACCGCTAACCACAGACGCGATGCGCGAAGTTGGTGAATATTATACCAGTCAATTCAAAACTGACCTCGCAGCACTTCGCATCCTTCCTGCTACCGCATACCCCAAAGCATCAGACCATATCGCCGAAGATATCGCATTAGTCGCCACGCTCGGTGAAAAAGGTTTTACTTACAAGACATCGGATGGTATCTATTTCGATACGGAAAAATTTCCGCGTTATGCGGAATTTGCTCGACTGGACATTAAGGGGATGCAAGCCGGCGTGCGTATCGATGTCGGTGAAAAGAAGCACCCAACAGACTTTGCCATATGGAAATTCAACGAAACACTCGGTTATGACGCCCCTTTCGGTAAGGGTTTCCCTGGTTGGCACATTGAATGTTCAGCAATGGCCATGCGGTATCTTGGGGAAACGATCGACATTCACACGGGTGGGGTGGACCACATTCCCGTGCACCACACGAACGAGATAGCCCAAAGTGAATGTGCGACAGGAAAACCATATGCCCGATTCTGGATGCACAATGCCCATATCCTTGTTGATGGAGAAAAAATGTCTAAGTCTCTCGGCAATACCTATCGACTCATCGACATCCATGAGCGCGGTATCCCTCCCCTCGCCTATCGCTACTGGCTACTCACTGCGCATTATCGCACACAAGCAAACTTCACTTGGGAAGCTCTCGCTGGTGCGCAATCCGCCTACAATAGACTGACTAATTTTGTTTTCACTCTTCCGAATACGGAAAGCGACGCTCCCATCGAATCGTATATCAGCGAATTTACCGAGGAGATCAATGATGACCTAAATACTGCAAATGCGATAGCACTCGTCTGGAAACTCATGAAAGACGCGAGCATTACTGATGCCGACAAATATGCAACGCTCATGAAAATGGATAAAGTACTCGGTCTGGGACTTGCACTGATTCACTCACACATGAGCGAGATGCGCGATGCTGTGCCTGCGGGAGTAAACTCACTCTTGACTCTCCGCCAAGCGGCACGGAGCGAAAAAAACTTCGCTGAATCCGACCGTCTACGAGATACAATTAAAAAACTCGGCTACGACGTCAAAGACACCCCTGACGGCCAAATGTTGGAAAAAATATAAAACTCCTCCGAAACAAGGTTACTTGTATTTTATGCATCAGAAACTGAAATTGGAACCAGCGGAATGACCAATTTCCCACTTTAAAGAGGTGGGATATGTCTTTTCAAAGTCTCGACCAGCACGATGCTCAATCCTGTTCATTGTACACTTTTACTAGTCAGATCAGCACCGAGGATAGTTCCACTATCCGCAGGAGGGCCGATCGAGTGCCCATAGAAAGTCAGTAAGCCCAAGCGGCCTTCATTGCATCTTAACACTTGTTATGCTAACCTTTGCGTTATCATGAAATCAAATTGCCCCGACCTGGACTGGTCCAAGAGTTTTATGTATTCGCTTCATCAGACATATTTTTCGGTGGAAAAAAGATTGGAGCATAAACTCCACGAAGCAAACGGGATTACCTTCTCCCAGTTTCTTATTTTACTTGGACTACATTGCAATGCACGCACTTCGCAGAGCGCTATCGCAATATTTTTGCACATCACGGAAGCAACAGTCTCTCGACACATTGCCCAACTCGCCGAAATGAACTATCTCATCAGAAAAGAAGACCCGGAGAACCGTAGAAAGCATATTCTCACGATGACTCCTCGGGGATCACGGGCATTTATGGACGCACATGCGCTCATCGAACTTGAACTCAAAGAAGTATTTGATGACATACCGGTTTCCAGTCGGGAACTGATCACCAAAGCATTCAAGACAGTCAGGGTCAAACTGAAACCCAAACCATAACCAAGTTACCCATGAAAACACTTTTTGAGACCCTGAAAAGTTATGCGAAAAATACGGTGAGCAATTTTTGGGGATTATCACGGATAATGTGGATAGCGATAATTCTCGCAATAGTACTTATCATCGTATTCTTTATCCGAACAGGCACTCCGACTGATATAAGGAATGAAGTTCTCGTGGAACGTCTAGTTCTCGTATCGCGCGTCGCCGACCTCTCAGCAAGCGTAGTTCCCATAGAGCTTCTTGGAACCGTAACCTCCCGCAATGAAGCGATCATACGCGCTGAAATCGGAGGGCAAATATTGGCCGTCCATAAAAAACTCGGAGATTATGTGCCTGCCGGCTCTGTCATTGCCGAATTTGAAAATAGAATCAAAGAACTCCACCATGAACGCAATTGCCTCGACCTATACCATACTCGATGATGCGATCCATACGAAAACCGATACGGCATGGAACAATCCCCTAACTCGCGAAGCGAAGTTAAAGGTTACTGTGAATGATGCAAAGTTAGTCCTTCAAATCGAAAATGCTCGCATCAATATTGAAACAATGCTTCGAGAGCGTGAGATAAGAAACCGCTCATTAACCTCGAATGATTCCCTCATTGCAGAACTCGACACGGTTGAGTCAGAAGTGAACGTAGTGAAGAATTATCTCAATGACTTATCGCTCGCATGGAGTAGGTCGCTAGCGGACAACAATGTTTCCCAAGCAACCATCGAGGGCTTCAAGGCGAGCACTGGCGTCGCGCGCGCAAGCGTAACTAGTGCTCTTTCCGTCATCTCCGGAACAAGAACGGCACTAAATGCAAGCCTCTCTGCAAATCAGATAGCAGAAATCAATTCCTCTACCATTGGAACAGATTCTGGAAGTTCTGCTGATGGGCAGGTAAAATCCGCCTTAGGAAATTTGCGCGGCGCACAAGCGCGACTAGAACAAACTATCGTCCGGAGTCCTATTGGAGGAACAATCAATTCGCTCTCCATTAGTACCGGTGATTTTGTCTCTCCATACACTGAGGTTGCCGTTGTTTCGAACAACGGAACACTTGAGATAATCGCATATGTAACGGAAGAAGACGCTCAATTTCTCGTTGTCGAAGGCACAGTGACGATTGAAGGTGGGAGTACTGGGGTCATCACGCGCATCGCGCCAGCACTCGATCCAAAGACGAACAAAATCGAAGTGCGCATCGGTATTACCAATGGAACTGCACTTCTCACGAATGGAGCATCGGTACGCATTAGTGCAAATCGTGCAATCAAGCAAGCGATACAAGGGGAAAACAAGATTCCTCTTTCGGCACTAAAAATTACCCCAGGCGGCGCTGTGGTATTTTCCGTATCTGCATCGAGCACACTGGTGGCTCACTCAGTCTCTCTTGGCTCACTCTTGGGCGATGAAGTGCAAATATCAGCAGGTCTGACTCCGGAAATGATGATTGTCACGGATGCTAGGGGTCTGCAGGATGGAATGGTTGTATCACTAAAATAATTTTGTATGCACAATCTCTGGATATTTTTCTTGCGAAAACGCGCATTCACATATTTGCTCATGGCAGCACTTGTTATAGGTGGGTTGTTTTCGCTATCCGCTATTCCAAAAGAATCAGCACCAGAAGTTGTTATTCCTATTGGAATCGTATCGACCACACTTCGTGGCGCAAATGCTGAGGACACAGAGAAACTCATCAGCAATAAATTGGAAGATGAAATCGCCAATATTGAAAACATAGACAAGGTGACCTCGTCCTCTCGAGAGGGTGTCTCAATCGTTACCGCTCAGTTCAATGCAAAAGCAAATATTGATAAATCGATCCAAGATCTCAAGGATGCGGTAGACCGTGTGAAGGTATCTCTTCCTACTGAGGCAGATGCTCCGACGGTAACAAGAGTCAATTTTTCAGACCAGCCCATTCTTATTGTCTCTGCCTCAACAGATCTTCCTCAGCTAACGCTGACACAACTTGCCGATGATCTAAAGAATGAACTCAAAAAAATTAACGGCGTATCAAAGGTAGAAATATCTGGAACGCGAAAGCGAGAAATTGGAGTCGTTCTCAGGAAACAGCTCCTTGAGAAATATAATATCAGCATCGACCAAGTGATGGCGGCAATTAGTGGCGCGAATGCATCTTTTCCCATCGGAAATATCACGGTGGCCGATATCGATTATCCTGTTAAATTTGCGGGCTCTATAGACAATGCTGGCCAGCTTCCCGATATCACCATATCGTCGCAGGGTGGGATTCCCGTCTATTTGCGTGATATAGCATTTATCGCTGACGGACTTGAATCACCACGGACTTTTTCAAGAGCATCAGTAGGAGGGGCTCCTTCAGCGCAAGCAATTACCCTTTCCATTTACAAGAAATCAGGAGGCGATGTGACCGTCATCGCTAAAAACGTAAATAAGAAAATACTAGAACTCAAAAATACCCTACTGACTGGCGCCGACGTCGTGGTGTCATTTGACCGTGGTGCGCTCGTACAAAAAGACCTCAGGGAACTCACGCGAGTCGGGCTCGAGACCGTTTCCCTTGTCATGCTCATGCTCTTCCTTACTATCGGCTGGCGTGAATCGGTCGTAGCGGCACTCTCTATTCCGCTTTCGTTCGTCATAGGATTCATTGGTCTCTATGTTTCTGGCAATACAATTAACTTTCTTTCACTGTTTTCCCTCATTTTAGCTATCGGAATCCTGGTTGATTCCGGAATTGTTATCACTGAGGCAATTCATACAAGACTCAAGCAGTACGGGAGCGCTGATGAAGCAGCCGTCGCCTCGATTCGCGAATACGCTTGGCCTCTCATTGCGGGAACCATGGCAACGGTTGCGTTCTTTGCACCGCTCTTTTTTCTTTCAGGCATCGTCGGCAAATTTATCGCTTCGATACCATTCACTCTTATTTTCGTACTCATCGCGTCACTCGCGGTAGCACTTGGAATGGTTCCACTTTTGGCAATTATCTTTACCAAAGAGCACAAGAACCGCTTTGAAAATGCACAGGAAGAATATTCACTGAAGATACAAGAATGGTACAAATCATTTCTTGGCCGTATTCTCGATAGTCGAAAATTACAAAATCGCTTTTTTCTCTTTATGGGAATCTTGTTCGTTGCGTCACTGTCGCTACCACTTACTGGAATTGTGAAAGTATCTTTCTTTCCTCAAGACGATCAAGACTTCATCTATATATCAATAGAGAAACCACAGGGAACTCCTCTTGCAATTACTGATCTCTCCACGCGTGAGGTCGAGGAATTCTTATATCAATATCCATACGCGGAGTCATTTGTTTCGACAGTCGGTTCGGGCTCATCTTTTAGCGGAGACGGCGGAGGAAGCGGAACAAAACTGGCAAATATCACTGTGCTTCTCAAGAAGGACCGCAACAAAACCTCCACGGAAATCGTCGACGATTTGCGTGCAACACTCTCCGTTGTCACAAGTGCAGACATCAAAGTGGAGCAAGGCAAAAACGGTCCTCCGTCGGGCAATCCCGTGCTCATCAAATTTCTTGGTGACGACCTGAATGCGCTTACTGTCGCAGCCACAAAGGCCGAAGAGTTACTCGGTAAAACCCCAGGGGCAGTCGACGTCACTACATCACTGCGTGATGACGGAAGCCAATTTACCATCACCATAGACCGCACGAAGGCATCAGCTGTAGGGCTCACGGCTCAACGCGTCGCACAAATCCTCCGCACTGCGGTTTCAGGAGTAAGGGCAACAACAATTACTAAGCAAGAAAATGATATCGGAGTACTTGTTAAATTGGATCTTAATAGTGCATTCGTAAATCCTGAAGATACCAATAAAACAACGATCGACAGTATCAAACAGATTCCCATCGCGACCTCACAAGGAACGGTAATCATGGGTTCACTCATTAAAGTAAATGTGGAGCAGAGCCATGCAGTCATCAGTCATGAAGACCGGAAACGTATTGCGACCGTTTCGGCGAACCTTGCGACTGGAGCGACTGCCGTGGAGGTGACAAGTGCTTTTCGAAAAAAACTCGATTCACTGGAGCTCCATCCGAGTATCCTCGTTGATTACGGAGGTGAAAACGCGGATGTGAACAAAACGTTTAGCGAAATGGGATTTGCCCTTCTCGCAGGAATGCTCCTTGCGCTTGCAATTCTTGTCCTTGAGTTCAATTCTTTCCGCTTTACACTCTATCTTATTTTTATCATTCCTCTTTCATTTATCGGCGTACTGTTAGGTCTTGCTATTTCTCGGCAGGCGCTCTCGTTTTCGTCGATGCTCGGAATAATTGCGCTCGCCGGCGTGATTATCAACCATGCCATTATTTTACTCGACTCGGTCCTTCATACTTTGCGAGACGGCAAGATATCTTCTCTTCGCGAGGCGGTAGTAAATGCTTCCGCAGTGCGCCTTCGCCCAATCTTCCTCACCACCATCACGACAGTAATCGGAATGATACCACTCACAATGGTGTCAGCGCTCTGGGGTCCGCTCGCGTTCACCATCATGTTTGGACTCTCTTTCGCCATGGTCCTCACGCTTATCTTTATTCCAGTACTCTTCTACCGCTGGCCCGGTAGTGAATTTTCACAAGACTCTGACTTACCAACGATAGATGAGTCTCCCGCTATTCTCAAGTAGGCGCATCTTGTCATTGCTGAATATCTACTACATGGGTTGGCCCGATAGTGAATTTTCACAAACTCTAAAAAACCATAAGTGACATCGCAGAACATGCGACCGGCGCTCGTATGTGTATTATGTAAAGTATGCCGATAGACAGAAGTTACATAATTTGGTATTGGATAAAATTCAAGTAAAATCAATAAAAAAACCGATGCAATAAGCATCGGATTTGTAACTCACCAGTCCTACATACTCCCAGGTGGATAAGATGACGAAGTATCCTTAGTTGGCATTCCTTTCGTTAGTTGGAACTGGTCTACTATTTGTCTTGATTGTTTTTTCCTCTCAATATCTGATTCCTGCTTTTGCAAAAGTTTTTCAAGCAAGCTAGCGACACAACAGAGTGCGGTGAGGATGGCACCAACTCCATTCAATATCAGTGACCGAGTAGATGATGGCGAGACAATTTCAATCCAAGGATATACAAAAATCCAAAGGGACGTGAGCAAAATGATAAATTTCGTCTGCAGATTCAAACCCCAAAACGTTTGTTTTGGGGGAACGTCAGCATCCTCGACACGAGGGCGTAATGAAGCCATATATTTCTCCAAGAAATGTGCGGGACCTTTTTCATCTTACCAACCCTCGAAGTGTCAAGTCAAGAGTGCATCGATTGCAGAAAAACATATTCCCACCACTAGATATGACAGGCACCCGCAATCCCCTTCTTCGACAAATACTGCTGATGGTATTCTTCAGCGCGCCAAAATGTTTCGGCTGGTTTTATTTTTGTCACGATGGGATCACCAAAACGTCCGCTTTTCTCCAATTTTTCGCGTGAGGAACGCGAAACAGTTTCTTGCTCTGGTGTATGAAAAAAAATCATAGAGCGATACTGGGTCCCATGGTCCGGTCCCTGTTGATTCATGGTTGTCGGGTTGTGACACTTCCAAAACACATTAAGAAGCTCGTCGTAAGTAATCTTTTCAGTATCGAAAGTTACTTGAACGACCTCAGCATGACCGGTCTTGTCGGTGCACACATCTTCATAGGTGGGGTTATCGAGCGTACCGCCCATATATCCCACAGCAGTGCCTGTCACGCCGGGAAGCTGACGAAAAGTCTCCTCGACTCCCCAAAAACACCCCGCTCCGAATGTGGCAACGCTCTTGTCCATGGATAAATTATATCACAAAAAATATTGCAAATCTCAATGAACACCAGTACCCAACCTAACATGGGTAGGCCAAGTTACTAGCACATTACCTAAGAAATATTACGCCATCGAGAACTTTAATTCCCGCATTCACCTCGTCAGTTTCTCATTACTTACCAAGGTAATCAGATTTGCAATTTCGGCCTTATCCATGTACCGTTCCGGACCACCCGGAGGTTTCCCATCATCAAGCCAACGCTGATATCGCTTACGAGCGTCAAGATTGAGCTTCACCAAAATAATATCATCCACCTCGTGTTTAATTTTTCCATGCATTCGCTCATCGCCTAATTGGGTTTTTGCAATGGCAATCTGATTCTCTTTTCCCAGCCCCTTCCCCACAGTAAACTGAATCCCCAGCATTCTCTTTTGGGCTACATAATCCTCTCGATTGAAATCCTCCGGTTCAGTAGCGATTCCCCTATGATGAACATTCACTTTTACTTTGAAATCGTACTTCAACTCAGCATCCTCAAGTGCATTTGAATTTTCCACCCTCATGTCCATTTCCGGCTGTGCCTTAGAAATCCTGAGTAAAGCATTCTTCGCCATGCGTTCCCCAATGACCCCGTGGAGTCCAGTATTATTTCCTCTGTTAAAGCTTTTTTCAATCCAATCACCGCTAATTGTTGTCGTCGGTAGAGAAATTCTTTCATTTTTTGCAAGTTCCTCATTATCAACACTATCAATAGCCATTCGTGCCTCAGCTATTGCGCTCCTCTTTCTGATTTTGCGCCAATCTTCATGAGACAATTCTGATGAGGGACGATAAGCGACACCCCATTCAAGGTCAGGACCAACATCATGAAACTGAAATGGAAAACTCTCTCCGCTTTCATTTATTACATAGTGCGCACCAGTATTCTCATCGAAATACACTTCTTTGCGTAATGCAAGTTCGTTTTCCGGATACTCAATTCGCTCATCAATTTCTGCAAGTTGCGCGGCAAGTCGCTGCATGACGGCAGTTCTTCTCCCTACATAGTGAGCATCTTCAACCTCTCGATTCACTCGCATAATCAAAGCGTGATTATCGTTCCACAAATCTGCGTACTCATTTCTCGTCAGCTTGCTCTCTAGGCGATTTTTCCAATATAAGATCCACCCCTTACGCGTTGTTGGATGCCCCATATCTTCGGCGACCTCTTCGGGGAGATGATAGGCTATCTCACGGTGAGACTCTGAGCGTTCAGTTTTTTCATAACTGACCACTGGCCGATCTTGTGTTAACTCAGGCTGAACTGACCCTTCTTCTTGTTTCGGTAATCCCTCACTCATATATTCCTATCCTATCAGTCAAGAACCCTCCTGCCAACAGTAAATCCTGCGAAATCATGTATTCACCGACAGAAAAGGTGTCGTGTGTTCTCATGTATTGCTTGTATGTGTGTGCCATGGAACTGAATTCGGATTCGAACTCTCAATTTCCCCCAAAGTCAAGAGAGCATAGATTACGTAAGGCACGGGATATCGTACCCTTTTCATGCACAGTTTACCCCCAGAGTTCTCCCATATTTCAAGTAGCGACATATTTTTTCAACATGCTAAAATACAGTCATGAAAAGCCCGTATCTCTCTACCAATAGCACATCATCAACAGGGCTTCGCCTTCCTCCCCAGCATATCGAATCAGAGCAAGCACTTCTTGGTGCAATTCTCATTCGCACTGATTCTCTTTATGAAATTTCAGACGCACTGCAGTCAGAAATGTTTTACGCGGAAAAACATCGCATTATTTATGATTCCATGCTCGATCTTCATCGCAAACACGAGCCTATCGACCTCCTAACGCTTGCAGCGCGACTCGAAGAGCGTGCTCACCTTGATTCAGTAGGTGGTCGTGCATATCTTGCAGAGCTTGCCGGAATGGTTCCCTCCTCTGCAAATGCAAAATATTATGCAGAAACAGTGCATAAAAAGCATGTACTCAGGAATCTCATTCATACTGCAGACCTCGTCTCCGAGCTTGGGTACAAAGAGGAACTCCCGCTTGAAGAAATCCTTGACGAGGCCGAGAGTAAGATATACTCAGTGACGAATTTGAGCACAGGGAAAGGAATTCAGAATATAAAAGATGCGTTGGTTGAGGCATGGGCACGCATCGAAAAGATACACGAAGAGCAAGACGGGCTTCGTGGTGTACCAACCGGATTCGCATCACTCGATAAAATGCTCTCTGGTCTTCAGAAATCCGATCTTATCATTCTTGCCGCTCGTCCTTCCGTCGGTAAGACAACGCTTGCGCTCGACATCGCACGTCGTGCTGCCGTCGATCACAATATTCCCGTCGGTATCTTTTCTCTCGAAATGAGTTCACAACAATTGATCGACCGCATGCTTGCGGCAGAAAGCTCCATCGATGCATGGAAATTGCGCACTGGAAAACTTTCAAAAGATCACGAGTTCGCTTATCTTCGTGAAGGTCTTGATCGCTTGTCAAAAGCCCCGATCTTTATCAACGATCAGGCCGGAATCAATATTATGAACATGCGCTCCGCAGTCCGCCGCATGAAAAGCGAACACAACCTTGGTCTTGTTATTGTCGACTACCTTCAGCTCATGACCCCCATCCACTCCACCGACTCCATGGTCCAGCAGGTCACGGAAATATCTCGCTCTTTAAAGGGATTGGCAAAGGACCTCGATGTGCCGGTCCTCGCCCTCTCACAGCTCTCTCGTGCCGTTGAAGCGCGCGGTGGCCGCCCTCGCCTCTCCGACCTTCGTGATTCGGGCTCCATTGAGCAAGACGCCGATGTTGTCATGTTCATCCATCGTGAAGATAAGGCAAACAAAGACAAAGTATCAGAGAAACCAAATATCGCTGAAATTATGATTGAAAAGCACCGTAACGGCCCCACGGGCATGGTGGAACTCTTCTTTGACGAGAAACACACCACCTTCAGGGAAATCGACAAAAACCACAAATCAGACCAATCGTTTGACGAAGCTTTCTAATTTTGGCGACCACGTTCGCTTGGTAGCTTGGCGACTTGGTCACCAAAATGCTAACCTATAACTCATGGACCCGATTAGCAGGCTAGCAGCGCTATTTGCAGAATTCCCCGGCATTGGCGGGAGACAATCGAAGCGCTTCGTGCACTATCTCTTGAAGCGCGACAGAGCGTACTTAAATGAACTCGCACGACAGATATCCTCACTACAAGAGGTCATTTTTGAATGTGAACGCTGTCATCGTTATTTTCAAAAAAAACATGCCGCAGCGGGTAATGCCTGCGTACTCTGTACTGACACTGAGCGAGATCACAAAACACTTATGATTGTTGAAAAAGATTCTGATCTTGAAGCACTAGAGCGAAGCGGCACATACAAGGGTGTCTACTTCGTACTCGGTGGATCATTACCAATTTTGGAGAAGGATCCAAATCGTAAAATTCGCATCAATGCGCTACTCGACCGCATCCAAAGCGAAAATGATAATCTCGACGAAGTGATCATCGCATGCGCAGTGACCCCTGAAAGCGAGCATACGGCAGAATATGTCGTATCTAATATTTCTTCACTCCTCAATCCAACAATGACACAGATTACCCATCTCGGGCGCGGACTCTCCACCGGAACTGAACTTGAATACTCCGACGCGGATACCTTGCGCTATGCACTCGAAGGCAGAAAGTAGGTAAAAAAATACCCACCTGCGTAGATGGGAATTGAATCTCAATGCTCTTGAACAAGT
>LCOM01000025.1 GCA_000999395.1 Parcubacteria group bacterium GW2011_GWA2_47_7
AAACGATACTCGGAATATCATCGGGGGCCTCTGCCGTTTTGTGACCATAAAAATACAGAAGAGCGGCAACGATAGCGGCGAGAGCTATCGCATAGGGCACAAACTTTTTCGATGGCTGTAAATTTTGCATATAAAATGTTTTTTATATTACACCGCTCGATGCAACCAGAACGGCATTAATCATGACAAGTAGGCAAATAACCCCTATTAAGAGCGTACCGTTTGCAATGATATGTGCGTGTTGAATACGAATGCGGATAAATATGGCAAGTGCGAGCGCAAAGGCTAATAGTCCCCCAAGAAAAAGATAAATCGAATTTGCAATACTACGTGGCGACGCAACGAGCTCTTCTATGCGCGTAGCTTGATTCCCTGAATTGGAAGTTGGAGCCAAGACAACATCTTTCTCTGTGTCGAGCTTTTCTGTTTCTGCACCAGCAACGACGGTTTTGGTTGGTATGATGGGCTGGGCGATTTCCTCCTCTTGTGGCTCAGTCACTCCTTGGACCGTTTCTAGGGCCAATACGCGCGGAGTGGTTGACGGAGTAACGGAAACTTCTCTGATCACCGGTGCCGGCGTCGGCTCTTCGGTGACGTCATTTTGAGTGATGAGTTTCGTCAGTGCGGTCACTGTTGATGATGCAATTTCAATCTGTCGCGCAATGATGGATGGTCTACCAAATTCCTGAACAACAAATATCGCCTCTTTACCCTTATACATTCCGCGTGCCGCAGCGATCCCTATCTCTGTATAATTTCCATTCATAATATTTGCACGATGTGTCGGTGAGCGCATCCATGCCTCCGTCACATCTTTGGAATCAGTAAAATTGACTGCAAGATTTTCTCCGGCAGCTGCATAGTCATATCCGGCTTGCTCGAACCAATACCACGGTGTTTTACCGTCAGGAGTGTTGTGTGAAAAATATCCCTTTGCCGCCATATCCTCCGCTTTTAGGAGCGCAGCTTTTTCGAGTATCGGATTCACTGTGAGTGAAGCAAGATGGTCGGTTTGTCGTACTTGGTTTGTCTCATCAATGAGCACTGTTGCAAAAATGGCCGCAAAATATTCACTGCGCGGAAGAACGATCATCGTGCATGTGAGATAAACTGCCTCAAGCAAAAGCACGAGCAGAAGTATGAAACAACCTATTTTGAAACGCAAAAAATGCGGCTGATGGTCGTTTCCGTCGTGCGGAATGAAGTGAAGCTTAACCCACTTAATCATGAAGTAATTATATCACAAATTCATCAAGTACACAAGTTCTCTTTCTTGCTTTTATTGTGGAAATATAAAAAACCGCTCAGTCGAGCGGTTTTTTAGACTACATCAGCTTGTTTTACAGGCCTGTATCCCCTACGAGATTTGGCATTGGTATATCAAGGGATGAACACTTCATGAGGTTCATTGCGCGTCGTGTTGTCTTGTAGACGACACCTGAACCGTCTTTCGTTCCGCTCATGTCATGACCCGCGTCAATCCATGGCTGAATCGTTTCTGCATAGTGCAGAACTTGGAATGATTTGACCCATGTCTTCGTCATTGAACCAAAGAATCCGGTGACAGGAAGGTTTGCATTCATATTCTCATTCAAGAAAGTCTGAAGACGAGCAACATCATCTGCATCATTGCTTGCCCCCTTCTTCATGAAGGTTGTGAGATACGCTAAGCATCCTTCCGGTAGTGGAAGTTCTTCGGGCTCTACTGTAGACGCACCCAAAACTTCCCCGGCTGGTGTTTCACCCCCTTCGCTTGTTCCGCCAGGAAGTTCACACTGTCCGTCGTCCTTGTTCGCAAGTGAGTTGTAGTTCGTTGCATCAGGATTGGTGCAACCCCAATAGTCATAGGTTGAACTACCGCCTTCTTCTTCTGGTGGGAGTTCGTCTGTCACACACTCTTCACCATCCCACGTGGTGCCTGAATCACACGATGGAGTTGGCACAATGGGCTCACATGTATTTTTAGTCATTGATAGCTTGTATATTGCCCCCGCAGGATTTGCTTCGGGATTCATCGTATCAGCGACAAAATTCGTCACCTCCATTCTCAAGGTGTTTGCGCCGCTCACAAGGAGGGATGGGTCTATGGTATATGTTTTTACTGATGCATAATTACTTTCAGTTGAATCTTCGGCAACCTTACTTCCGTTGACCCACACAGTGAAACTATTATCTGCCGCAACTTCAAGCGTGGCATCAGTCACCGTTCCCGTGAGTTCAAAATCCTTCGTAAAATCTTTCACTTCTGTTTGGTTAGGGTTTGCAACATGGTATGCATCCCAAATCCAAGTTGAGCCAATAAGGCTTGTCCATGCAGAGTGAACAAATGTTGCAACAGCAAACTCACCTTCGGTTCCTTCTACAACATTGGTAGTGTCAGAGACAACTGACTCAGTTGAGATTTCATCTACGCACGATGGGAAATCATAAGTACAGGAATCATCAGCAATCGTTGCTTCAACATTATAGTTGTTTGCAGATTCATCAGTGCATCCGTACACAGGTGCGGGGTCATATATACAGGAGTCATCCTCTACTGTTGCTGCGGAATTATAATTGTTGGCTGATTCATCCATGCAGCCATACACGGGTGCAGGCACAGTCCATCGAATGACGATGCGGCCATCGGAGCCGAACCCTCCACCATATCCACTGCTATTATCAGAGCTTCGATAGGCACCGCCACCTCCACCACCATTTCCTACCGCAGATGATCCAACATTTGATGATTCTGCTGCGCCATTTCCACCCGGAAATCCTCCCGAAACAGTACCACCCGTTGCACCGGAACCCGGGTTACCATCCGAAGCCGTACCGGCTGAACTTCCCCCTCCACCACCGTAATTATCATCAGGAAGAGCCCCCCCCATAGCACCTTTACCCCCAGAAAACTTAGTATCACCTAAACTCTCGCTTGCGGCACCACCAGAAGCCCCAAAATTATTTGTTGCTGATTTACCACCCTTTGCAAGCAACGTTGCTATATCTATAAAATATGAATCTCCTCCTGCGGATGGAGTCTGTGATCCAGCACCAACGCTCATCGTGTACTCAGTACCTGGTACTACAGTGAAACTCGATTTTTTAGCGTAAGCCCCTCCGCCGCCACCACCACGTGTTTCTTCTCCACTACCGCTAGCAATACTTCCACCTCTTCCACCTGCACCCCATGCCTCAACGGAGACGGAGGTAACGCCGGCCGGTGCAGTCCAAGTATATGATCCGTGTATATTGAATTGCGCAGAATCAGTTGGTGCAATCGTCGCCTCTGCGACATTTGTTGTGAATAAGAGTGCACCGAGACCTCCGGTGAGGTTCATTGAAAGCATTAAAAGTCCGGCACTAAGCTTGCGAAGCGTCTTGCGATACCCACTTGATGCAAATAATGACGTTGTCATGTATTTATGCTATTTATAATTCCGGTTTAAAGCGGATGACTGAAAATGAAAATGTGAGAAAAATAAGGCGTATTGCTACGCTCAATATTTTAGCTCGTTCCCTCCCTAAAACATTTTCCGAAAATGTTCGAGCATCTACTCTCGCAGATTAGCCCAGAAAATGAACTAGAAAAAGCATAGAAGAAAATGAAGACTTTGGCAAGAGCCTTCATGAAGTTATTGTGGATAACAGTTGATATACGAAAAAGCCCCTACAACGCGTGTTGGTAGGGCCTATTTCGGATTATGTTTAAATTACATCAGTTACGGAAGTATCGGCATCTCCGGCAGTGGTGCATGAAGATCGGTGCACCACTGCGAATTAATCTTCCAAAGCGTCATTTTGTAGGCATATCCGGTTGCTGTCTCTATCGATGGATAGCCATACGGTACCCACGGCGCGAGAACCTCTGACGCGTACTTGAGCTGGTAGCGCTCTACTGCATTCTTGGTCAATGCCCCAAAGTATCCTGTGACTGGAATAGTTTCTCCTTCGTGTACGTTTAGGAAATCTTGAAGTCTTTTCACTTCGGACGAGTCATTATTTCTACCGTATCTCATATACGTCGTGAGAATTGGAGCGCATGTCGAAATTGCTTCTACCGTTGCACCGAGGACCTCTCCCTCGCTGGTGGACACCTCTGGGTTGGAAGTGGTGACTGTCTCAACAGGCACCAATTCTTGAGTACTCCCACCGACGTTACCTGGAAATTTACACTGACCGTCGTCTTTGTTTGCAAGAGCGTTGTAATTTGTGGCATCGGAATCAGTACAACCCCAATAATCATAGCTCGAACTACCTGATGTTCCAGACGCTCCCTCTCCTGTTGATGCCGGTACTATCGGTGCATTCACACACTGACCTTCTCCTTCGAGTACCTTACCTTCGGGAACTGCAGTTTGAATACCATCAAGATTGAGGCAAACATCCACTAATGGGGTAACAATATCAACGCACTGCCCCTCCGATTCTAATGTCATCCCTGCCGGAACTTCTGTTTGAACGCCGTCAATGTTGGCACATACATCAGTTACTACGACAACATCGACTTCGTTATTGTCCGAAGCGGCGCTGCATCCGGGGTCATCCATATCAACCCTGCCGTCGCCATCGTTGTCCACACCATCAGAGCACTGAGTTCCATCGATTGGGTCTGTTTCATCATTATCACGGATACCGTTGCACCCTGGATCTAGGGCATCAATTTTTCCGTCCTCATCATTGTCGACACCATCGGAACACGCAGCAACGGTGGTCGGATCTAATTCCTCATCATCCCAAAAAGTCTCACAGCCGGGATCTTTTGAATCAATCTTCCCATCACCATCATTGTCTATACCGTCGGAACATTGTGCATCAGTAATAGGGTCTGTTTCGTCGTTATCATACATACCGTCACACCCAAAATCCTTTGAATCAATCTTTCCGTCACCGTCGTTGTCGATACCATCGGAACATTGTGCATCAGTAATTGGGTCAAGCTCTTCAGTATCCGATGGATATTCACAACCCGGATCTACGGAATCGATCTTTCCGTCGCCATCGACCGGTAGTTTTTTATGAGACACAAATAATGAATTCGTCATATGTTTATAATGCGGCGTATTAAGCCGAAATATTAGTTGATTAAATACGTGTTGCAAAATACTTCACACAGCAGCCTGTGTGTCATTGCAATAAAATTACGGTGCGCGAAAGCTAATTTGACACACACCACTTATCTTCTGGTATCAACTAAGCACAATCGGCATGAAGTGCCCATGAAGAACGAGGACAAGGTGTGCCCTTTCGCCAATTGCCTGCAACAAAAAACCACCAGAGTGGTGGTGGTTTTTTGGTGAACATTAAACAAGAATCACTGTTTCTTTTTTTCCAACTTCCATAAATCCTGAAGTGATAGTGAATTCCTGAGGCGGAATATCTTTACCCTTTACCACCAGTTTCCCCTCTCGGAGTGTCGTAATGAGCGGCATGTGGTGTGAGAGGATGACCATGTCCCCGTCTGCTCCGGGTACCGCGACAGAGTCCGCTTCTCCGGAAAATAATATTTTATCGATTTTGCTTATAGTTAATTTCATTTGATTTATGGCTATCGTCAGCGAACTTTTTTTGAAATACAGTGCGAGGCGTCATCGAGGAGTGTCGTGACGGCTGTAGTAATCTACTGCCTCACGACCACCGCAGATGACAACGATGCAATGCGCTCAAAAAGAAGATCGGGATAATATTGCTTGCTTAACTAACTTCGTCGATGGTGCCTTTCATGTAAAATGCCTGCTCATCTTTGTCGTCATATTTACCATCCAAAATTTCGCTCACTGATCGGACCGTGTCTGCAAGAGTAACATACTTGCCGGGCGTACCAGTGAATGCTTCACCGACGAAGAACGGCTGTGAGAGGAATTTCTGAATCTTTCTTGCGCGATAGACGAGCGATTTGTCTTCATCGGAAAGTTCCTCGATACCGAGAATGGCAATGATGTCCTGAAGGTCTTTATAGCGCTGAAGCACCTGCTTCGTGCGCGTTGCAACCTGATAGTGCTCCATGCCAACAACGACGGGGTCGAGTGCTTGTGAAGACGATTCCAGCGGGTCGATAGCGGGATAGATACCGAGCGATGCGAGAGGGCGCGAAAGAACGACGGTTGCATCCAAGTGAGCAAATGTGGTCGCAGGAGCCGGGTCAGTGAGATCGTCGGCAGGCACGTACACGGCCTGGACTGAAGTGATTGAGCCGTCTTTGGTTGAGGTGATGCGTTCCTGAAGCTTTCCCATTTCTTCCGCTAGGGTAGGCTGATATCCCACGGCGCTCGGAACGCGTCCGAGAAGGGCGGAAACTTCCGAGCCTGCTTGCGTGAAACGGAAAATATTGTCCATAAAAAGAAGCACGTCTTTCTTCATGGTGTCACGAAAATGTTCAGCCATAGTGAGTCCGACGAGTCCGACACGTGCACGCGCTCCTGGCACCTCGTTCATCTGCCCAAAACAGAGTGCGGTCTTTGCCAAAACACCAGAATCTTTCATTTCATGATAGAGGTCATTGCCTTCTCGCGTACGTTCTCCGATACCCGCAAATACCGAGTAGCCTCCGTGCTGCGTGGCAATATTTCGAATGAGCTCTTGAATGAGCACCGTCTTTCCCACTCCGGCACCACCGAAGAGTCCAACTTTCCCACCCTTGATGAACGGTGTCATGAGGTCGATCGCCTTGATGCCAGTTTCAAATATTTCGGTTTTAGTTGCCTGCTCCTTAAATGACGGTGCGGGTCGGTGGATTGAAGCATAAGAGATGTCAGTCGGCGCGGGTTCATTATCGATAGCTTCCCCGAGCACATTCCATATTCTTCCCAACACATTGATACCCACTGGAGCCTGCATAGGTTTACCAGTAGAAACGACAGCATCACCACGGCGCAAACCATCCGTAGACTCCATTGCAATGGCGCGTACTTGATTGCCTCCCAAATGTGATGCGACCTCAAGAACGGTGACCTTTGCATCAGCACCTTTTCCGCTCGTGGCACGGAGTGCAGTATAGACAAGCGGAACATCTCCGGGAAAATGCACATCAACGACAGCGCCGATGACCTGCTTGATGGTTCCAGCCTGTTCGGTATACCCAGCCTTCGCGCTCACTCCGTCTACTTTGCTATCGTGTGTCTTGGTTTGCATATGGTTAGTCATTCATCAGCTTAATAATCGTTTTTTACTCGTCTTCTCCGAAATCTTCATCCTCATCATCTTCGATACTACTCTTGTCGAGTGCATTCATTCGCAAGTTCTCAAGATCGTCGCTTTCGATAAATTCAACATATTGCTCGCTTTCCTCACCGTAGGTTTTTGCAATCTCTAGTCCTATCGCGTCAAGCCAATCGAGAGTATCTTGGTAGGCCTTTGCCGAATACAGCATATTTGCACACGCGACACTTGCATCGACGAGTGGCTTCGCCTCGGTGCCACCCTCTTCAGCGATAAGAAACTGCCAGTACTCCGTCAGCATGTCGAGACGATTTTCATTCAGTTCATCAATTGCATCAATGATATCTTCTTTTGAAATTGTAGCCATAACGTTATATTAGAATAAATAATTTACGCATCGACGACCTTCATCGATTCCATCCCCCCGACAATCTCCGAGACCTCTCTCGTGATTGCCGACTGACGGACTTTGTTAAAGTAGAGATTCAAACTGCGGGAAATTTCTTTTGCATTATCAGAGGCATTTTTCATCGCAATCATGCGCGCGGAGTGTTCGGATGCATTTGACTCCAGCACGGAATGGTATATCTGAATATTAAATAACGTCGGGATAAGTTCCGAAAGCACCTGCTCTGCACCAGGTTCATAGGTATACTCTCGCACGGGGTCTGTCGCGTCAATATCTCGCCCGATTTCTGAAAACTTTCCCTTTTCCGGAGTGATACCGCGAACTGCTTCTTCAACGCCGGCATACGTCACCGGTAAGAGTTGTCGTGCATACACGATCTGATTTATTGTTGAAACAAAATTAGTATACACAATGAAAACCTGATCGGCACTCCCTGACAAAAATTGATCTTTTGCATTATTGGCAAGGTCCTCTACTTTTGAAAAATCGATAGCATCGCTCCACTTTTCGTAGTTTGCAATGATGTTCCATCCTCGCTTGTTGAAATGTTCATATCCTTTTTTCCCAATACAAATGAGACTCGTATTTTCTATCGTGAGGCTTTTCTCCGCCATAAATCGGTAGGTTTGCTTAAGCAACGTAGAGCCGTAGCTCCCCGCCAGCCCTTTATCCCCTGAAATGATGATGAGTAAAGTGTGCTTCACCGGTCTCGATAGCGTCAGTGGATGGTTCGTCGCATCAATGGAGCCCGAAATACTGCGCAGGATTTTGAATGCGGAGAGCGCATACGGACGTACTCCGATGGCGCTCGCCTGACTTTTGCGCATTTTAACAGCCGAAACTGACTCCATGGCCTTCGTGACTTGCCTTGTTTTGTCGATCGACTTTATTTTATTTTTTACGGCTTTGAGGGACATGATTATGCCGTTACAAACAATTCAGGTGTTGCTCCAATAAATGCGGCGGCAGCTTCTTTGAGGAGTGCTTGTGTTTCATCAGTCAGCTCTTTGGAGGTTGCAATGGCGTTCAGAGCTTCGGGATATTGAGAGTCAAGCATCGCAAAAAGCTTCGCCTCAAGCTCGGGGATGCGGGATTTGTCCGCTGTATCGAAAACTCCAGAGCCTGCGAGGAAAATAATAGTAACCTGCTTCTCAAAAGGCATAGGAACTGCCTTGTCTTGCTTCAGCACTTCAACCATGAGCTTACCTTTTTCGATGCGGCGCTTGGTGTCTTCGTCGAGATCTGAAGAGAATTGAACGAATGCTTCGAGCTCTCTGAACTGCGCCAACTCAAGACGGAGCTTTCCGGCAACCTTTTTCATCGCCTTGGTCTGTGCCGAGGATCCGACGCGCGACACCGAGACGCCGACGTTGATAGCGGGGCGAATGCCTTTGTTAAAGAGGTCCGTTTCAAGATATATCTGTCCATCGGTGATGGAAATGACGTTTGTCGGAATATATGCGGACACATCGTTCTCCTGTGTCTCGATGATAGGAAGTGCGGTCAATGAACCGCCGCCCATTTTGTCGGAAAGACGCGCAGCGCGCTCAAGGAGTCGAGAGTGAAGATAAAAAATATCTCCGGGATATGCTTCGCGGCCCGGGGGGCGACGCATAAGGAGTGACATCTGGCGATACGCAACGGCATGTTTCGAAAGATCATCGTAAATGACGAGTGCGTCCTGTCCGGCATCCATAAAATATTCCCCGATTGCGGCACCTGCATATGGAGCGAGAAACTGAAGCGCCGCTGACGAAGACACTGATGCCGAGACGACGATAGTGTACTCCATCGCACCACGGTCCCTGAGTTGCTGTACGATACGCGCAACTTTGGACTCCTTCTGTCCGATAGCGACATAGATACAAATAGGACGATTCTCTTTCGGCTCATTCAGCTGATTGATAATCGTGTCGATAGCGACGACAGTCTTTCCTGTTTGGCGGTCGCCAATGATAAGCTCGCGCTGACCGCGACCGATAGGCACCATGCCGTCGATAGCCTTGATACCGGTATGGAGCGGAGTCGAAACAGATTTGCGCTCGATAACGCCATGCTCGTTTTCAATCCACAGCATGGCCTCGCCTTGAACGAGGCAGAAGGTTTCCTCTTTCTGGTCGTGGTACTGCAGCGACAGCTTGCAGCCGCCGCGCACGAACCCTCTCCTCTGAGATTTTCCTCAAGCGACTTCCCTTCCCCGATGTCAAAAGAGACCATCTCACCCATCATCACATCGTCAAGACCATCGACCTCAGCGATACCGTCGGCTGCCGAAACAACCACGCCAATCTTTTCGGATTTGACCTTCGGGGTAAATTCAGCGATCTGCTTCTTCAGTTTTTCTACGATGTGTTCCATGGTGATGTGGTGAATAATGTTATTAACTTTTTGTCATATTTTTATAAAGGTCGAGAAGCATGCGCTTATAGCTTGCGTCGATACGCATCGTGCCGGTGCGGACGAGAGTACCGCCAACGATTCCCTTGTCCGTCTTCCTGATCACCCTCCGATGATTCGAAGAAAGTGCGAGTCGATATGGCTCTGCCTTTAAAAGTGATGCGGTCTCAGATTCAGAAAGCGCCGTCGCGCTGGTGACTTCGATAGTGCTCGCTTTCTCTTCTTTTTCTACAATGCGGCCAAATGAGCGCAATATCTTTGGGAGAAGATGTGCATGCCCATTTGCCTGTACGGTTTTGACAAAATTTTCCATGAGCTTTTCCTCATGACTCGCGTGTTCCGGAAGCATCTCAAGCAATGCATGTGCATAATGGGAAGCCCTCATAGGATTATCCGCCGTGCGTTTTTGCGAGTAATATTTTCTCCGTGGCAAGTACGGCAATGCGCGCAATTTCTTTTTCGCTCTCACGCAATATATAGAGACGCTCTTCTTCAGCTTTGGATTTTGCCTCAGCAATCATGACCGCACTTTTCTCTTGTGCCTCGCGCATGATGAAGAGCTCTTTTTCCGTCGCCTCTTTGCGTAACTGGTCAACGATTTTGCCCCCATCCTCACGTGCTCCACGTAAAATTGTTTCCTTTTCGTCTGAAATAGCACCTCTCTCTTTTTTTGCATCCTCAGCAGCAGCTACCCCCTCGGCAAGTTCCTTCTCACGTTTTGCAAGAATCGCAATGATTGGCTTGTATGCGTACCGACGTAACACAAATAACGCAATCGAAAAATTGATCACTTGAATGAGCAACAACTTCCATTCAATTCCGAATGCGTGAAAGATTTCCATGGCGTTCTGTGTCGAAGATTAGAGAAAACGAATAAGGAATGCAGAGACCAATGCGATGATACCGAGTGCCTCAGTAAGCGCCGCACCAACAATCATTGTGGAAAAGATTTTTCCATAGGCGTCCGGATTGCGTCCGATTGCCTCAACGCTTTTACCGACAAGCATACCAAGTCCGATTCCAGGCCCGATAACTCCGATAGCCGCTGCGAATGCCATTGCGAACAATTTTGCTGATTCGAGTTCCATATGATGATGAAATTATTATAATAATGAATAAATACCGCTTACCCTAGTGGCCGGTTTCCATGATTGCCAGCTTGATGAAGAAAAGCGTCAGTAATGTAAATACTGCCGCCTGAATCAGGCCGACGAACACCTCAAACAACAGGAATGGGGTTGGAACAATGTAGGGCGCAAGATAGGTAATGATTGCGACAAGCACGCTCCCCGCAAAGATATTACCAAACAAACGGAAAGAAAACGATATGAGCCGAATCGTTTCAGACAAAAGCTCAAGTAATCCGACAAACAATCCGACGGGTGAATGAAAATTAAAAAACTTACCCGCATATTTCCGGATGCCAAGTACCATGATTCCGGTTGTCTCGATAGTGATGAATGCGATGATGGCGAGCGCAAGCGGAATATTCAGATCCGTGTTTATCGCGCGTAAGAACGGAACGACTTCTCCATCCTGAGTGTGGAAAACAATGCTCTCAACGCCGGGAATGAATTCCATCCAATTCCCTATCAAAATAAACAAAAAAATCGTTATCAAAAATGGGGTGAATCGTTTCGCGAGAATGACGCTCTCAAGCGATTCTGCGACAAATGCCTGTACTCCGCCAAACATTGTTTCCATGACGATCTGAAATTTTCCGGGAACAAGACTCACGTGCCTTCTGACAAAAAGCGAGAAAACAATCAAAAAAGCTACCACAAGCCAACTCGTGAGCAGTGTGTTGGTGATAGGAACATCCAACCAGCGGGTAAGCTCCTCTGCCTTAATAGAAACGTGAATTCCTTCCATGTGGCTACAACGTAGCATATTCATCAATAAAATCAATGTTGATATCTATCACTGAGCGTGGTGGATAAACGATATTGACGAATTAGTTGTAATGGGTATAGTAACACTCTGTTCTTTTATATTACTACCCCAAACAACAACGAAGAAAGGCGGTTTCATGACGAAAAATGCGTATACGGTCTCAAGTGACCTGCGACACAGTACTGATCCATCTCCAACTGTTCGATGGCTACTTGAACATAATGCTAGCCAAAGTGCCGCATTTCTTGAGCCTAAAGTTAGGCAAACGCGCACCATGCACCGCCTTGAACATCCAACGCTCATCGGTGCACTTAAATGCATCGATGGACGCTTAAATCTTTCGATTATGACACGGGTGCCACTTGGGATTATCCAACCTTTTCGCAATATTGGCGGAAAATTCGACATTGGATGGCCATATTTACAGACAGTACTGAGTGAATGGTTCCAATTTGCCTACGAAAAAAATAAGGACTGCATTCTCTTTGCTACATACCACTACTCGAAAAGTGATTGTAGGCGCGGATGTAAGGGCTTCAACTATGACACTGAGGCAGCGAAGAAGGCAGCTGAAGAACTGAGAAATCGCATTCAGCGAATATATGCTGATGTTACTGCTATTCGTATCGGCGTCATTCTCGTCGGAATAGAGACTGACGAAGATGCTCTGATTCTCCATGGAAACAACGGTGAAATACTCAGTCTAGCAAATGAACTTGATACCCCTATGCCAAATTTGGTTAGGAAGATTGTCGGACTTTTCCATTGTCTGAATGAAGGAATGCTCCGTGATCTTATTCCACTGATTGAAGGAAACATTAAGCATATAAAGTGTGTGCGAGAATCAAATCGCAGTACTATCGAATTTGATCACTGCGAGTGTTGTCTGGGGGTAGGACGTGGTTTCGACTGGCTCCATGTTCCCAATAAGGCACTGCTCATTGGTGGATACAGCTTCAATGTTGGGGAACCAATAGTTAAAGCAGCAGGCATCATCTTGGATAATCTAAATCAAGGTCGAATCCTCAGGGAGGATGGAGTCGTACTTATGGCATCTGCCCTCTATTGGGAAAACAAGGGACTTGGTGTGGAAAAACGCCTTGCAATAGAGCGAGCGATGTCCATCGCCGAATATTCGCTCAGGAAAATTGAAGCCGACCCAACGGTGCGTCCACTAATTAAACACCTCTCTGTAATCGTAGGAGAAGTGGATATGCAAACAAGATTCTTTAAGGACCGCACAAGTAAATTCTGGGAACACCGTAATTTCACATCAGCATGATGAGTCTGCACCACTCCAATTTAGGGGTGGTTTTTTAATCACTACTTATCATTTCCAGAATAAGAAAGATTAAAGCTCTTATTGATGAGGGGGAAATCAAGAAGCACATTTCCTGGTGCTGCGTGAGGGATAAGGTGCCATCCAAGAAAAGAGGGGTCGCGCAAGCTCACTCGGCTAATGTTGCCGTTCTCATCTGTTACTACTACATACACAATTTCGCCTCTCCACCCTTCTGAAATGCCGACTGCATATGAATTCTTTCGTAGGGTCATCTCCCTGGGGGAAACAGGTTCACCATCAGGCATCGCCTGAAGAGCTTCGTTAATGAGCGCCAACGATGTGAGGACTTCACGCTTGCGTACATTGAAGCGGGCCAATACATCCCCTCCGTATTCGACAGAAACCTCATGATGCAGTTTTCCATATGCAGCATATGGAAAATCAATACGCGAATCGACGATGACACCTGAAGCACGCGCAGGAACGCCAACGGCACAATGATCGATTGCAACCTGATGTGCGAGTATTCCCGCCCCAGAAAGACGATTGAAAACCATACTATTATCGTCGGCTATCTTTATGATCTCTTCAAACTCTTTCTTCCAACCATGAAGCAATTGCAAAAGTTCTTCGATCTCCCCCTTGCGTAAATGCACATAAACACCACCAAAAATATTCACACCACGCAAAAATCTATGACCGGTTAATTTTTCGCATGCCTGCATTATCTGTTCACGAAGTCTGCCACACTGCGCCAAGCCAAAATTGAAACCTGTATCAGAAAGAATAAACCCAAGATCGCTACTATGGCCGGCGAGGCGTTCCAATTCTCCAAAAATTACCCGAGCATATTGTGCTCGATCTGAAACGATTGTCCCACCAAGACCTTCAACTGCCTGACAAAATGCGGTTGAGTGAGCAAAAGAACTGTCTCCGGCAATGTGTTCTGCGAGTCGTACTCCATCTGAAGGCGAAAGTTTTTCGAACATCTTCTCACTTCCTTTGTGCATCCATCCAAGCTTTGCCTCAAGCCGCACAATACGCTCTCCTGCCATACTAAAACGAAAATGGCCAGGTTCAATAATGCCGGCATGAACAGGCCCAACAGGAACTTCGTATATTCCCTCTCCATCCACTTTTGAGAAATGGTATTCCATAGATTTGCTATGACCATTCATCAGTGGGATATCCATAAAGTCCTTTCTCATGGGAAATATTTCAGCGGGCCAATTCTCATGTAAGAGCACCGGTTGCGCCTCGCTCGGTCTACCTATTGGTTCTAGCCCGAACATCTCCCTTATTCCGCCCTCGTAAAGAGATGCCGGGTAAACACTGTTTGCCAGGGATGGGAATTCTGTAGTTCCGATAATCAACAGGCGAGGAATGATATAAAAATTTTCTACAGGTACCCCAAACACATAATGTATATAATACTCCCCACTCTTTATATCTCCCTGAGATGCAAATACTGTTTTGATGGGCAATTGATGTACATGAAAAAGTTCACTGCAAACATCTACGAGTTGCTCTGGTGTAATATCGAATACGAAACAGTTGCCGTGCACTTTCGAAACTGCCCATTTAGGAATATATTTTTCTTGTATTTCTACTTCGGTCATATGTTATAAGTGTAAAACTGCGTTATTAACGAGTGACATAAGCGGACCCGGAATATATAGACTCAAAATGAGCAACAGAATGAAAAGAGCCATTATCGGGACAAAACTCTCTTTCGCTTCGCTCTGCTTCTCTTCCGTTGGATTCTCACCGAATAACATCCACGATGCATGCTTCATGAGCCCCACAAAAGCGAGTGCGAGTGCAGCAAGAGCAAGCGCTGTCAATATCGGATGTAATTCAAATCCAACTGCAAGTATAGTAAATTTCGTAAAAAAAGTTCCAAATGGAGGAACCCCTGCTGCAGCCAAGATTCCACCTAAAAAAAGGATTCCGGTCACGGGAATCGTGCGCAACATTCCCCGTACACTCTTAATTTCATAAGAATGATAGCTTAATGCAATATTTCCGCTTGAGAGAAACAGCACAGATTTTGCCAATGAGTGATACAGGGCATGCAAGAGCGCTGCCACCGTCGCCATTCCACCGAGTGCAATGCCAAAGATGATGATACCCATGTGTTCGATACTCGAATATGCAAGCATGCGTTTATATTCTTTTTGATTAAGAATGAGCATTGCGGCAATCAACATCGAGCTAATCCCAAAAAAGAGGAGGAGCGTCTGTGCAAATTGTGCCCCAAGCGAAATGTCGACTAAGCCCTTAAAACGCAAAAGAGCAAGAAGTGCTATGTTTAGAAGGCCACCAGAAAGCAATGCCGATATCGGAACAGGTGCCTGACTATGGGCATCCGGTAACCAATTTTGCATCGGTGCAAGCCCCATTTTTGTTCCATAGCCAACAAGAATAAACACAAATGCAACCTTGAGAACATCGGGATTAATAAGATGCACTACGTGAGATAAATTATTCCAATCAAAAAGGGTAAATCCGGGCAATGCATGCTCAGTACCGGCGAGAAACAGAAAGACACCAAAAAGACAAAGCAGTAAAGCCACTGAGTTTATAATGACATATTTCCACGCTGCTTCAATTGCGGCCGGTCGATTAAAGAAGTTGATTAAAAACGCGGAGCTAAGCGTAGTTGCCTCAACTGCGATCCAGAGGAGTAAGACATTATAGGCTGATACAGCAATAATCATCGAAAGCATGAATAGCTGATAGAGTGCAAAATAGTTCCCTATTTTTTTTGGTTCTTCCGTGCGCGCTTCTTTTTCATTACGAAGATAAAATACAGAATACATCGTTCCAAAAGAACCCAACAAAAGCACGATCAATAAAAATAATGCACCCAATTCATCGACATAAATATAGCGCGATATCCATTCACTAGTGTTTGTCGCTGGAGCAAACACCACAGCAAGACCAACGAGTAATTCAGTAATTACACCAAGGAGTGCCATTATTTCAATCGATTTTCGACTGTTTGATTTTTTACCAATTAAAAAAATGGTAAAGGCCGTGAATACTGGAAGTGCAATGAGGATGATAAGTAGCATAAGAATGAAATTATTCAGCAAGATTACGCATTTCTGAAACGTCCATAGTTCCAAAGTGACCCTGAACAAGCGAAGCGAAAGTACTCGATACTAGCGCTAGTACGCATACGTCAAAAATGATCCCAAGCTCCATGCCGATTCCTCCATGAATATTGAGGGACAAAGCAAATGCTACCACACCATTTTCGGCGGAAAGAATACCGACGATCTGCGACAATGCCCCTTTTCGATTAATGGTAAGCAGTAACGACGTAAGAATCATTGCAAATGTGAGAAACAAAAATTGGCTACTATCGGGAGCAATTGCGACAAGGATTGGTGTAAAAAATGAATGAACGAAAGCAACAGTAAACAAAGTTGCAAGAAGAATAAAAGAGCCTCCAAAATATCTTCCCGATGCAAAAGTCACCTTATGCTTCCGAATTAAGCCTAAAAGAATTATCGGCACAACGATAAGTTTGATGACTCCGGTTGCTACGGCGCTAATAATGATGACTCCTGAATGTTCTTGCCAGGCTAATAAAATGAGAGTCATCACGACTGCCAAGGATTGAAATACATAGATGTAGACCAATCCCGAATTCTTTTTTGACCAATGCATCATAATTGCAGTAGCAAAAAGCGCAACATCAAGCCAACTGCACATGGTAATAAAGGTCAATTCCATATATTAAAAAATTGCGAGCGCCAGAGCTATGAGGCCAAGCATAAATGAGGTGGATAATAGATCTGGCAAGCGAAAAAAACGTAATTTCGCAGTCATCGACTCAAGCATAGCAACAGCGACGGTAAGTACAAAAACCTTACACAAAAGCACCAATATCGCCAAGGAAAGACTCTGCCAGCCAGAAATAATTATTCCCCATGGAATAAAAATGTTCGCTCCAAGTACGATAAAAATGAGAAGTTTACTTGCAGCAGCCCACTCAAAAAGAGCCAATCGCGGACCGGATGCTTCTATAATCATTGCCTCGTGAACCATGGTGAGCTCAAGGTGTGTACTCGGATTATCAAAAGGGTAGCGAGCATTTTCGGCAAGCAACGCGATAAAAAAAGCAAGAAATGCCAGTGATAGAATCAGCCAGTCAGATGAAGGTAAGGTGCCGATGTGAATACTCAGTGTAATAAGGTTTGTGCTTTGCACCAAAAGCGCAATCGACATAAAAGAGAAAAACAAACCCGCCTCGGTTAAAGCCGCAAGCGTCATTTCCCTGCTTGACCCAAGACCTCCGAATGCATTCCCCGCATCGAGTCCGTTGAGTGCAAGAAAAAATGTTGCAAGTATCATCAATGAAATTACAACGATAAAATCGGCGTATGATGAAAGTATGTTTCCGGCAAAAGGTACTATCGGGATAAGCGCACCAATCGTAATCATTGACGCAAATACAACATAGGGCGAAACGAGAGAAATCGTGGTTGCATCTTCCGACAAGACTTCAGCTTTACGGAACAGCTTAATAAGGTCGCGATAAGGCTGAAAAATATCTGCCCCTCGTCGATTCTGCATCGCGGCCTTTATTCTACGAGTCACACCAATAATGAGCGGCGCAACCAGAGGTACGAACAGCACTTGGATGATGATCACAGCAAAGTTCATGATTGGGGTAATATTAACGCCCATGCGAGTAGTGCAACGAGTGTAACAAGGACATACAGTATGTATAAATTAATATATCCATTCTGAATTCTACTCATTTGGCGCGCGATGGAACAAAACACTCTCGCAATCGGAAAATAAAAATACTTCATGTACATATCCACCAAATGGAGATGCACTGATTGTGACGACACGAAGTGGCGTAAATTTGGATCTTGATAAACTGTTTTTGTACTATCCGCATAAGTAAGTATCGGACGGAAAATGGTCATGAGCGAATATGCAAATGCCGTAGAAGTTATTTCCATCCGAGGTGTAAGTGGAAAACCACAATCCCAAGTTATTTTTTTTGATATGCGTTGCTTACCAAGAACAGCACGCATAATAAGCCATGTTGCAAGAAGAAAGAACGAGAGCAGGAGAAATAAGGCAGGCATGTTCAGTCCCGCAAAGCCATTCCTTACAGTGAAACCCATGTTGCCGAAGGACATAATTGGAATTTGAGCAATCGATGATTGATTAACACTCTCAGCTATCCGCACGAAAAGCCTTGTTGCCGCAGCTCCATACACACCAAGAAAGAGTGCAGCAAACGCGAGAGAACCCATCGCAAGATTCATTAATAAACTGGAATCATGAGCTTCCGATGCCTCCCTGCTTCGTGGTCGCGCCAAAAAGGTGACGCCGAACGCTTTTACGAAACAAGCTGCGGCCAAGCCTCCGGTAAGTGCGAGTGCCACTCACTCACGAATCCGTTGAATGGGATGATACCCGAAATAGCAATTGAACCAATGAGAAAAAATACCGCAGTATATGGCATGCGCTTCCCAAGACCGCCAAACTCCTCCATGTTTCTTGAATTTGTTGTTAGTACAACTGAGCCAGCCGAAAGAAAAAGGAGTGATTTAAAGATTGCATGATTTACAACGTGAAAAAGAGATGCCGCGAGCGCAAGTAACGAAAGCGCGTTCTCGCCAATTCCTCGAAATATCAATGCGGCACCGAGACCCAAAAGGATTATCCCGATGTTTTCAATACTGTGGTAAGCAAGTAGGCGCTTGATATCATGCTCGCTGAGCGCATAAATCACGCCAAGGACTGAAGACGATGCACCCAATAGGACAATTACGACACCGAGCCACATCGGAGTGTGAAGAAAAAAATCAAAAAAAACACGGATAAACATATAGATACCCAGCTTTATCATTACCCCAGACATAAGCGCGGAGACATGTGATGGCGCTGCTGGGTGTGCAGCAGGAAGCCAAACATGAACAGGGATAATACCAGCCTTGGTACCGAAACCAATCAGTGCAAAAATAAAAACTAATGTTGCAGATAAGGCAGTTAGGGATCCGGATTCTGCACGCCATACGTCAAAGTCGAGAGAACCAGTAGTGTGATAAAAAATAAATGACAACAGAATAATAAACGCTGTTGCCACGTGGGTCATTATAAAATATATATACCCGGCTTTTACACTCTCTTCGTTGCGATGATCAAATACAACAAGAAAGTATGAAGCAAGCGCCATCAATTCCCATGCCAAAAGGAAAAAAAGAGCTTGATTCGCGATGACTACCAACACCATGCTTGCAAGGAAAAGGTTGTACGATGCAAAAAAAGCGCCGAGACGATATGTGTCACCGTTGTGCTTCATATAGCTCCATCCGTAAAGCGTGGCAAGTGCACCTACCGCGCCAATAATGACCAAAAATATTCCACTTAGCTGGTCGACACGAAAAGAAAGGGAGAGTAGTGCGAATGATGTCGTAGCGTGAAATGAGGCTGTCTGCATACCAAATATCGCAGCAAAACCCGATGCCATGGCACTCAGTGAACCAATAAATGCAAACGTAGAACCCCAAATCAATGCGAATCGATTATTACTAAGCAATACGAGGCTCCCCACTCCGCCGTACAGCATTGCTACTAGCGAAAATTCAAGCATTTGTGTGAGAAATAATTCCATACCTACATTGATACTGGCTTATTTATGACTTGCATAATCTCCAACAATGAACGGAGTATGGCTTTCGGACTAGGTGGATTGCCGGGGATATAAAAATTCACCGGAATTACCTTGTCGACACCACCGATAATCGCATAAGAATTTTTAAAAATTCCTCCATCAATAGCACCGTCTCCAACGGCGACAACGATCTTAGGTTCAGGTGTTGCCTCGTAGGTACGACGCAATGCATCTTCCATATTACGCGTAACGGGACCAGTCACTACGAGCATATCGGCGTGGCGAGGTGAGGCGACAAAGTGTATACCAAAACGCTCACAATCATAATACGCATTTGACAGCGACTTAAGTTCCTCCTCCTCTGCGGCTGTCGATCCGGCATCAACTTCGCGTATTGAAAGGGATCGATGAAAGAGCTCTTGAACGCCCGGCGCAAGTGAAGCACCCGCACGAAGAATGCTTGGCGACCCAGCGATTTCAGAGAGTGAAATCACTGAATTAGGTACAGATAAGACTTTTTGAAGCAAGCTGAGCATGATTCTTTTAGAGAAATCGATTATATGCTTCGTCTGCGTATTGGTCAAACACGACAATGCACTTGAGGTCACTATTCTTTTTGAAATCTATCCGCAATAGACTTAAAGCGTAGTAGCGAAATAATCCTTACTCACATGTCATGATTGCAACAATCATCGCGATAATGCAAAAGGCCGAGAATCTCTCCTTACAGGAGTAGTACACCTTTGCGATTTACTCAGCATATGAATGCTTCGTAAATATCACCACGAGAGTACTTCGTTTTTCTAAGGCGGGATACCGCTAAGAAAAACTGGTCGTGCAAAGCTCTTCGATTCCTGTCGGAATGATGATGTCGTGGAATCTCGGCTACCGCCGCGGGTGGTTTTCAATCTCGATGACTCGATAATGAAAACCCTTTCGATTCTCGTCGAAAAGCAAGCAGTTGCTTTTCTCATCCCTCCTAACACAAAATCCGCCAAATGGCGGATTTTGTTTTTTGTCGGGATGCCGGGAATCGAACCCGGTTCTTACGAACCCGAATCGTAAATACTACCGGTGTACTACATCCCGAAATGTCTCAAGTTAGATTCCTCCGAGAACATCAACATAATTACTCATAAATGCAGGAATTGCAAACATGAGTCCTATCATCGGAACGACCAAAACCGCGACAGTAATCACCATTGTCCAGAAAAAGTATTTTCGGGTCTTTTCCACCGAAACAAATATCGCGTCAATTTTGGCCTCTAATGCATCTATTTTTCTATTCGTATCACTATCCATATTTATAATATTATATTAAGTTCTATTTAAAAAATAGATCGCATTTACCAACTTCCTCCTCCCCCGCCGCCACCACCTCCTCCTGATGAACCTCCACCACCTGAGCCACCTCCTGAGCTTACAAAAGCAGTGCTCGCGCTAGTGGAAAACTTGGTAAGCTGATCTCCAATAGTAACAGCGCTCGCCGCAGAACCCCCTCGATACCACGTCGTCTCCGTATTAGGCGTAAACACATCGGCAAATTTTTCGGCCCATTTTTTTTCAACACCAAAAAGAATCGCGTACGGAAGAAATTTTGCAAAAAGCGCAGGATTTTTTTTTGGTGCATCAGTAAAATTGATGCGATCACTCTCGGCAACTTCAAGGTATTTTTTAAAACCTAAGATGTGTTCTTTTGTGATGATTCCCCGCTCGGTCATTTTTGGCATGATGAAAGCGAAACAGAGGATGATAAATCCAGAAAGCACAAATGCGAGATTTCCAAATGGGAGAAAAAAACTCAGTAGCATTGCTAGTAGACCAGCGACAACATAGTGCGTGCGGCTCGTAAGAGAATCCTTTTCATAATAGCCATCCTCTATCAACGAACGAGTTACTTGAGAGGTGATATTCGTACTCACCGTAGTGAGCTGATGGGAAAGTGAAGAGAGTAGTACTTGATTTTTCTTACTGAGGTTGTGAAGGGCGATATACAGATCGAACTCCGGTTTCGCAAGAAGCGTCGTGTCAGCATCGGGAGTAAAGACTAATTTAAAATCCTCCGAGTCAAAAAAAAGAACTTTTTTCTTCGTTCGCTCAATCGTCAAATAGCCTCGTACGGCAAGCTCAATGATTGATGCAGACAGCGCCGTGCCACTAATCGATCCGTGAAGAAGGAAAGCGGTATCGAGTACGCTCAGATGGTCAGGTATTTCAAACTCGGCGATGATGACCCCACGCCCTTTCGGGTCTCGCCCCTTTGTCCACCAGAGTTCAAACATGACGGCAAAAGTGACTATCGGCCACATGATACTCCATCCAAAATATGTCGAAAAGGCGTTTCTCCACCAGTGATAGACTCCGACACTGTCAGCGAGCTTATTCGTCGTTGATGGTGGTGGAATAATAAATATCCGCTTCGGCACTCCCACTGCAACAGACATTCCTTCGTATGGCCCTAGGGCGCTATCGTGCGTATAGCGAACCGAATTGATGATACCCGTGCCCTCCTGGGGTGTCGTGGAGGCCGTACACTGCGCAGTGCTCCCCTCAGGACCAAAATAACACGCGGTAGAAATTTTGTTCTCATTCAATGGAAACGGAAGGAAAACATCGGCGCGGACAGCCAGAATGCCCTCCTTCCATCCGTTCCCGGTCACATTCCAATAGAACTCATCTTTCCCTTCGAGATTCTGATTGATGGCACCCCACACAGTATAGTGGATGACATAAAGTTGTCGCCCCGAAACGGTCATATCGGGCTCGCCTATCTTGAGCTCAATATAATTTCCGCCACCCTGAGTCTTCGTCATGCGAAGGTTACCCTGCCCGTCGGTCACCATGATGCTCGATATTTCTATTTTGCGCTCCGTATTATCTCCCGGGGTAGTATAAGTAAGCGGAATTTTTCGGTATATGCCGTGTTTTCCGACGGCATCGTCGCCGAAATTATAGACGATTTCCTCCTGAACAATAGCACTACCGTTCGGTTTGAGTTCTATGTGTGCAGTAAACGCGTCGATTGATTCCGCAGCAAAAGCGAAATATGGCAAAAAAGCAAACAACACAAAACTGGCACTCAGAATTCGATAAGACCTCCGCTTAGTCATTTGTTCCGAGTTTTTTCTTAACATCCTCAAATTCATTTTCGAGCTCCTTGAGCCGCTCCTTGCTTGCCTTGATAAGCTCTGCGCCCTCTTTTACTTTTTCAATTCCCTTTTCCACATCTATTTCCTCCTGCGATTCAAACCACTCCGTAATCGCTCGAAGTTTTTTCATCATCTCCGTTATGTTTATACTATTTTTTGGCATATGATTATTATTCGTTTGTAACGATTTTATCTATCACTTCACCCACCAGTGTACCATCCGCTAGTCGTGCCTCAAAACGCTCACCAGGTGCGATATCGTGAATGCTACGAATCACCCTCTCTTTCTTTGTGAGTATACTATATCCAAGTCGGAGCTGACGCATTGGGTCATTCTGAGCAAGCGACTTCCCTGCTCCCAAGAGCGACTCGGCGGTATGTTTGATTGCAAGTCGATACTGCTCTACCAAGGCCTTCTCGGCGTAGACAATTTCATCTTTCTTGGAAGAAAGTATTCGCGCAAGTGCAACCAACGAATCATTGAACCCTGCGACGAGCTGCCTAAACGGACGCAATAGCACATCGAGGTATTCCTCAAGCTCTGAACGTGTATTACGCAATGTGTCACCCAATTGCCATATATCTTGCTCAAAATGAGAAAGAATGCCGATGGAAAGAGTACTCAGTTCATGGATTGATTCCTGCCATGATGCATTCAGGAGAGTCGTTGTCGCGGTCGGCGTGGACGGAGCATAATCTGCGACGAGTTGCACCAAGGGTACATCTTTATCGTGTCCGATAGCGCAGATGGTCACGGCGGGAAATTCAGCAATCTTCCGCACGACATGCTCATTGTTGAATGCCTGCAGGCTTTCAAGCGACCCCCCACCACGAATGAGAACGAGGACATCAAGGTCCTTGGACTCAAGCACAGAAAGTGCTGAAAGGATGTCTTTCACGGCTCCGGCGCCTTCGACGCGTGAATCAACGAACGCGACATGAAAACCAAATTTGCCGAGATTGCTCAGGAAGTCGTGGATGACGGCCCCACTCCGTGATGTGACGAGTCCAATACGCACCGGATGTTCCTTGAGCTTCCTCTTGCGCTCAGGTATGAAAAGCCCTTCGACCTCCATTTTCTTTTTCAATTCATCATAGGCCTTCTTGAACGCACCCTCTCCGACAGGCTGAATAGTCTCCGCGCGAAAACTGAATCGTCCGCTTGGCTTATATATCTCACTCCTGCCCTCGATGACCACCTCAAGCCCTTCCGTGAGAGCTATGCCCGCAAGGTCAAAATCACTCATCCACATGAAGACCGAGAGCGTGCTTCCATCAACAGCGTCTCGAATTGAGAAATACACCGCCTTGCCCTGCGCTTTAAAACTCGTGACCTCCCCTTTTA
>LCOM01000026.1 GCA_000999395.1 Parcubacteria group bacterium GW2011_GWA2_47_7
GTTTGCCACACTAAAATTGTAGGTTGTCGTATTGCCTACTGGAGCTGAGGTGAAAAGTGCAGATGAAGGGAAGACAGTCAGCTTAGGAACAGCTGCCAGAATTTTGAGCGTAATCGTTTTTGATACCTGTACCCCGATTGCATTATATGCAGTGAAAGTCCAGACATAAGTGTGGTCTATCATTGAACCCGCCCATGATGTTGGGCCATAGTTATAAAACAGTGCACCGAGAGGTTGATTCGTCCAATCGGGAGAACCGTTGTCTGAACGACTCCAGGTGACATTTGTTGCACCAGATGTGGTCATAGATAGGGTAAACGGAGTACCGGAGGGAATGGGGCTTGGTGGTGTATTTACGGTCATGGTTGGGTCGGCCGGATTAGATACCGTTATCGTCATGGTCGAATTCGTCACCTGACCAGAGTTGTCGGTCACTGCAAGATTGAAGATGTATGTACCGACAATAAGTCCACTGAACGTCGGGGAAAGAGTAGTTCCTCCGGTAATGGTGGGGACATTCGGTCCTGAGACCTTCGACCAAATAGTGCTCACTACCGAACCATCCGGGTCGCTTGCGGATGCGCCGGAGATCGTGACGGAGTTTGTCGGGAGGGTCATTGCTTTGTTACTTCCAGCGGAGGCTACGGGTGGCACGTTGGAAACACAGGAACTTGCGACCACTGCTTCTGTCGATTCTGACCAGCCAGAAGGACCTCTCCCCTGCACCGCGCGGACACGATATGAATGAAATGAATCAGCGACAAGTCCGGAATCAGAAAATGCGGTGACATTTCCAACATTAAAGACTGTTCCTCCGTCGCGTTGGATATCGTAGCTTGTCGCACCGGCTGATGGAGTCCACGAAAGATCAATCGTCCCAGAACCACACAATGCGTTTGTCGTTGCGGTAAGAACTGGAGTCCTACTCACTGTAAAATTTTGGATTGGGCTTGTTGTGATATTTCCGGCACCATCCGTTGCAACGGCATAATATGGATGCGTCGTACCCCCAAGGTACGGGCCGACCGCAACACTACATGCTGACGGAGTATTCTTGTATGCAAAATCCTGATTACAGACAAGTATCGCATCAACATAAACTTTTATATTTGTAATTCCTGCGAGTGCATCACTCGCACTTCCGGTGACGGTGACTTGTTCCGTTGGATATGGATTTGTTGGAACATGCCCCGTTGTAGCATCAATAGTAGGAGGTGCCGTATCAAGGATGAATGATCCATTGCTCGTAGCAAGACCAGTGCTCAACTCTTTGGTTTCAGTATATACACCCGGATTATGGGACCCGTTCAGATGCTGATAGAACATCCAATGATACCAACCATCAGCAAGGGTCTGGGCTGGGATGGTCTTGATTCCCACGCCTCCAGAAAGTGTGATCGTTGGTGTCAATACATTTACACCAGTAAGGTGGTTCACCACAAAGAATTCTACGGTGGTCACCCCCGTTGCACCATATGTCGAAGGAAATGCACTGAGATTGTACTTATAGACCGGACTCACATTCGTATATATGTTCATTGGTGAGATCTGCTCATATTCCGGAGTCGTTGCAGAAGTAGGAGTAACCCACACGGTTACTCGAACATGATGACCTCGAGTAACAGCAGCGGGGTTCGATAGCACATTATACGTTTGAAAATCATAATACGCTGCCCCTCCATCAATGTTAATACCATATACTTGTGTATCAGGATTAAAACAGAGAGGACCGATTATGGGCCCTGGTCCCGTCATTTGACCAGTAAGAGTATATGTTACCTTATTCGCCACCGCGAACCAGGCGGAATTCACCGCTACGGGACTATCGGTTTCTCTATCTTTGATCAAAAGTTCATATTTCATATTTCCTGCTCCGCAGCTCACATCAACTCCGAGATCATCGGAGAGCATGGATTGCCAGCCGAATTCTCCAATCGGTGACGCGGCCTGAGCAGCTGAAGCGGGAATAAGCAAAATAAGTGCAATGAAAGCGAACGCGAACGATATAACTTTAGTATTCATTTTTTTGAATTATTCAATTAGCCTGCATAAAGAAACCCGACTTAAAATTCTTTGATACACTATCCTCGATCGTTTGAGATACTGTTTCGGACACGACAATTGACTGCGCCAGAAAATCATAGGTTTCGGTGTTTGGGAGCTTGAGTGCAGTGATGGAGATTTTGGCAAATGGCTCAAGTGCAGCCATATCATATGCAACCCCATCTCGAGTAATCTTGGTGTCGGCACTAATTCCAACCGAATATACACCCTCTCCTTCGACAGACAAGCGAATGAACGAATTCTTCTCACCGAGCATAACAATATTCCCATTCAATTCACGCTCCTTCATCGTCGGAGAATTTGTCTGATCGACGACGATCCCCGATTCTTGTGTTGCGACACCACCACGTTGGCGCTCGTCACGCACGTAGGAAATGAAAAACACAGCACAAAGCACGATAATGACAACGAGAAATCCCCACAAGAGTAAATTGCTTTTCGCTGACGACATCGGAGGCGTGTCTTGAGAAATTATTGATTCTTTTTCTTGGTCCATGTTTTATAAATAAATATTAATATTTGTTTCTTATGTTGAATGCTATCAGATAGTATTATTAATTTTGTTTACTAATACTATTGATACCAATCTATACATTATATACTCCGTCCGCTCAATTGTGAAACATGAAACCGACCACAATAGACATATTTCTCTTTAATATAGACGCTCCTGTCATGCCCGCACCCGTGATTCAAGAGATACCCACCCATGGTGCTCAGCTTACACTATGGAGGGTGAAACAACACATAAATAGCATGTGACCACATGATGCTGGCCATTTTTTTGATAGCATTAAATAAGTGGGATCAGGTACCTTTTTGTCTGGAAGGGGGAAAATTCCAAATATTCACCATGTGAAATGCTTGTCATATTAGATTAGCGTTCACAAACCCCCGGAGCCCACAGGCCTCTTTCGCTCATGCGGGCTTCTTTTTGTGCCTCCTGAAATTCTGCTTGATATTTGTAAGGTGCCCGATAGGTGTACTCGAATGCATATCCTTGCTTCACGAGTTCAAAATTCACGAACGTGCCATCTGGAGTAAAGAGATATGCAAGTCTCCGCTGGTACTTATCATACCTTCCTTGCGAAACATCATCCTCAAGCCGCACGAGTCCACCCGCGAGAAGTTCAGCCGTCTTTTTTGATGATTCTTTTCCAAAGCACTCAACCGGCGTCCTCGGGTCAACTGTCTCCGGTGTATTGATACCGATGAGGCGCACACGAATAATCCCCCCTTTCTCGACAACATCAACCGTATCGCCATCAATGACGCGTGATACCGAAAGATAGAGTGACGGCTCGGCTAGCGGGATCACCGTTGTGAGCGACCCTCGCGCATCCATCACCACTCGCGCACTCAAGTATGCACGCGCTTGCGTAAAACTCATCAACAAGAACGCTCCGAGTATCAAAATGATTACACCAATCACGACCAATGGAAAAAGGCGTTTCATGCTCTCGATTCTATCTCATGTACTCTGATTATGCACATCAACTTTTGCAACAAAAAAAACACACCGTAGTGTGTTTATTTCAGAAGAAAAATACGTCGACGCACCGAGCGAACGAGTTTGATTGTTTGCGCATCATTACCATTTCTCTCTTTGATGTAACGAATGGTCCATTCAAGGGCACGTGCCATTGTACCCCTTCCAGACCATGCATCAGTTTGCTGATCCACATCATGTTCGCATGCTTCGTATGAAGAGAGACCATCGCTGTCGTCACAGTGCACGACATGATTGGCGGAAAAGTGAGCGACTTCATGTGCAACAATAGCGCGCAACTCGCCCCCTATGTTGATGCGAAAATCGGCGTTGAAGGCTACAAAAAAATACTTATCAATTCCATCCAAAAGAATATTCGATTGTGCGGTGCCTGTGGTATCAGGAGCGCCGATGCATACAATGGGTGTTGCACGAATATTGGCCTTGGCAAGAAATTCGCTCGACCACCGCAAAACATTTTCATCTTGCGATGAATGCCATCGGTTCCCTTGGAAAAACTTGCCGCACCACATTTCCGCACGACCACGATCCATGGGCGCCGCCCCCACGTACGCACTAAAACATAACAAGGAAATATGGACGAGACGAACAAGTATATTCACGACCTTCTCCTCAAATTTTATCTTTATCCAGCCTCTCACATTTGGACTATGTGTCAAATGAGCTCCACAATTACTGAGCATTCGACCTTGTTGAGCTAAATGTAAAAATCACGTACACTCCTTTGGTGGAACAACTCCAAAACATCATCATCGGACTCGGGTATGCGGGAGTGGGCGGAGCAATATTTGCCGAATCAGGGCTTTTTTTTGGCGCATTCCTTCCCGGAGACTCTCTTCTTTTTACGGTTGGACTTCTTGCTTCTCAGGGAGATTTTAATATTGCCATCCTGTGGTCAATTGTGGTCGTCATGGCGGTGCTCGGAGACAACGTCGGATACATGTTCGGAAAAATGGTCGGACCAAAAATTTTCACCAAAGAAGACTCACTGCTTTTCCGAAAGTCGCATGTCATAAAAGCTGACGCGTTTTATCAAAAACACGGCAAAAAGGCTATCGTGTTGGCGCGATTCGTGCCAATCATTCGCACCTTTGCACCCATCATTGCCGGTGTTGCGCGAATGGAATATCACACATTTTTTTTGTTCAACGTTATTGGGGGGGTAACGTGGGGCACACTTTTGCTTTCTGCAGGGTATTCAGTTGGTCACTATATTCCGGGCGCAGACAAATATCTCGAATGGATTATCATCGCCATCATCGTTCTCTCCATACTTCCCATTGCGATAGAGTACTATCACAGAAGAAAAGATTAGGTAATGATAAATTTTACCTCACTCTAGAGAAGCAAAGGTCGGTTGCCGCACCGGTCGTAGTACAATCCGACGTCGCGCCATCGAAAGTTCCAAAAGTCACGTTTGTGTCGGAAGTAAGCACGACATTGTCGTCACGCTCCAACACGATAGCAAGAATGTAGCCGGCGCACGGCTCATCTAGGGTCACCGCGCACTCGGTCACCGGAGCGCCAAATTCCTTGCTTCCAATATATACGTAGCTGCCGGGATTAACATCTATCGGAACTCTCGGTAGCACACCATCTGAAACAAGCACCTGCAGTGCAGCGTCAGGCGGAGTGAAGGTATCGGGTGTTGTGGGTGGATAGGTATTTCGTGTAATGAAGTAGATTTCAAGCGCCTTTGTGATGCTATCCATTTGTGCGATACGTTTTGCATCTCGAGCCTTTTGGCGAGCAGTATTCAAGCTGGCCAAAACGACGGAACTCAATATTCCGATAATGGCGATGACAACAAGAAGCTCTATCAACGTAAATCCTTTTTTATGAGATATATTGAATTTCATAACTATATGTATATTGTAGCAAAATCCACGAATTCTTGCTTAGTTGTTTACAGTACAAAGTGAGTAAAGATTGGATAACAAAAAATCGCCTCGTGAGAGGCGGTTTTTTGTTTTGATTGCGGTCTTATGCGAGCTGCACGTTGACTGCGTTCTTTCCTTTCGGAGAATCCTCAACTTCAAAAGTGACTTCCTGTCCCTCGCGAAGTGCATCGAACTCTACGCCAACGAGTCCATTGCGGTGAAAGAACAAGTCCTTCTCCATGCCCTCTGCGGTGATAAATCCGAAACCATTCTCCTTCTTTGTCTTTACAATACCCTTCATAACGTTTATGTTATTGACCGACTAAATAATATACAAAATAAGCTCTAGAAAATCGACTTCTTCCAAACAAAAATTTTGTGGCCTAAGCGTAGCAAATACCCTAGAGATGTCAAGGGGGTGCGGACAACCCTGCAGAATGCGGATATACTGAGGAAATGAACCGCAAGAAGACACAAAAAATAACCGGCTGGTGCGCCACAATAACTTTCGCGATGCTTATTTTTCTCTATTGGTATGGGACTCCGCTACCAACCAAAACCCACATCTTGAATGAAATTCTGCACGGCGCACCGCAGCAAACCGAGGACGAGAGTGTCGCGACACCTTTTCCGGTCAAATTTGGTGAGTTCGAATACACCTTCACCCCTCACGCGAGTTATGAACTTTCAGGACTCGTCGTTTCTCTGCACCACAGCGATAGCTGGATAGACATTAGTCACGAGGGTGACCCTGCGCAGACAGTCGACATCTGTGTTGTCTGGGGACCAAACATTGCAACAGGTGGATATAAGATGGTCACCTATGCACACGGTGATTGGACGTGCTACTACCGGTGGGAAACCGAGGCAGACCCTCCCTTTAGCGGATCGTTCCTCTCAAACAATCACCTGCTTCCCACGACCCCCGCGCTTGCCTCACTCGTGAAGAGTATTAAGGTCGGTGATCAGATTCGTCTCTCAGGACTGCTTGTGGATTATACGATTACTGCATCAAGCGGTGCACGGGGTGGCTCACGAAACACAAGTCTCATCCGTACCGACAATGGCAACGGCGCCTGCGAAATCATCTATCTGACGGGCGCAACAATTCTCAAGCGCAACATGCCGTGGCGCGACCCGCTACGCTATCTACTTTTTATGGTGATGATATTTGGCGCACTTGGAAGTTTCTATTTTAGTTTGCCAGAGATAATTAAAGTGCACGATGAAGTGGCACACTCGAAAAATCCTTACGATGTAAAAAACTATCTCAAACATCCAGATCTCAAAAAACCCACCGAGGGGTGAGTTACCGTGGATGCGCTGAGACTATGACGGGCGAGGTTTGGGATGGTCCCTCTCCCAATCCAAATCCTCATTTTCAGAAATTTTACTAGGTCCTTCAATAATGGTTTGAGGTGGCACACCGAGATTCTCATCTCTGTTTGGAACAACAGGAATAATTTGAGTCTCAGCTTCTGATTGATTGACCATATATATGCCATTATTGCTCGTGCACATTGTAAGTCAAGCCTTCTTTGCCCCTAATTATCAAATAGTGATACAAGATACTGGTCGATATCGCGTTGTTCCATGTCATAGAAATACTGCCCTGCAGTTTCCAGGCGATGCGCCAAGTTTAACCCAACAAAACGCCAATGCCACGGCTCGAAAACGTAATAGGCATTATCCTTCGGGTAAGAGAGCACAAAACCATACTGACATGCGTGCTCTGTGAGCCATAAGTACGCTTTGTCTTGTTCAAAATTATCATAATTATCACCAAGCTCTTCCGTCGTAAAATCAACTGTCGTACCAAGCTGATGTTCCGAATATCCCTGATCAGCCGAAAACTTATTCGACATTCCCGCTCCGTAGGTTATTTTGTATGCTGACTTCAAAGAGCTTTGCTCCCCAAACGATCGATAGGCCGAAAGCACACGAAGGTTGATGCCGTCGGCATTCGCATCACGAAGCATATCAAACAAAAACGAGAGCACTGAACCAAGAATCATCTTGTCTTTTTCCGGTTGAAATACATAGTCTACTGGGATGAGCGAAAGGCTTTTGGGCTCAAAATGCTCATTCAAGAAATATACGCGTGAATATTTTTGTAATAATTCCTTATCGGTGCTGTTCAATTTCGCGAGTGTTCCAATCGTTCCGGTCACCATATCAAGTTGCATCTGCACCGCATTGATGCGCACCTGCTCCCCACGAAGGGCTTCCTCCAATGTATTCCGCTCAATGGTCGTCGTTGCAAGACGCTCCCCTAATTCAGCGATAGTAGAATGCAATTGTTGTACAGTAGCGGAATATTCATTTTTAACAGACAGAAGTTCGGCTTTCGTCTCAGTGTGCGCCTGAAATAATGTCCAATATTTATAGCCAGAAACGCCCGCAACGAACATTACTAAGGTAATCGAAAGGGCGAGAAAAAGTATATCTTTGCGCGACATTGAGACTTCCATCAGACAATGATAGCATGAGGTGTGTGGGTATTGTGATTTCAGCCCAAAAGGCAGGTCAAATGACGTGGTCTGATTGTAACCAATCTCTCACACGAATACATTGTAAGTCGTAAGAGTCTTTATTAGGAAATATAAATAAAATGAAAAAAACCATAGGCATAGTCATGATTACGGCACTTTTTTTGGGCGGAAATACCGCATACGCCAGTACGTCAATAGACGATTTAATCGCACAATTACAACAGCAGATCATTCTCCTCTCCTCAAAACTAGAGGCACTGAAACAGGTGCAAGGAGACGCACGGAGCGCCGGTCAGAGCGTTAATAGTACACTCGCACAGATAGGAAGTTTGAGCGAAGGAATGACGGGTGACCAAGTCACTCTACTCCAAGCGACACTCGCTAATGATTCCTCAATATATCCGGAGGGACTAGTAACGGGATATTACGGAAAACTCACCCGCGAAGCAATTAAGCGCTTCCAGAAGAGCCATGGCCTCAAGGGGGATGGGACACTTAATGCAAAGACCCTCGCAGAGCTCAACAAGAAGCTAAGTGAGTCTTCCTTTGAAGAAGAGGATGATGATAACGACGGCGACCACGAGGGTGATAAAAAACGCTTTTGCAATGCAAGCGCATCATGGAAGCAGGATGGGCATGATAACGGAAAGCATCGAGGATGGGACAAGGTCAATCTTCCCCGTTGCAAACACATCTCTACGTCAGTGCAACATCCCCAGTAGCGACCTCCACGGCGGCATGGAACGATGGAGTATTGCGGTCAGCGCACACCGCGGTCTTAAACAGCCTCACTGCTAGCACGAATTACCATTTCGTCATTGAAGCAACTGACGCATCGAGCAACAAGACGCTCTCTACGGAAGGATCTTTTACAACATCGGCAACACCGGACACAACGGCCCCTGTCATTTCTGGAGTTTCCGTCGTACCAACCGGCTCGACCACTGGCACAGCGGTCTGGACGACCAACGAAGCTGCATCAAGTCGCGTCTACTACGGGACGACCTCACCTTTTGTCACGAGCAGCGCATCCTCGTTTTTTGATGCAGCATTCGTGACGACCCACAGCATGCCACTCACGGGACTTGAGGCAAGCACAACCTATGCTGTCGTAGTCGAATCAGTAGATGCATCAACCAATATTGGGACATCGAGCGAAAGCACATTTACAACGCAACTCTAAAAGCGTAGTGCTTGAGCCAAAAACAACACCTTTCGCACTACGCGAAAGGTGTTGTTTTTTAGTCACGGCGACAAAGCAGGTTTCGCCCTCGACGGATTTCTTAGGCGGTCAGCATTTGCACGCTAGTATTCAGTCAGAGTTCCGTCAAACTCTGACGCATGTGTCTCGGAGTCTTCCTTCGTCGCGTGAATCAACTTATCAAGATGCTCCGGAGGAGCATAGACCGAATAAAACCGGAGGGAAGTCTCTTGTGACGTGTTGATGATATTGTGTATCGCGCCCTCTGGAACGATAACAGCGTCACCTTCGCCGACGACATATTCTGTCTTATTAACGAAAACACTCCCCTCACCCATCTCAAAGCGTAAGAATTGGTCTCCGTGCTCATGTACCTCAAGCCCCACTTCTTCACCCGGAAGAAGCGATGTGAGTACGAGTTGGCAGTGTTTTGCGGTATATAATACCTCGCGAAAATTTGTATTCGCCACAGCAAGATGCTCAATATTTCCCTTGTAACCCTTTTTCACGGTGATGGTTTTATGCTTATAACGGAAATGTATTCTGTCTCGCTACTTACGCATCATCATTCTGTGAACGTGGCCTCAGGACGCGCACTCGGGCGACACTTTTCGCGTGTTGCGAAGGGCGACGAACAGTTTCATTGCGATGGTAGGACGATGGGATAAGTTCGGGTTTTGGCCCACGACCGATACCGAAATAGGTAATCCTTGCTTCATCAAACGAGGCCTTATCGAGTGCATTGCGGCCATCCACAATCGCTTTAATCTTATGCTTGCGGAGTAACTGCGGACTGAGTTGTTCGAGAAATGCGGTATGTGCTGTCGCCAATATGACGCCGTCCGCACCTTCAAGTGCCTCATTAAGCGACTTCGCCGTTGAACGACTTGGTATATACGGGTCGTACGAAACGACATGTGCTCCCGCACTTTCAAGAAGTGCGATAATCGCATACGAAGGGCTCTCTCGTCCGTCATCGATATCGGGTTTATAGGCAAGTCCGAGTACTGCAATCTTTTTCCCTTGCAATTCATTATTGACTGATCCGGATTTACGGAGAGCGGAGCGCATCAAGTCAACAGTGAAGCTAGGCATACCATTATTGATGCGTCGCGCGAGCTGCAAAAACTTGTGCTCAAATCCATTTTCCCTTGCATACTGAATGAGGTAATACGGATCAACG
>LCOM01000027.1 GCA_000999395.1 Parcubacteria group bacterium GW2011_GWA2_47_7
TGTATGGAGATTGAACCATCGACCGCGCAGAATCCTCCATTGGCGTACTCCATGTGATGTGTTTGGGAGGTGTTGCAGTTCAAGCTAGAATGAATCCAGGCACCGTTAATTGACGAGAAACGTGTCCTAATATAAACTTGTCACATGCCCCGCACCGATCGCATCGACCTCGCCGACCACATCTATCACATCATCAATCGTGCAAACGGACGACTGAAGATTTTCAATGCCAAGAAGGACTATCTCTTGTTTGAGGAACTGCTCACTGAAGCAAAGGAGCTCACCGACATGCGAATCCTTGCATACACCATCATGCCCAACCACTGGCATCTGGTGCTTTCTCCGCGCAAAGATGGCGACCTCTCCATCTTTATGCATTGGTTAAGTACGACGCATACCCGTCGTGTCCATGTGGCGACCAAGACAATTGGTGCAGGGCATCTGTATCAAGGACGGTATAAGTCCTTCATTGTTGAAGAAGACAACTATCTGCTTGGGCTCATTAAGTATGTGGAGCGCAATCCCGTGCGCGCGAAACTCGTGCACCAGTGCCAAGACTGGCCGTGGGGGAGTGCGTGGAGGCGTATCAGTGGAAGCAATGAGCAGAAGAAACTGCTCGATCCCTCACCAGTGCCACTACCCCATGGCTATCTCCGCTGGATCAACACGCCCGACAAGGAAGATGATCTTATTGAAATTCGCAATGCAGTGAATCGTGGGGTACCATATGGAGGGGAGACTTGGGTGGAGCGGATGATTGGAGTACACCACCTTGAATCCACCGTGCGTGCACAAGGACGTCCACGCAAACAATAATTAGACCACATGAAACATGATTATACAGTGCCTGACACCGTTTCAAATTCTTCTCGGTAGGGTCATCTGCTTCGGAAGAAAAAGAAAAAACCCAGCACTTGGCTGGGAGAGTTTGACGCAAACGATTTATTTCTCAATAACGCGATGGCGTTACTTGATAATTTTCCCGATAAGCCCAGTAATCGTAGCAATAATCACACCGAAAAAAGCACCTGCAATTGCTGCAAAAAGTACTGTTCCAAAAAAGTTGATTCCGGCAATGTCTGGGGTCCAGGTGGCGGCGCCGAATATTCCAAATAGGGTTGTTGTTACAACAATTACGGCAATAGCATTTTTCATCTTTTCTCCTTGCTCATAAACATCCGAGTTCAAGAAAGCATTTTATGAAGATTTTGTCAACAAGCAAAACTCAGTCCAGCCCTCGCGCTCGCTAATAAATGAGGTTCGATCCATCGTCGTAAGAGTCATAAATAGTTTAAGTTCGATACCGCCCATGGAGCTTTTAGAAATTGCTGTCACTGCATACATTAAGTGACACTATGTTACTCAAAGAATTCATTGAATGAATTAGTCTCGCATTTTTCGCAATATTTTTGAGTGCCATGACGACTCATTCATGACATAATAGTCAGCACATGTTTAAAATTTCCCTCAAAAAGCTCCTTGGAATAGTTCCCGTACGTCATTACCGCATTCGCATACGAAGGCGCCGCGTCGGGGGTCTAGGTGGGCCAAAAAGGGTCTATGAATCGCAAAAGGAGGAAGCACGCTCTCTTGTGCATCGCAAGCTTGAGCTGTTCAATCTGCACTACAATTTGACTTGGGGGAAGGTCGCAATACGCAATCAGCGTTCCCGCTGGGGATCCTGCTCAAAGAAGGGGAATCTTAATTTCAATTATCGCATTCTGCAGCTTCCGGAGCCGTTACAGGATTATATTATCGTGCATGAGCTTTGCCATCTCGCCGCGTTCAATCACTCAAAGAATTTTTGGGCACTCGTTGCCGAGCAGATTCCCAATCATCTTGCGAGACGAAGAGCACTCCACGCCATTGTAAAAAATAGCATTAGTATCTCGTAAAACGAAAAGCAAGCCAGACTCCGATAATTGACCCACCTGCACTCGTAAAAACTGATGTCATTGAAAATGTACTTCCACCCCAAAGAAGCGGTACGAAACTTCCCACTAGTGAACCGACGAACAATCCGAGCCAGATGAGTTTGGTATCCATATCCCCATTGTACCATTCGGGAGACGTTGCGTATGATTGGTCTACTTGGGCGCCATGGAACGATGGAACGTGTGTGCCTCATTTGCGTTGACGGGGGTAGATTGAGATGGGCTACAAGTTTGATTATAATGAAGGAATGAAAAACCTTGAACAGGGGAGTACCGGAATCATTGCGCTACTTATTGGTGTTTCTTTTTCTGCGTTGTTTTTTTACGTATTATTATTTTGCTCCAAGAACACAACAAAGTGCCGAACTGCGTGCGATTCAGCCACTCACGGCAAGCGGTACTGTTCCCACGACTGAGTTTGAGCGTTCGCGTGCGGACGTGAATGCGGCACAGGAAACGGTTGAGCTTCTAAATGCACACAATCGCGCAACGAACGAAGCGCTTGGGGAATAGCATGTAAGTTTGCTATACTCAGCTCCATGATAGGACTTGCACTCACAGAGGAACAATTCAAGACTCTGCTTCGCATGGTCTATATCGCGAATACCGTCGTGAACGGCCATCGTGATGTAGATTTTGAGGTTGCGTATGATGAATTGGAGCAATATGTATTTTCTCGGGCAAAAGATGCGGGATATCCGGCAGCGACATCGCGACATGAAATGCTCGGAGAGGAACATCACCATCCGTCACGCATATTTGAAAACGATCCTGAAGTAAATATGCTCATGGATCAGTATGATGCGCATGTGATGCTTGAACTCCTTGCAGAGAAGCTCGCCGAGCGAGATATTGAAATTTCCAATGGAAAAGATGCCAAAACAAAAATGTCCGCTGAAGATTATGCCATCCTTCTTGAGGAACGCGCGGATAAATACGACAAAGTGTTCAGTATCACGGGACTTGCGGGGGTCGTTGTCCCCGGGATAACGTAATATTAGTAAATACATGAAACCGGTTCTTTTTCTTGATTTTGACCGCACCCTTTTTGATACTGACCAGTTGTATCGCATCGCCTGGTCATTCTTACTTACGCAGTAAATATTGTCTTTCAGCGAAAAAAACTTCGTGGCTCCGGAATACTACCTCTTGTCGATGATGTTGTTATTATCCATGGTGAAGTCCTGAATAGGACGGGCAAGGGTGCTGAGGCGAAGGCGTATCTCGCACGCATTGGGGATCCTGGCTGGGAGCATACGTTTGTTGATGATCTGTCGAATAATATTGATGAAATGAAGCGCGAGAACCCTGACATACGTTGTATCCGCATGGACCGTGTTTCGCTGGCACAGGGAGTTTTGCATGACGGACTAATGTCGCCGGATAATATCGTTTGCAGTCTTGCCGAGCTGAAAACTATCCTGTAGCTTATTTAGAACGAGTCGTCGGTGCTCAGATTCCTTGCATATTTTAAATTAATCTCTACTGTTAGAGTATGACTAAAAAAGATAGTATAAAGACGAAGAATGATGCACGTATTAAAAAAGCCTTTGCACAGGTGGAGACACGCACGTGGAAGGGCGGGATGAAGGGCAATGACTCTTGGCATATCTTCAAGGTGATGGCGGAGTTTGTCGACGGGTTTGAACGATTGAATAAGATAGGCCCATGCGTCTCTATCTTTGGCTCTGCACGCACTGACCCTAAGAGTAAATACTATAAGTTGGGAGAAGAAATCGCCTACCAGCTCACCAAGAGTGGATATGGAGTCATTTCCGGAGGTGGAGGAGGGATAATGGCGGCGGCCAATCAAGGTGCTCAGCGCGCGGGAGGAAAGTCGGTCGGACTTAATATCTATCTGCCCAATGAGCAAAAACACAACGATTTCATCGACCATGACAAGATTTTTAATTTCAAATATTTCTTTGTGCGCAAGGTCATGTTTATGCGCTATGCGCAGGGCTTCGTTGTTCTTCCAGGAGGATTCGGAACCATTGACGAACTTTCCGAGGCGCTCACGCTTATCCAGACGGAGAAGATCGCGCAATTTCCTATCGTTTTGGTCGGTAGTGAATATTGGGGGGGGTTAAATGATTGGTTCGCACAGGTGATGGTCAAAGAAAACAATATTGCCAAGGAAGATCTAAAACTTTTTCATATTGTCGACACTCCTGAAGATGCGGTGAAGATCATCAATACGTTCTATAAAAAATATTTGCATAAGCCCAATTTTTAAAGTGGACAGTTTATAATAAAAAATTCGTATGGTTTACGAGCTTCTACCGCACAAGACAAAGTATGTGTTTGTGCGGTTTTTTTGTAGCAGTGTGTCGGGTGTTCCCGCACCGCACCATCAAAGATCGATCCGAATTCCGTGTTGATCGAGATGAGGTGTGGGTAACAATTTCTACATAAACCACCACGAGGAAGTCGATGTTCAATCACCGATGCGCCGTAAATGGTCCCGTCGCCTCGGTTGGATATTTCCACTTTCATTGCGTGACCATCTTCTCCGATATAAATCGTCACAATAAACGAGGTGATATGTAGAATCTGTTCGTCAATATTCATGCCCATCTCCTCAGGAGGGATTGATATGCTTCACTCACGGTATCGCGGTTTAATAAAAAACAAAATCCCTCGTGCTTGCGGACACGAGGGATTTTGCTTTGCCAATAAACGGAAGTTTTATTTATTGTATTTAGCGATAAGTTTCTGAAGCTCTTTCAAACTCTTCTCCTTATCTGCTTGCATCTTCTTCCAAAACGCTACTGCATCCGGATGCCCTTTGGCATCTTTGATGTAATCTCGTTTTATACGCCACAGACTTTTGTGCTCCTGAACGTATTGCTTCATCAAATTATAAGCATGATTGCTTTGCACGATGTAAGCGTTATGGCTAATGCCTAGATTATACCATTAGGTAATAAAAAAGGCGCAACCCATGTGGGTGCGCCTGTGGACAACTCGAATCAGTCGAACATGTCGGCCGTCTTCGTGTCCGCGAAGTATGCTGCCGCTATTGCGCGCGCCTCGAGACGTAGTGCTTCGGGGACCGTTTTTTGTTTGACGGGCTTACCTGACCGAATTTCGCATATTTGAGCGACAATCGATCCGTGTAATCCTTGGCAGGCAACCATCTTCCATTTTGCCATGATGATGAGCGTCACTAGTTTAGCCGAACGCTCGCCGAGCGTAATCCAAGCTTCATGAATTTCCTCATTGACCATCTCAGCAAAAAATAATTTCGCTCGCTTCCCCCCTTCGGTGATCATTTCTGCCGACGCGTATCCTTTACTGTAAATCCAAATCGGCATTCCATTTCTGTCACGAATGTAGCCAATCTCAATGTTGAGTAGGGGGAGTGATAAGACGACGCGTTGCCTAGACTTTTCTACAACAGTGAAATCAAACGAGTCAGACTGTTTTTCGCGAATCGCTCGCTTTATCTTTGTCATATTCGTTTTGCGCCGCATACCGAGAATGGTTCCTATCTCCGTCTTGAGCAAATGCCGAGCAGTACCAACAACCTCATGTTTATTCATGACGTCGGTGAATGCTTGCCCAAAGGGAAGCTCTTCTCTATTAGCGTTCCTATACCTTGTGTTCAAGAGGTAGCTGACCTCATCTGCCAAAATAGTGACGTCAAGCATCTTTTTCTCCTATGATTTACGAGGATCAATGTACAATACACCTGCTCAATTATATCACATATTATGAAAAAACACAAGTATGCCTTAATTTGTGTTTTCATCCTAGGATATATTGTGGGAACTGTGTGGAAAATATCTATCAGAGATATTGGTTATGCAAGGAGTTCCTCAACGACAGCCTTTACGTCGTTGCCATCGGCATTACCTCCGCACGCCTTCATGACCGCACCGATGAATTGCCCAATTTTTGATTTATCAACGATACCAAGCTCTAACTTCTTTGCTTCGGCGATTTTTTTTATTTCTTCGCGACTCATGGTCTGGGGGAGAAACGCCTCAAGAATGACTAATTCATTTTTCTCCTTCTCGGCAAGTTCTGGGCGACCACCCGCCATGAATTGTTCATAGGAATCTTTGCGTTGCTTCACCTGTCGTTTTATAACTGCGAGACAACCCGCATCATCGAGTGTTTCTTGTGGTGTGTGTTTTGTCGCTACAAGTTCATTGGTAAAACCGGTGAGTATCCCACGCAGCACTTCAAGGCGCAGTGCCTCTTTTGCACGCATGGCATTTTTTATTTCTTCGCGAATTTGACTGTGGAGCATGATGTTTGAGTTAACGATATGTACCTGAGTATAGCGTGAATTTGTATTTCAGAAAATTTGACTTTAACATAAAAGAATGTTAGTTTGTTGATAAACTAGTTCTTGAAAAGGAGTTCTCATGTCGAATACTTATGGTGCGAAAACAGCTAAGAGCAATGAATTAGAGCGACTTCGAGCGGAAAATGCTCAGTTGAGGGAAGAACTTGCGCATACCTTACTCACCGTTGATACTCTGATGGAAAAGGAAAATGACCGCACTATCAGGGAGGCGGATAATTTGAAGAAGCTTCACGCATTAGAGATGCTCGCCACGAAGGATAAAATGACGGGATTGCTCAATCGTCATGGCTTTGAAGACGCGATGAAGCAACACATGTCGTATGTAACCCGCGTATCACATGTCTCTAAATTGGTCGTAACGCCCTCGACGCTCGTGTTCATCGATCTTGATCGATTTAAGCCCCTCAATGACTTGTTTAGTCATCGTACGGGAGACATCATGCTGATGAAGTTTGGCAGAGCACTCAAGTCTGCGCTTCGTCCTACTGATTACGTGGCGCGAATTGGCGGTGATGAATTTGTCTTGCTACTGAAAGATGTCGGCGATGTTCATAGCGCCGAGTCAGTTGTTGAGAAGATACATGAAGCGGTCAAGCTCATCGAAGTTGAAAATGCAGACATGGAGACACTCGAGATCTTCTATCGTGCAGTGGGTCGTCGGCATGCCATGGGTTTTTCTACCGGCTATTTCGTCATCAAAAATGCCGAACTGGATGTGGATCAAATGATCGACCTAGCGGAACATGATGTGCCAAAATTGAACGATGTGCGTCGTGGGCAGTATAGCTCGAAAGTTTAGTTTTTCTTACGCAACGGGCCTTACTTAGGCCCGTTTTTTTGTTATACTGAGTACATGGTTCCTAAAAAGTTTACGTCGGATGCTTGGTATCAATTGAGCGTAGAGAAGACACTTGATCAACTCGAATCAAATAAAGATACCGGACTCAGCAAAGAAGAGGCAGCAAAACGTATTTCGCAGATTGGGAAAAATGTGTTACACGAAGCGGTGCGACAGACAATGATTGATCAAATCATCGGGCAACTTCGTAGTCCGCTTGTGTTTATTCTTTTGTGTGCGGGAATTGTTACGACCTTATTGGGGGAATATGTCGATGCCACGGTCATCTTTATCGCACTTATGTTAAATATTGCGATAAGCCTCTATCAGGAAGGTCGCGCGGACAAAGCATTTCTTCGATTGCGCAATTCTCAGGAGAAGTTTGCGACCGTTCTTCGTGGAGGAAACAAGGAGCGTATTAGCGCTGACGGGCTCACTATTGGAGATATCGCGGTTCTGGAGACCGGAATGAATATTCCTGCTGACATTCGCATTATTGAGTCGATTAACATTGAGGTCAATGAATCGCCACTTACAGGAGAATGGATTGATGTCGCAAAGCGCACTGAGCCGTATGATACACTTACTCCTTATGCCGAGCAGCGCAACATGGGCTTTATGGGATCTCTTATCTCTGCCGGCTCAGGTTTGGGGGTTGTAGTTTCAGTGGGAGATGCTACGAAGATAGGGGCGATTGCTTCGGCGCTACAGGAAAAACGAAATCAAAAAACCCCTCTTCAGGAAAATATTTCTCGCATTTCGGGTTTTCTTACAAAGATTATTCTTGTCTCCCTTGTTGGAATTTCAATACTTGGATTTATCCATGGTGAGTCAATCACTGAAATACTTCTTGTCTCCATCGCAATTGCTGTGGCTGCGATTCCCGAGGGTCTGCCTGCCGCCGTGACGGTTGTACTGGCGCTCGGCATGGAGGCTGTTCTCGCGCGCGGTGGATTGGTGCGCAATTTGCTTGCCGCGGAGACGCTTGGTTCTACGACAGTCATTCTCACTGACAAGACCGGCACCCTTACGAAGGCTCAAATGGTGGTCTCTCGCGTAGTGACGCTCGGAACAATGCTTGCACAAAAGGGAAAATCGGAAGAATACAAGATTCATGAGGCGCACGGTGATGAGCGGGATGTCTTGCAGTTTGCCTCATTGTGCTCAGACGCCTTCATCGAAAAAACAGCTTTTTCTACAGACGCGCTTGCTGATCATGTCGTTCGCGGAAGACCGGTGGAGCGTGCAATCGTACTTTCGGCATTAGAGTCAGGGCTCAATCAAACAGAGCTACTGGTCAATTATCCACGAATTGATTTTTTGCCGTTTGAATCAAAGCATCGTGTCGCTGTTTCCCTGCACCATATTCGCGGAATGAAACACAATCGTATCTATATGACCGGAGCCCCAGAATATCTTATCGAAAATTCTCATGAAGTTTATTTGGAGGGAAACGGGGTTGCGATGACACCCGATATAAAATTGAAGCTCGAGGATACGCTGAAGCATTTCACTAATGATGGGTACAGGTTGATCGGCGTAGCGTACTCCAATACCACTCTCGATGCATTTTCAAAAAATGGTATCGTGTCACGCGATACCATCATGAGTGAACTCATATTTGCCGGATTCATTGTGCTTCAGGATCCGTTACGCGACGATGTGACTGAGTCTATTCGTCTTGCGAAAAGAGCGGGAGCTCGCGTCATAATGGCTACTGGTGACAATCTTGAGACAGGGAGAACAATCGCGAAGGAATGCGGTATTTGGCATGAAGGAGATGTGGCACTCGTCGGTTCAGACATCTCAGCTATGTCCGATGAGGAGCTTGGCAAGGCGTTGAAATCGACGACCGTGTTTGCCCGAATGCTTCCGGAGCACAAGCTTCGTCTCGTGCGCCTTTTGCGCGCAAGCGGAGAGGTTGTTGCAATGACAGGGGATGGTGTAAATGATGCACCAGCACTCCGTTTTGCCGATATTGGTGTCGCATTAGGATCAGGGACAGAGGTGGCAAAAGAAGCATCTGATCTCATCCTCCTCAACAATAGTTTTTCTATCATTGTATCCGCGATTGAGGAGGGGAGGCGCATTGTAGACAATCTGCGGAAGATTGTTGCATACCTCCTTTCGACATCATTTAGTGAGATTATTGTTGTTGCGGGATCTCTCCTTGTTGGGATTCCTCTTCCAATCCTTCCTGCACAAATTCTCTGGACCAATATGCTCTCTGAGGGTTTCATGAACTTTGCATTCGCATTTGAACCGAAGGAGGATGACTTGATGTTGCGTAACCCAAAAGTAACCGGTGCACGCACGATGCTTTCAAAATCTTTTATACACTTTATTATTATTGTTGGGATTTCAAGTGGAACAATCCTTCTTGCGTATTATGCGTATCTTCTCGAGATTGCAGATACCCCGCTTGTTGAGGCGCGGACATTGATATTCATCATGCTGACGGTTGCTATGACGTTGAGTGCCTTTTCCCTTAAGGACCTGAGGCGCCCCATCTATAGGATTAAATTGTGGTCGAATCGTTTCTTGTTGGGCTCGTTTGCCTTTTCGATTTTTGGTCTCTTTGTGGCTATTAAAGTCGAGTTTCTTCGAACGATACTTCGTCTGTCGGATGCTCCACTACTTCATGCGATACCGATGATGTTCGTCTTTATCGCTATCAATATTTTTGCCGTTGAAATCGTAAAGTACTTTCTGTTTGAGCGCCGCATTCATCGTGTGGTAACATAAGATATGTCCGCAGTAATCCTCTTTCTTGTTTTTGGAGCCTTTATTGGAGCAATCATGGCTTGGTTTATTTTGCGACAGGTGAAACCGAGTAAGCCAGAAGGTGAGAGTGAAGGAATGTTGCTTCTTCAGCAACAGATGTCAGAACTCGCAAAGACTATCGATTCTAAGATGGGGGAGTCTCGACGCGATATGACTGAAGCCGTGCGTACGCAGTTTTCGGAATCCCAAAAGCTTCTCCGTGAGATTAATGAGCAGATGAATAAAAGTCTCATTGACGTTGCACGAGAGCAGACGAAGACCAATGAATCCACAACACGATTTATGGCTATAGCCGAACAACTTGCGAATTTGGAGAAAGTGCTCAAGCATCAAAAGCAACGGGGAAATCTTGGCGAGGCTTCACTTGAGCTTATTCTCTCCAATATCCTCCCTCCTGGTGCATACAAGATGCAGCATCGTTTTAATAATAATGATGCCGTGGACGCGGTGATCGTTACTAAGGAGGGCATGATTCCCGTTGATGCGAAGTTTTCGCTTGATAATTATAACCGCGTCACGAACGCCATCGATGAGAAGCAACGTGAAGAGCTTGAAAAAGAATTTAAAAATGATCTCAAGAAGCGTATCGATGAAACAGCAAAATATATACGACCCGAAGAGGGGACACTGCCGTTTGCGTTTATGTTTATTCCTGCCGAGGGAATTTATTATGATCTTTTAGTTAATGAAGTGGGGGCAATCAAGGTGAATACGCGTAACCTTATTGATTATGCCTACAATGACAAGAAGGTCATTATCGTTTCTCCGACAACTTTTGCAGCGTACCTTCAATCAGTACTTTACGGCTTTAAGGCGTTTAAGATCGAAGAGAGCGCAAAGGACATCATTAAGCGCGTGGATGAACTGGGGAAGCATTTGAAGGCATATGAAGACTACATGGGGAAACTTGGAAATTCGCTCGGGACGACCGTAAATCACTATAATTCTGCCTACAGAGAAATGGGAAAACTCGATAAAGATGTCACCCGTATCACAGGCGAAACACCTGGGCTTGAGCCTAGTCTTTTGGAGAAACCGAAGTTGGGGGAATAAATAAGGCCCTGACGGGCCTAAGATAGGAAGTTTTTCGCTAGCAATTGCTGACTAAATAATCTCAATGATTCAACTTCGGCATTACGATACATTGTTATATTTTAATGTCAAGTATCTCGGATTTGCAATATTGAAAAGACCGTGTAGAATAGCACCACTATGACATTTGCAGTAATACAAACGGGCGGAAAGCAGTATAAGGTTCAAGTCGGCGATCTTCTTAAGATTGAGAAGCTTTCTCAAGACAGAAAGGAAGGAGAACAGCCGATGATTTATGAGGAGGGCGCTAAGGTGACCTTTGACCAGGTCATGCTTGTGGACGATGGGAATTCGACCAAGGTTGGAACACCATACTTGGTTGGAGCAAAGGTGGGCGCATCCGTAATCGCCAATGATCGACACAAGAAAGTCATGGTGGTGAAGTACCGAGCAAAAAGTCGCTACTACAAGAAGAATGGCCACCGCCAACCTTTCACTGAAGTGAAAATTGAAT
>LCOM01000028.1 GCA_000999395.1 Parcubacteria group bacterium GW2011_GWA2_47_7
CTCTTAATCTCGTCGGCAGCAGCGGCAGACTGTTCAGCAAGCTTACGGATTTCGTCTGCAACGACAGAAAATCCACGCCCCGCATCACCAGCACGCGCCGCTTCAATTGCCGCGTTAAGCGAAAGTAAGTTTGTTTGCTCTGAAATTTTTGTGATAGTATCAACAATCGTTCGAATTTCTCGGGAGCGATTACCCATCGTTCTCGCAATGACGGCAGTATCAGTTGTCATTTTGCGGATTTGGTCGAGGCTTTTTTGTGATTGCTCTCCCTTTGCTCCTGCTTGCTGTGTCACCTGAGAAACGTCTTTTGCCATACGTGACGCCTGCTCGGCAGTCACAAACATATCTTGAGCACCAGTTGCCATTTCAAGAATTGAACGTGAGATCGATTCTGCTTGAGTAGATTGCGCAACAGCCCCTTGTGCGACTCGCTCTGCGATACCGGCATTATTCTGGGCTGACGCTGCGACCTGCTGTGAAGTTGCCGCAAGCGATGTTCCTGCTAAGGAAATTTGTTCGCTCGCTTTTCGGAGAGGTACGATGAGTGCGCGAATATTTATAATTGTAATAATAATCGCTATAAACAAAAGCACCCCGAAATTGATAAATGCAATCGTGTTACTGAGGTATCCACTGCCAAATAGAAATCCGATGAATGCGACCAAAACCATTGGGACGATGAGTCCTATCGCGAGGCGAATAGCGATACTCCCTGATTTATACGAACTGCTGAAATATGAATTCATCGCCATGCATCAATCATACCAGATGTTGTGATTTTGCGCTTATGGTATGTGGACAAAAAAGACCCTCAAATATTGGGTCTTTCACATGGTAGGTTATAAATACTTCTCGTCAGTGTGTCGATAGAACTGAATGAGTGAAACGAACTGTTTCGTTGCCTTGTCAAGTCTACCATCTTCATTCGTGATGATTTCATTACACAAGTTGGCTTTTGCCCACTCCTTATCGTATTCAGAAAGGCGTTTTCTGATTGAATCTTGTGACGCACCGCGATCGCGTAGGCGTTTCTTGAGTTCCGATTTCGGTACGTGAATATAGATACTCCACGCGTCGGGATATATACGCATGAGGGTTTCAGCACCTTGAATATCGACAGTCGCAAATACGACTTTTGCGGAGCGGCGAGCTTTCTCTACATCACTCTTGAGTGTCCCATAGGAGCGACCATACACTTCCGCATACTCGGCAAATTCATTGTTTGCCAATCGTTGAGCGAATTCCTCATTGGTAAAAAATCGGTAATCAACACCATCAATTTCCATGATGCCGTCATTTACGCGAATCTGTCGGGTGGTGCAGGTGATGACGCGCTTACCAAGTCTGCGTGCAATAACCCGATTGACGAGCGTCGTTTTGCCGGCACCAGACGCACCGGTGATGATAAAGAGCGAACCCAGTTGCTTTATCATTAAACCTCCTGAGCAAAATGTCTTCCTTCGTTATATCTTGATGGGATTCAGCGTGCCACTTGCAAACATTACTAGAGTGTTCCATAATGTAATCAGTAAGGTATCGATGGACAGTTGTTCATTGTAATCCCACAGACTGGCTTCACCCTCCCCGAGTACGCGAGATTAATCGTAGCGATTCTTTCGTACCCGGGGAGGGAACGGATGCGCTTAGTCGTCCAAGTCTTGTCGTCGAACAAGATGTCTCTCCATAACCAAAAAACGTTATGGGAATCTTCAAGGCTCTTGGGCTTGGGCTTGCTATCGTTATCCTGAAGCTCCTCATGTCGGATGTCATGTCCGGATTTGAGGGGACCCTCTTAGCGTTCTTTGGGCTCACTCAGACGATACTGCAAAACATGCAGTCGAATGTCTCGGGGTAAGCGTTCATTCCTCCCCAAATCAAAACCCGCCACACGGCGGGTTTTTTAGTACATTACGGAATTTCAAAAATATGCTGCGATGCAGGGAGAACCGTTTCGGGGATTACTGCACACGGATAGAGGTCATAGAGAATACGGATGATTCCTCGGTGCGTCACAAGCATTACGATGGATTCTTTTTTCGTCTTCAGTTTCGCAATAAACATTTGAATACGCTTGGTGACATCTTCCACTGACTCACCACCATAAGGGCGGTAGTCATAGTGACCCTCAAGGTCAGCTTCCACGATTTTTTGGTCGACCTCACTACGAAGCATCCCTGATAGAGAGCCGAAATCACGTTCCACAATTTCAGGTGCGTCCACGATGGGGAGGTGAAAACGTTCATTTAAAATGCGTACTGTTTCCTGCGTCCGCAAAAGAGGGGAAGCATAAATGATTTCTGGTGTTACTGACAGTCTGTCTCGCAGTGTAATGACCATTTCACGCCCATCTGCTGTAAGTCCAAGGTTTGGACCCTTACATCCCTGCATGCGGTTCTCTTTATTGAGGTCGGTCTCTCCATGGCGGATAACGATGAGTTTCATTGAAATAGTATACCAGAATCATGACCCATGGACTTACTATCAATAATTGTCTAAGCTAAGCACCATGCAAAAAGTATTCACGATGAAGGCGGAAAAGATTGCGCACGATGGGGCGGCAGAAGGACTACATGAAGGCAAGCCCGTGCGCGTACACGGCATGCTTCTCGGCGAAGAGGCGGTGGTTGAGGCAACGAAGAAACACGGTATTTATATTGGAGTTATCAAGGAGATCATTACCGGCTCACCCTCGCGCAAGAATCCCGAGGAGACGCATTATCTTTCCTGTAGTCCGTGGCAGATTGCGGACTATGCCACACAGCTTGGACTCAAGCACGAGATACTCTCGTCACTGTGGAGTTATTATGACGGTGCACCAAAGCCGACATTTGTCCCTGCGGATAAGTTTTATGGGTATCGCACAAAGGTAGAGTTTAGTTTTACTGATAGAGATGGAGACCGAGAGCTACCGCTTTCGATTGCATTCCATGAGCGCGGAGGGGGATACAGAAGGCTCGCCCTCGACAAAGGATGCGCCCTTGTGTCAGACAACATGAATCGCGTTGCACTCGCAATCGTCGCCAAGCTTCGAGCGGAGGGGTACACCACAAAAGAGCTGAAGACTCTTGTTGTGCGTGAGAGCAAGTCAAACGGAAAGTTGCTCGCTATTCTTTATGCTAAGGCGGAAACAATATCGGAATTTTCAGTCACGGATATTGAGGGGCTTTCGGGTTTTATTGTTTTTCATTCAACAGAGAAGTCGCCTGCATCTGTTCCGACAAAAGAGTTGTGGCGCGTGGGGGAGGATTATCTTCACGAAGTAGTTTCCGGAGTCGATATCGTGTATTCGTGGGACTCGTTCTTTCAGAACAATATCCCCGTCTTTGAGGTTGCGATGAAAGCTATGCAGGAAGCAATTCCTGCGAACGCAAATGTGCTCGAGCTTTATTCAGGAGTTGGAACAATAGGGCTCGTTCTTGCGAAGAAAGCGAAGCATGTGCATGGGGTGGAAATCGTTCAGGGTGCGGTAGATTCTGCAAAGCAGAATGCGGAAAACGCCAAGCTCACCAATTATGTCGCCGAGTGTATTCCGGCAGAAAAAATGGACGCGCGATTGCTCGACAAGAAAGACGTCCTGGTGCTTGACCCACCACGCTCCGGTCTCCACCCGAAGGTTATCGGCATGATACTTGAAAAACGCCCGCCAAAGATTGTGTATTTATCGTGCAACCCAGAGACGCAGGCACGTGATTTCTCGCTCCTTAAAGAGCTCTATGCCGTGGAGAGCATAACGGGTTATGATTTCTATCCGAACACACCACACTTGGAATCCCTAGCAATATTGAATTTAAAAGGTTTATAAGGTAGATTACTCATATAATATTTATTTTATGGCAAACAAAAAAGAAAAAGCATCTCAGCGAAAGAAGTCTCACCGTGCGGGTAAAGACGTCAGCGCTCGACATCGATAAAACACACCCCTCGCAGTACGAGGGTTTGTTTTTAAGCGAGGATGTGTCTTTTGTGAAGAGTCATCAACGCCACTGCCAAATGCAGAGGGATCATCGTAAGCGGATATATGAGGCACACGAAATTTCCGTCCCATCTCAATATGACGACTAGCGCGAGGAATGTATATGCGCTTGCCCAAACGAACCACGACAATGATTTTTCATGAGAAGGATTTTTCCAAAGTGTGCGGTAAATGGGGATGAATGAAACAGCAACGATTCCCACTGAGAGGATATTTGCAAACGTAGCTGATCGAAATAGCCACCATGCGAAGCCTGCGAAGAAGCACAAACCAAAAGTAAACCATCCCAGAGTGTCAATTTGTCGAAACTTCCCGGTAGAAAGTGCATATACAAAAATACATACTGTTGCCATTGCGCTTGCTAATGGAAGAAAATATTTTGCAGGATCGTCCGTCATCACCGCATAACTTGTTGACCCAAGAATAGCGAGACAAGTCCAAACGGACCAAGCGGCAGTGTTCGGTCTCGATTCGCCGTGAAATATCTGTTTGCCATACAGTATATACGCAGCGAGTTGAAGGAAGCCGGCGAGAATGCCCAATAAAAAACTAATGTTCATTAAAATACACTAGCATCGAAATTCGTCGATGCATAGTTTCATATTATCTTGTGCGCTTGATTAAAATACATCAATAATTTCAGAGCGCAGGCATAGAGGGCTGCACCAAACATCACTCAATTCGCTCCTAATAAATTTAGTAGCTGATACGTGCGCCTCGCTCCGCTCACGTGTCCGGCCGAGTTCAAAAAAATGCGAGAACAATAAGCGTCGTACCGATCCACCTCAAAAAGCTAAACATAGACATATGAATGAGATAATAAACAATACAATCAACACATTTGTTTATGTATTTGCAACAAGCCGTCGTTACTCAAACCCCTGCTGAGGTCTACGTTCTTTTTTGAATACCACCGGAGCGTCGAGAAATCGTTCCCATTCGCGGATGTTGTGACGCAACTCTGCGTTCTTGAATGCGAGCAGTGTAAGTGCTTCCCACAAAAAGACCCACCCTCCGATAAAGAGCCCCTGCCCAAGGATTCCGAAAAGAACGGTCTTTTCGAATAGATATTCGAACGTCACCGCAATAGCAAGAAATGCTGCTCCAAAAAGAAAATACTTTAAGGCGTTTTTCAGGGAAACACGAAGCTCTTTTATGGACAGATAGTGGTTGAATTTGAAAAAATTGTGCAGACCCTCGATGCACTTTTCCTGCTTCTCCGGATCAACCTCACCCTTGGGAAGAAAGAGAGCAATTGCGATCGGATGTTTCAATGATATTTCATCGGAGCACTGTTCAAGAAAGGTGCGGAGGTCTGGGTCGATGTCGCGTCGTTTGAACGGTGCGGGGTCCCATTCATTGAACATGTCTTCGTAATTATCAAGCGCGACCTCGATCATTAGGCGATTAGTGTCTTCGTGCGTGCGATAAATTTGCGCAGTGCCGCTTTTTTTATTTATGCTCATTCTGTCATTATATCACTACGGCTTGCGAAGAATAAGAAATCGAACTTGGTCGTATTGGTCGAACCAAAATTCGTGTTTCCATGGAGTTGCATCTTTTGTTTTTGCATATTCCGCAAGTAGTTCCTCGATCCACTCGCGCTGATGTGCGTCGCATTCGATGTAAAATGTGCCTCCTCTATTCAAAAACTTCCCGCTTTCGCTGATGATAATCTTAATGTAATCGAGTCCGCGTTCACCTGCAAAGAGAGAGAGATGTGGTTCAAAGTTGATGACACTTTCATCCATTTCGGGAATGGCTTTTGGGTCGATGTAGGGAGGGTTCGCGAATATCGCGTCGTAGGTTCCCGTGAGACCTTCGAGTGAATCTCCCGCCCAACATTTTGCACGCGACTCATCGATACTGTTTAATCGTACGTTTATGCGTAGCTGTTCGGTGAGCTTTGGGTCAAATTCACTGATGTCTACGGTTGCGTTAGGGAGATGTTTCAAGAGTGCAATACCAATGCATCCTGAGCCCGAATACGTGTCTGCGAGACGAAGTGTGGGCTTTCCAAGTGCCTGTAATTCTTTCACTGCGCGCTCAACCCAAAACTCCGTCTCAGGGCGGGGAATCATTGGATGCAGTGATACATCAATTTTGCAATCGTAAAAAGGGATCCATCCGATGACATAGGCGAGTGGTTCGCCCTTCACGAGGCGCAGGACATCAGCATGAAATTCCGGTGTTTCTTGGTCGTTATATTTTTCCTTGAGTAGCCATTCGACTTCTTTGGGGTTGAGTGGTGGTATCATCGCCATAGTCTAGCGATTTATTCGACTTTTGCAAACGCACGGTGTATCGCTATACTGCAGTGTATGTCCCTGTCGTTCAATGGATAGGATATCTCCCTCCGAAGGAGATGATGCAGGTTCGATTCCTGCCAGGGGCACTTTCATCGTATTGCCTATCTGCGATGCTTCATATAGTATCGAATAAGTTTTGTATCAAAATCATAGAGGAGCTCTTTGTGAAAATAAAAAAACCGGTGTTTGGCGTGGACGTGGACGATGTCTTATTTGGATGCGTTGAAGCGATTTGCGCCTACTTGAACAGAGTTCATGGATATACGATACGGTGGACCGATGTTACCACCTTTTATTTTGATGACTTGCTCGGATTGAGTATGGAAGAAGCAAGGAGAATAGTCTATCCATTTCATTTCTCCGAGGAACATGACAACATGCGTCCAATTAGTGGTGCACATGAGGCGTTGTGTACATTGGCGAAGACATATCGACCGGTAGCAATTACTGCGCGTTCTGTTGCTGCACGCACGCGCACCATTGCTCTTGTGGAGCGTTACTTTCCAGGGTTATTTAGTGAATTTTATTTTACCGGTTACGTCGCAGGACAACCGCGTCGAACGAAAGGAGATGTTTGTGCGTCGGTCAGAGCGTCATTCATGGTCGAAGATGCTTTGCACAATGCGTGTACCGTCGGAGAAAAAGGTATTCGTGTATATCTGATGGACCAACCATGGAATCAATGTGACATCCTTCCTCCTAATACTATTCGTGTATTTCATTGGGACGATGTACTTCGACACGAGAGTTTAATATAAAATAGAACCGCGCACTGCGCGGCTTTTTTATGGTAAATTATTTTGCTAGCTCAGCTGCGTATTTCCATATCACGATATCTCCGGGTTTCAAGTAGTATTTGCTTGCGACTCGCGGTTCGTAGGTGTTGTTGACCCAATATTGCCAGCGCATCGTCGTGGTGCCGGAAGTCGCATTTTCGACACTGTCTATAGATGTCACGGTTCTTCCGTTTGACCCATTATCTTTGGTGAGGAGTACGATGTGTTCGGCGACAGTGACGGTTTCAAGCAGATTTAAGACTGACATGGTTTCATGCCACGAAACAGTATTCCAGGTTTTGATTGTGCCGTTGCCCTCGTCGAGCATGAGATTGACGGATGTCATTGCTGCGGGTGTGTCCGGTGTTCCTTCGCGGACCACTATTGTTTCCTTGTGAAGATATGCGCCAAGTAAGGCACCAAGCCCTGCTCCAACAAGAAACGCAATAAGCATGGTAACCAATATGTGTTTTGAGCGGAAGAGATAATGAGTCATGGTCCTTATTCTATATCGCACACAACTTGGGACGCAAGGAGTATACTGTGCGAATGAGAAAAATAGAGCGAAGTGAAGAGCGTGGTGAGAGTAATCTGGGATGGCTTCAGTCGCGCTTTACTTACAGTTTTGCAGATTATGTGAATCATGAGCGGATGGGATTCGGCGCACTGCGCGTTGTGAATGATGACACGATCGCGCCGGAAAGCGGCTTCCCCTTGCATCATCATGAGCAAATGGAAATTGTTACCATTATGCTAGAAGGAGTGCTGACACATACGGATTCGCTTGGGAATAAACGGGAGCTCAGAGCGGGTGAGGTGCAGACGATGACCGCCGGCACAGGAGTAAGTCATAGTGAGTGGAACAATGATAAGACTACTCCGGTGCGATTACTCCAGATTTGGGTCTATCCCAAAGAACGCACATTGCTACCGAGGTATGAACAGCATCCATTCGAGGAAAGCGAGCGAAAAAATGTGTTCCAAATTTTGGCTTGGGGAGTAAAAAAAGAAGGAGTGCTATTCATTCATCAAGACGCAACATTCGCACGTGCATGCATAGCAACAGGTGAATCTATTCCATATCAATTAACAAATTCTCAGCACGGACTTTTTATTTTCGTAATAAGCGGAAAGGTGAGCATCGGAAATGACATTATCTTAAGCAGAGACTCAATTGAGGTGACTGACGAAGAAATGGTCTCGTTTCGTGCGGAAGAAGAGGCCGACGTACTTATCATTGAGGTACCGCTTTTCGCTTGACGAGAGGTAGACAACAAGGGTAGCTTGAGGCGAGTTGCTCATTCTGTGGGGGTTTCCTGTGAATTTTCCAATTAACCACAACGTTAATCCGAAACATATTTTATTCGATGCTTCGACGGCGACAACCGCGCTTGAACTTATTTTGGGTGCGGGTAAGGGGATTGAAATAGCCCTTTCTGTGTTCCACTTTAATGTTGGCGCAGCTATCCTTGCTACAAATGCAAAAGGGGAGAGACGTATCATCAGTGGATGCAATATCGAAAATGCCGCCTATGGTTCAACAATGTGTGCAGAACGAACAGCGACTTTTTCAGCGGTAAAAGACGGTTTTCGTCGCCTCATTGCCTATGCTGTTGTCGGTGGTTTTGATGCTTCAATGCCGCGTGCGTTACGGAAGGCATCTGGCGCAACATATATTACTCCGTGCGGTAATTGCAGGCAGGTGACCAACGAGTTCGGTGCGCACCATTGCATGGTCATTCTTGCTCGCGAGGAGGGTTCGGTGTTTATTACCACCCTCGAATACCTTTTGCCGGCAGGATTTGGTCCACAAGCTTTGGGTGTAGATGCAGAGGACTATCAACGCTCATCAAAGAAAACTCTTAGATAAATCACATCAAGAACGAGCCGCATATCATGTGTGGCTTTTTATTTATGGAATCAATCTCATTTAAAAAATAACAGGCACGGTAATCTCTGCATCATTACCAGGTAATCCTGACGGGTTGTCTCGATGCAAGATAAGCACTCCGCTCGTTGCCGTAGTGCTTGTGCTCGACCAAGTAAGTGTCGCAATGAATGGAACAAAATTTTCTGTCATCCATTCGCCCTCTGCTTGCGCCGGACTCATGGCAAGTTGTACGCCGTTTGCATCAATAAGTTCAACGGGGAATGATGCTTCAAAATACCAGTAGCCACGTGCGTTGCCTGTAATAGTGAGCGGGCTCGTGACGTTTTCATTTGGCAGAGGTTTCTCTACTGTGATGAGTACCTCTTGCTCAGGTGGAGTTAAGCTTGGTTCTTCGACTACTTCCGCGTCAATGTTTGCGACCTCATTCTCTGTGACGGGAGGGGGTGTCTGGCGTATTGCGTAAGTCAGAAATCCAAAGGCGGTAAACACCAAAAGAATCGATAATCCACCGAGATACATGCGGTTGTTCATAGTGTAATTATAGCAGACTGCAGCTTAGTAGAAAAACAGGAAATATCCCAATATCGCAATTCCCATTCGATAGATGCCGAAATAGGTAAAATCATTGCTTGCCACAAAGCGTGTAAGCCATTTTACTGCAAGCAATGCGACGACAAACGAGGTGACGAAACCAATCACAAGAAAGCTCACGTCATCCACGCTAAAAGTTTGATAGTTCTTAATAAGGTCAAGTCCTGTTGCTGCGGCCATGGTTGGTACTGCAAGAAAAAATGAAAATTCAACAGCTTCTTTGCGCGAGAGTCCAAAAAACATGCCTCCAAAAATTGTCGCGGCAGAACGAGATACTCCGGGAATAAAAGCGATGCATTGAATGAGTCCAAGATATGCCGCGTGCGCAATAGGGAGATCGTTTACTGTTTTTTCGCGTTTGACTTCTTTTTTGTTTAGCCAAAATTTTTCGAACCAGATAATGATGACTCCACCGAGAAATAGGGTCACAAGGACGAGCGGAACGCTAGCCAAGAGGTATGTTTTAATAATTTTATAAAAAAGAAGTCCGAGTAGTGCGGTGGGGATAAATGCCGCACTAACGCGAAGGATAGTTTGTTTATCAGCGAGCAGACGCTTCGGATAAAGTGCAATGATTGCAAGGATTGCACCGAGCTGAATGATAATCTCAAAACTTTTGATGAAAGAAGAATCGTTGCCAAGGAGTTGTGTCACGAGCATGAGGTGTCCCGTCGAAGAGATAGGAAGAAATTCCGTGATTCCTTCAACGACTCCGTAAATGATTGCATATATATTTTCCATTCGTAAATTGTACGATTAAGTATAAAAAAACGCCACATGTTTCAGTGGCGCAGAAAATGACTTTAACGATTTGGGGTAAAAGTCACATTACCCGTACGCGAATCTTTACAGAGAACGCCCTCGATAGATGCATGCTCCGGTCTTCCTCGGTGGTCATACACAGTAACCTCCTGATATGCGACTTTGCATCGAGAGCCATATCGCGAATCATTTCTGGTGTGCACTCGACTTTCAAAGTGTCTTCCGTTGCGATTCCATTCACGATGGCTATCACCAATCGGTTTGTCGTATCCGGAAATCATTGCTTTGGCAGCTTCGTGGTGATCTTCTGCGTCCATCGACTTACCGATGCTCGAGCCGGCCCATGCACCCGCAACTGCTCCGACAATCGTCATGAGCGTCTTACCGTTTCCGCCACCGAATTGATTTCCAACGATGCCACCAACGATTGCTCCGAGAACAACCCCAGCATCCTGCTTTGAAGGATTCGTCTCACACCCCATCAACGAGGCGACGGCGATTGAAGTGGCGACCAAAACAAATTTTGTACGTGTAAACACAATAATTCTCCTTGTAAAAAACATCCATGAAAATATTATCATCGTGAAATATGTTTGTCACGATAGATGGCAATTGATAAGTTTATATAAATGCGGTATAATACAACAATAATAATTTCAATATATGAGACTCACTATCAAAGCGACAAACATCGAACATACGAATGCAATCGATACATATTTGAGCAAAAAAATGTCGGAACTCGAGCGTATCCTTGAGCCAAAAGAAAAAAGTGAGATTGCAAGACTCGACGTCGGAAAAACCTCAAAACATCACAAGGAGGGAAAAGAGGTGTTCTATGCGGAGATTTCTTTTCAGGTCAAGAAGAAAAGTTTTCGAGCTGTCGCGAAGGCAGGAGATTTGTATGAAGCTATCGATAAAATGAAATCAATGATTGTGCGCGAGGTCAACAAACATCACGAGCAGTTGCGTGTACTCACGAAGAAAGGAGGACGTGAGATGAAGCGTCGCATAACTAAGGGATAATTTTATCTCATGCACATGCGAAAACTCACACTAGACGAAATTGTATATTGGGGGATTCTTTTATTTGCTGCGGTGTCTATAGGGTATCTACTCATCACATTGATAGATCTGTCACTTCGAGAAGAAACATCTTTTTCGCAAAGCACTTACATCAAACGCCAAGCGAGCACAGTAAATATACGCACCTCAGAAGGGGAAATTCGTATTACGCTACTGCGTGCCGTAGCGCCGGTGACCTCAAATAATTTTGCCTCATTGGTTCAGTCCGGATTTTACGATCAAACAAAGTTTCACCGCATCGTAAAAGGCTTACTTGTTCAGGCGGGTGATCCTCTTTCACGAGAAGACGATCGTGCGCTATACGGTACCGGAGGCCCCGGCTATGTTTTTGACGATGAGTTACGAGGCGTAAAGATGGAACGTGGCGTCGTTGCCATGGCTAATCTCGGAAGACCAAAAACAAATGGCAGCCAGTTTTTTATTCTCGTTCAAGACGAAGCACCACTGATGGATGGTAAATATACTATTTTTGGAAAAGTAGAAGAGGGCATGGACGTAGTCGATAAGATCAATGCCGTCAGTGTTGACGAACATGATATTCCATTGAAGCCGGTCATCATTTCTGAAATAAATATCGAATAATCGGCAATAAGGCTACTCAGTTTTGTTGTGCATGCCTCTTTGGTAATCTTCATATGACATTTCTTTTTTGCCTTCCGGTGTAATACGGATGATTTGTAAAACTCCATTTGTGTATGCTGCATCATTGATGTGTATGCGCATCTTTTTTCCTTTGCGCTCGATAAAAAAGTATGCTCCGGGCCATTCATCAAAGGCGCAGATTTTTTTGTAGTTTTTTTCTGCATCGGCTGAAAGGTCTATCAGCCCGTCTTCCTTTGTTATTTTTTTTGTGAATGTTGCTTTTGCGTGGTCCTGAGGTTCTGCAGGAAAACCCTCCATCCATTTCGGGATAATTTCTGCAAGTAACGTTCCGCCAATATGGGCCAAGTCACGCGTCAGCACGCTTCCTTTTGGTGGCCAGTCTTTAACGACTAATTCTCGCTGTGCGACAATCGGACCGTGGTCCATTTCGGGGTCGAGTTGCATGATCGTGACGCCGGTCTGAGTTTCATCGGAGAGAATGGCCGACTCGATGGGGGAGGGGCCACGAAATTTTGGTAGGAGCGACGGATGGACATTGAGCACGCCGTGGGCGGGGATATAAAGGATCGTCTTTGGGATCAATTTTCCGTACGCCGCGACAATATAGAGGTCGCAGTGATACCACTCCATAATCTCCCTGAATGCCTCGTCGCGTAATGTTTTTGGCGTGAGTACCGGAATTTCGCGCGTTTCCCCCCAAACTTTCGCTTCGCTCGACGTAAGGACAAGCTTGCGGCCCCTTGGTGCATCGGGAGAGGTAACGATTACGGTCGGTAAAAAACCCTTCTCGGCGAGTTCCTCGAGAATGATCACTGCAAACTCGGGTGTTCCAAAGAATGCAAGGCGCGGTTTTTTGTTTGACTCGGTCATTGGTTTTTCCTAGTATAACGAGCGGAAGATACATTTGTACAGTAGGAGAAGTTATGAAGTTGAAAACCGAAAAACATGTGAGCGTATCGAGACAAATGGCGCGTGAATTTATTCAAAAGCATCCTGAATTCATCGAGCATCATACGAACTGTTGGAATATGGGCCACGGAACGTATTTGAGCCCTAAGCAGTATCTAACGGAACGCTATGGCTTACGATGAGGTTGAAGTAAACGAACTTTTGAAAAAGGCGGGGTTGTAAATCACACCACACGACACACAAAAGTGTGTTTTTTGTTACCCCTTTTTATTTTTTGCTTCTATTTCAGCGATTTCCTCAGCTGACAATTCCGCAATTTCGGTGGCGTGATCGATGAAGAGAGTACCGTTTAAGTGGTCTGTTTCGTGTTGGAAAATTTGTGCGATAAGTCCCGAACCCCCGTAAGTAAACAATTTGCCGTTCTCATCATATGCGCGAATGGTTGCCTTCTCGTGTCGCAACGTATTGCCATAATACCAGCGGACAGAAAGGCACCCTTCGGGTACTTTCACTCTTTTTCGTGATACTTTGATGATTTCCGGGTTGATGCAGACCATGTTTTTTTCCGGCATCTTCGTGGCGTTGCTGTCGTTTTCCGTCTCTGCATTATCAACGAACACAAACGCCTTTTTGGAAACAATGAATATTCGAAGTGAAACACCGATCTGTGGCGCAGCGATGGCAACGCCATCAAATTCTGCATTCAGCGCAGTATTCATTGCATCAAGAATATCCAATAATTTTTTTGTCCCAAATTCACTTTTTTGTACAGTAAGTGCAATCTCCCGCAGTACAGGATTTCCTTGTTGCACAATTGTAGAGTTTATTTTTTTTTCGCTACTTTCTTTCATTTCCTCATTTTACGGATTTTTATGACTTTGTCATTGGTGGAGATAATAAAACCGCTCACGGGGAGCGGAAATGTACGGAAACAATCAATTCCAGGAGCGAAAAAGCATCGCAAAAAAACACGTCAAAAAAGCAGAAATATACAACCATGGAACATAGAAAAGAATACACCACAAAATCCATATTGCTGCATGCGCCCAAAGTGCATACCCAATACATATAACGAGTGGAAGGATTGCAATCCACCAAAACCGTTTCAGGAATTGATCCTGATCATTTTTCGCATATTCAAGGGATACAAGAATGATAGGCCACAGCATGGAAATCCTCTCAAAGAAAGAATCATCTTCCACTATCATCTATGCTCCTCTCGTGTTTGTCAATCGATCTATATGACGCTTTCGGGGTTTACTCTGACCTCGATCTCCATCGGAAGCGCTCGAATGAGTCCAAGAAGTTCTTCGTTGGGCCAGCCACCTATGGGAATTTTGAGGAGTGCATTCATGCGGTACTTTCCTTTCACACGCGCGATGAATGACGGAAAAGTCACCGGGTGATATGCGCCTAATAATTTTTCAATTTCATGCATCATTGCTTCGCCGTCCGACTTTCTTCCTTCGTGTGTAAATTTGATCAGGGTTGAAAATGGGGGATATCCGAGCTGGCTACGCGCATCAAGTTCGGTGCGTAAAAATTCCCCGATATTTCCCGAAGTCGCGAGCTCGAAAAGAGGCACGTCCATATCTCGTGTTTGAATGACAAAATGTTCCCGAGCTTTTTCACGAAGAAGAAGAAGTAATCGAAACACACGTTCTCCCATTCTAAAGTCCGGAATGGTGAGCATTGAATTCACGGAAAGTATTGCGACGGTTGCAATTGGATCGGTGAGGTAGGGGATGGCCATCTCGGTGCCAATCAGAATGCTTCCTGGTGTTTGATAAAATTCGCTCATGACCTTCTGTGCCTCTGCGTGCTTTTTCACGACGTCTTTGTCCATGCGAAAGATGCGTGCGTCGGGGAACCTTTGCCGAATAGCGTCCTCGGCCTGTGTAACGCCGATACCAAGTGGGGTGAGCCTCCATCCTCCGCAATGAGAACAGATGCGGTCTGTGTCTCGCTCAAACCCACAACGATGACAGAGGAAAATATTGAATTCCCCCTCACCATCTTTTTGTGTGCCATTTTTTTTGTGAAGCACCATGGGGGCCGTGCAGCGTTCGCATGATACGACAGTACCGCAATCCCCACAAACCGTCATGGGGGCGAACCCGCGTCGCACGCTCATAATGAAACCGTGCGTACCCTTTTTGCGTACATCCTCGATAAGGTCAACGAGTTCGGGGGATGCAATCGCGATTCGCCCGATTGCCGGCTGTTCTCCGAGTTCGCGCATATCAATGATGTGCTGCTTTGCGGTTGACGGTAGACGAAATTTGGGACGCATAAAATATTCCAGCTCTCCCTGCTCAGCACGATAGAGCGTTTCTGTTCTCAGGAAGAGATCACCAAAGATAATGTCGGAGCCAATTGCTTTCGCGAATTCCTCTGCAAATACGCGTAAGTCAAGAAACGGTCTCGATTGTAGTGTGTATGCGCCGGCACTTTCGCGATCGAGAATAATACTTTCGATGTCGTAGCGTGGAATTGAAAGAAAAAGTGGAGTTCCGATGATAAGCACGGGGTGTGTCATCGAAGTAATTTTTGTCCAACGTGCCTCTAGTTCTTTTTTCGACAATCCGCCATGGAGAATAAAGGTATACTCTTGAATGCCCTTTTCGAGTGATGCATACGTGTGCTCAATATCCTGGATCGATGGCAGGACAAAGTAGCACGACGCACCACGCGCAAAGACTTCGCGGATGTGGCTTTTGTAGGTGATGTATCGGTCTGTTTCATCAGCCTGGAAAATCATGCGCCGGCTGAATCGCTTCGGTCTTTCTCTTGTGGGAATTTTTGCTCCCGCTTTTTCGGAGAGCACGAGTGCGCTTGGAAATGCGGAGTGGATAACCGCACCGGTGCTTGCTGCAAAATACTTACCAGTTGTCTCGCATGCCTCGATAAATTCTTTGCGAAAAAAATTTCTTGCATGGACGGTTTCGAGTTTCTTGATGGCAAATTTGGCATGCTTTATCTCACTCTTCATTTGGTGTGCTGGTGTGGATCGGATGACCAAGGCCGGTGTGAGGCGACCGCGGAGGGGGACGGTAACGAGGGTACCCGGAAGAACATCATCCATTGTGAAATAGGAAAGCTCGTCAATAGGTATTCCGCGCTTGATGGGGGCAACAGTAATGATATGCATCGCTCTATCATATCATGTCTTATTTGGGTTACTCATTCTGTTGCTCCTTACCCATTGTGACCTTTCTCTTTTCGCATTATGATGTGTCCATGCCTCACCTTTTTATAAAAGGACTCTCCGGAAAAGCGACCCTTGAAGGTCGTGTTGCTATTGTGGGTGCAAAGAATGCCGCGCTCAAGGCTATCGCTGCTAGCATTCTTTTTCGCTCACCATTGTCTCTCAATAATGTGCCTGATATAGAAGATGTATCGCGGATGCTTGATATTATTCGTACCATGGGAGGAAGCGTTGCGGTGTCCCCACATAAAGCATTAGTAGATGGAAGTAAACTAACATCGACGACGCTTACGCCAGAAATCTCCAAACGACTTCGGTCGTCAATTGTGCTCACAGGTCCGATACTCGCGCGGTATGGCCGTGTTCAGTTTCCACACCCGGGCAATCATCCGTTTCAATTTTGGTTATATTTGTGGTATGGC
>LCOM01000029.1 GCA_000999395.1 Parcubacteria group bacterium GW2011_GWA2_47_7
TTTTTGAGATTCTCTATTTGGTTTCCAAAACTCCGCGACAATGCCACTGGAAAATTTCGTTCTCCCGCTCTCAATATTTCCCCTATGCATGCTCGTGAGGTAATTCAACAGAGCAAATACTACAAGTCTCACAAATACTATTTCCATTTCTCCAAATCTTCAGCGCTTTTCGAAGTGGTAGGATTTCCGAGAAGGCACGCAAATCTGCAATGCGACGCAGCCACCAACCAAGACGACCGTAAATGCGGACTGGTCCGAGTAATACAGCTGCCCATTTCGGACCCGCCGGAATAGCATTGATAGGCATAGTTGAGCGATATGGTGAAAAATGAGTACCCCCCCGTATCATTTCGTCGATGATGTCCGCAACATGGTTTCCATCATACGTTGCCGATTGTGCCCACCCGGAAAATTTTGTTGCAGCGCCATCGCCAATGATAAAGACCGTCGGTTCATCTTTGAGTCGCAAATGCTCGTCAACCTCCACCTTCCCCCGTTTATCGATAGGGAGCCCCCACGCTTCATACATCACATTTGCACGTACTCCGGCAGTCCATATCACCGTGCGTGCCTTCATTTCCATATCTTTCAAAAACACCTCTTCAACTTCTTCGCGCTCGATCGAGCGATTGAGGAATATATTTATACCTAATGCACGAAGGTGAAGCTCAATGGGGTCGGTAAACTCTTTCGGTAACGCAGGGAGTATTTTGGGCGCACCCTCAATGAGCTCGACGGAGACCAGTGTTGGATCGATACCATATTCTTCAGCAAGAGCGCGAGCATAAGCAATCAGCTGTCCGGCTAATTCGACCCCTGTCGCACCGGCACCGATAACGACAAAATTCGCGTCGCAGATCTGCTCCACCTTGTTGGTGAAATCAATCTTGCAAGTGAGTAATGTCTCTGAAATATGCCGCTTTAAACGAATCGCCTCCGTAATTGATTTCATGCCAAACGAAAATTCCTTGAGTCCGGGAATATTAAAATAGTTTGTTTCACTTCCAAGGCCAAGCAAAAGATAATCGTAATGGTATTGAGACCCCGAAGACCCCACGATAGTCTTTGATTCTTTGTGTAACTCGATGATACGATCTTCAACGATTTCGATATTTTTTTTGAAAAATATGTTGCGAAGCGGTATGCATACCTCTAACGGAGAACTTCCCGTGACAAGACGATACAATGCAGAGTGATATTCGAAATGTGGCTTATCATTTACGAGAACAATTTTTACGTTCGGAAGATGTTTTTTTTCCAAACGAAGTGCCGCCGCTATCCCCGCAACTCCCCCTCCCACAATAACAATGCGTTTTTCATTCATCGGAATATATTAACATTTTTTTATAAAAATAAACCCTCAATAAGCACAAAAGCTTTCACATGGAATAATTTCTCATGAGATTAATTTTAGAATGAATAACATTCATTCACTTGGAGACTACTGTTCGTTTTTGCGAGAGCGAATCGCGAAGTATGAAACAAGCGCGATTACAATAAAAGCGGTGAGGGCAAACATGGGAATTGTGATGTAGCCATATTCAAATACAAAGATCTTGTCACATGATGGAAGATCGGAAACTGCGGGACACGGAAGTGTCGTGTGACTGTATGAGGCCAGCATATCTTTTATCCATTGATAGAGCGCAACGCTACCACCGATTAAAGAAAGAAGTAATGTATACACAAAGATATTCCCATCCTTGCGATAAAACGCGAGCGCAAAAAGGAACATCATGGGGTACATGAAAATACGCTGTGTCCAACAAAGGATGCACGCGGGAAAGCCCACCACCTCGGAATAGAGCAGGCTCCCAATCGTTGCCGACGCCGACATCAAGAAGCCAAGAATAAGTGCATGTCGCGCACTCCACCGATAAAGCATTGTTGCAATCGGGTTTCTCATGAGATACAGAAGGAGAAGCGCTATAAGCAGCACATCCTCAAAGAGCGTACCAAGCGCTATTACTTTTGTGAAAAGTGATCCGAGTTCCATAAAGATTATATTACTAATTCAGGCGGTGTCTGTTCAGCGGGTATTTTGGGGGATGTCGTAGTATCGCTCGTAGTACCGCTAACTGCACCGGGTGTCGGATCAGTACAACCCGTTTTTTCCGCGAGAGACGAGAACGACTGTTCACCGGTTACCAAGGTACCATCAGCAAATATCCACGTTGGGTAACTCTGGACACCCTTCGCCTTACAAACAGCCAACTGGCTATTCCCGTCTGGAGTTGAACATTCAACATATTTTATCTCTGAAACAGCAGAACCGAAGAGCGCCTTTTGAGCCAGGCAGTGAGGACACCAGAACGCCCCATAAAACACGGCATTTTTTTCACTTAAGCATTGTGCAAATTGAACGACCTCAATCGATGCAGTAACGGTCTGGCTCTCCTTTGGAGTAACACCACTTCCATTTGTCGCATAAAGCATAACTCCGATAGCGAGAAGGAGCACAATAATTCCTCCGATAATACTTTTGTCATTCATAATGAATATATTTATGTTTTTTAATCAAGTTTGTGAGTAAATCGCGCAAGCCCCTTCTTTTCATTTTTGAGAAAATCAAAAAATTGTTTCTCACTGAGGAAGGAACGATCATAATAGTATATGAGGAACGGACTAACAAGCTTCGACGGATAGATAATCCATGCCTCTTTGTTAGTCTCATGCGCCTCACGCAATTCATTAACGACACCAGGACTTGCTGCGGCCTTCGGGAAAAAAACGATAATGCGTTTTGACTGATGCAGAAGAATATCGAGGTCGATCTTCACGAGCTGATAAGAATTTGTATACTCAGTGTTGTTTTTGCGCGAAAGCGCCTGATTCACCTCCGGAATCTTCCCCTTCGTAATCATCGGAACAAATACCACAAAATATTCTTCGAGCTTCTTGATGAAATTATCAATCTTTTTTCTGTTCGGCTCATCCATGACATGTGTCATCGGCATCGAAATATAGGTCGTCTCCATCTCCGGGACAAAAGCGAGTTTATAGAGCGTGCACATGCGTTGCAAATTATAGAAAGCGTAATATTTACACTTCAGTAATTCCGCCCATGTCGCAATGACTTCTGTCTCGACATTTTGCCAGAGCGACACTTCCTGTTCAGTGAGACGCTCCCGCTTCCACTGGTCGCGATCCTTGAGCGTCTCCACGATGTCCACCGGGTCGCGCATGATGGTAATAAACATCTCGGGTTTGAACCGACTAATGTAATGATGGTCAAATGAATGATGAAATGTTTTTTTCCAATAGAAAAAAGCATGGATGGAAACGATGATTACGTCGTAGTTTTTGTGGTCATCTTTAAAATTGCGCAAAATACTCTCATAGACACCGCCACGCAAGGCCTGCATTGTGTGCTTGTTAGTATTTAAAATATTTTTCGACGATATATTCAACCCGTCGCGCTTCGCACGCTCGAGCATGAGTTGCCCCACATGATATACCTTCACCTTTTTTCCAAGTTTGCGAGAATACTCCACAAACTGGTCGAGGTATTCCTTTCTCCTGCTCCCCGAAATCCCCGTACAAATAATTACTTTTGCCATGTCATCATCGTATACCAAACGATGTCTGGGGTCAAAAATATATTATCGCATCTGAGCTCTCGGTTCGCCCGATGGCCAATAAAAAAGTCGACGGATTGAATTGCGTCATGATAGCAACAAACTGGGGCACCCCTAACGGTAAATACAACCCATGTGGGCGTATGTCAAACACAATCCCCATATACTGAAATATGCGGGACATGATATACTCTTCCCATATGACTGAACAATCGATTCTCGTTGTTGAAGACAGCGAGGCACTGAAGAAGGTGTTGGCGGAAATGCTACGAAACGAAAAATATATCGCCTACGAAGCAGGTGGCGGGGAGGAAGGAATGCGTCTCGCGCTCGAAAAAAAGCCGGATTTGATCATCACCGATGTGGTTATGTTTCCCATGGATGGTCTTGAAATGACGAAACAGATACGACAATCAGGAGATTGGGGCAAGGGGGTGCATATCATTGCACTGACCAATCAAAATAGCGCTGAAGAGGAAGGTCGACTCACAGAACTCAATCTTACCGCATATCTTATCAAGGCGGATACGAGTCTCGAAGAAGTAGTAAATCAAGTTAAGGCTGTACTCAAAAAGAAAAAATAATACCCATATGGAATTAAAAAAGACAATCCTTATAGTAGAAGATGACGTTGCCCTTCGAAAAGTACTCGTGGACAAACTGACAGCAGAAAATTTTGAAGTACTTGAGGCAGTCGACGGTGTAGATGGCCTTCATGTCGCGTTTGATAAACATCCCTCCCTTATTTTGCTCGATATTTTTATGCCACGAATGGATGGTATTACGATGCTCTCAAATCTGCGCAGCAGAGATGCGTGGGGAAAGCATGTCTCCGTCATCGTGCTCACAAATTCAACAGATGCGATGACCATTGCTCGTGTTTCAAGTTTCGAAGAAACTGATTTCCTTATCAAAAGCGAGTGGAGTCTCGAAGCAATCGTTGCGAAAATACGCGAAAAGTTGGCACACAAGATAGCGGAATAAAAAATATAATGAATAACCACCTTTCCGCAAGGAAGAGGTGGTTTTTTCTTTGTGTCCAATAAAAACGGAATCAAAACGCACAGAGAACAATGGACTGGACGAAGTATACATCATTGAACAAGTTTAAAATAGGAGTATGTGTATAATATTGCCAAATAACCCTTTGTTTGCCTTCATCTATTTTTTTCTTTTGAAGTTATCCCCACCCTATCCTCAGTTCGAGAATCTTCATGAAGATGAAAATGCGCCGTCCTGATACAATAGATATATGATCCAAATCGCAGGAGGAGTCGTTTGGAACAAAGATAAGGGAATTGTCGTGGTCAACCAAAACCACAATTCTTGGTCGCTGCCAAAAGGACACATCGAGCCGGGAGAGGATGCCCTCCCTGCCGCCACCCGTGAGATTCGTGAAGAATCAGGAATCCCCGAGGACTCCTTAATGCTCGTGAAGGAGATTGCTCATTATACGCGCAAGCGGATGAAGCTGCGCGATGGAGACACTGACGAATTTCGTGACATAACGCTTTATTTATTTGAAACCGCATGGGACGACCTGCGCCCTGAAGACCCAATGAATCCTGAGGCACTGTGGATTCCACCATCCGCTGTCCCCGACATACTCACCAATCCTATTGATAAAAAAGAGTTTGCGCGTATTATAGCGACAGGGATTTTTATTCGCTAATAATATTGTCGTGAGTCCTGAAATAGCATCAAGCCCTGACGACAGGTTGATTGATCATAATTTTATCACACTATCGGAGGTGAATGATATGGATGAATCCTCTTGGGTTAAATTAAAATTAGAAATGCAGGATTTTTTGTGTCGTACAGAAAATCTGGATAATCCAGCTTTTACTGATGATGAAGTGGCTGCATGGATTGCCACAAACAGCGAAACGTTCAACAAGTTTTACCAAGCAATGCGCGCCGAAAAACCCGAACAGCTCATCGGCTGGTGGAAAAATGTGATGGATGAGGACAATCTGAACGACGGCGATTTTATTGGAGAATGGAGCAAATTCAAAGTGGAATACGGCCCAAGACTAATAAATTAGCAAAGTCGCCCGCCCAAAAGCGGGCGGTTTTTTATTACACGATCCTATATCCTAGGGATTCGACCTCCTTCACTATCGCCTCTTTACTTGTTTTTGTGTCATCGAAATCCCAATCACCACTTTTCGCATCATAATGAACGACAACCTTCTTCACGCCATCGATGCCTTCGGTCACGAGTTGAATTCCTGATGCACATGAACTGCAATGCATACCGTCAATGTCGAGATGTATTTTTTTATCTGTCATAGACACAATTGATGACTAACGCGTATAAACAAGCGAGCACTAATGTTAAATTTTTAACCAACCAAAACTAAGCATCACAAATACCAACACTATCATAATCAAAAGATATAAGAAGAAGCGCATGTGCAACAAATCTTCCTCATAGCGTTGAGACCGCACATCTCGATACCCTCCCTTCTCGCCATAGCGCATAGCTTCCTCGAGGATCACGCGCTCTTTCAATAATACGTCCATTTGGTACTCAAGCTCTCGTACGCGATACTCAATCTCCCCCTTCGGGAGATGCAATACACTCTCGAGCCCCCTTCGCTCCGCTTCGGTGCGTTCAAGTTTTTGCTGCAATTTTTGAATCTGTAGAGCAGGAGTTCCAAGCACGCGTTTCTTTTCTCTCAGATAATGCCACCACAATGGAAGGACCCACAGAAAAAGAAGAAATCGTATACCCCACTCTGCTGGCTGCCCAAAAAGACCAACGGAATTCGGAGCGGAGACCATACCCCATCCATGCGCAAAAAGACCAAAAGTAAGAATGAAACCTGCAACCATGATCATCGCCCCGCCGGATATTTTTTCAATGGTGCCTTTTCGTTCGACAATCCACGTCAAACTATTTATCCCGAAGATGGCAAGGACCGACAAAAGGATGAGTGGTAATACTCTCCCAATAGCGTGCACAAAGAATAGTGACCAACCGTAAAATACATCTCCCGAAGACAAAACCTCAGTCAGCAGAAGCGGTGTCGCTGGATGCGGATACCCCACCCCAATATTCCCCATGAGCATGCCAAGGAGAAATGTACTCATAAAAAAATTTCGTTTTATGATGAAATTCGGAGCAGGTTCAGTATAAGAATGCATCTTGAAGTTCAATAAGCCAATCTCTGAAAGCGCAAAGATGTACGCAAAAATTCCGGCAATGAAATATACCCAATTCTTTATATCTCCGACCTCTGCGCCCGCAAGCGAAAGACCAGCATTTCCGACGAGAGCGGCGAGCACTCCATACATAGAGAGTGTCACCGAAATACCTAACCCAAAAGAAAGTGCCATGCCGATTCCCCTGCCAAATTTCATCCCCATTGAAAGCGGAACTATGGCCAAGGCTAGTGGGAGCGTACTCGGAAGAACGATCATCGAAATCCCTGAAACAAATGCAAAAAAGTACCATCCGAGTCTGTCGAGCCCCGCTCCGTTCACTGGATCAAGAAAAAAATTCCAAAACAAGCCAGCGCACACAACACTAGTGATTAGAGTTGCAGATACCACAACGATGGATTTTAACGGTGCGCGAGAATGATGTTTCATATTTTGAAGATATACATAGCCTTGACCGAAGTCACGTCTATATGGAAAGCTCACGAATCTTTTCGACAAATTTTACCGTATTGAATCCTCCGCTTGCAAAAACTTCGTCATTCACGATGATACTTGGTGCCGCAAACATCTGATGCTTTCGTGCGAGTACCTGCCCTTCTATCGTTATGATAGAAATTTCACGCATAGTTACGTTTGGCCACTCTCCGGCGATCAATTGCCAGAAATCCAAAAATTCGTCACAGTGTATACAACCAGGTGTGGTGAGTACATCAAGTGTAATTTTTTTCATACGAAGTATTATATAGGGATTCTTCTCTTGAGGCGAGTGAATATTTCCGTATCTGCACACGTCAGTGCACACAAACGTTACGAAACATCTTGCCAACTCCCGCCTTGCACGTATAGTAAAAATAGATACAAGATGTTCGTTTCCAAGGAGCAAACATGGCAACGGTAAATACACAAGTTGTACCAAAAAAAGTACGCGAGTCACCGAAGGGCAAGCGCTGTACGATAAGTCAGATTGATATGCTCACATTATGGGCAGACAAGGGCGTCTTCATCAATCAACGAAAGATTTTTCTTGGAAGCGTAGAAACCGATGCCGAATCGAACGAAAGTGAAGTCGATGCCGGCATGTCAAAACGATTCGAGATAGGCATGACCATACTCGAGTATTTCAGCACGAAATTGCCCATCAAGATCATCATCAATACGCGTGGTGGAAACGCGTATCACGCACTCGCTATCTATGACCGCATCATGGACTCTCCATGTTTCGTGACCGGGCAAGGAACGGGATATGTGATGAGCGCCGGAATACTGATTCTGCAAGCATGCGACAAGCGACTGCTCACACGAACAGCGTCGGTCCTTATGCATAATGGCACACCTCTCTCCGTAGATAATCATCACATGAACGCAGAGCGAACCGGGGATGAGAACAAAAGGCTTCGAGCACTTGATGAAGATATCTTTCTTGGTCAAATGATTAAAAAAGACCCCCAAATGACGAGAGAGAAGGTAAGAGAGTTACTTTTGTTTGACACCTACATGGATCCTGTTAAGGCAATTCGCCTTGGTCTTGCAGATGGGCTCACACCCAGAACAAAACATAAACGCACAAGGCATCCGAGAGTACTCACCTTGGATCCTTCATCGAAGTAGCCTATCAAAATACCACAGCGCATCATCAAAGATGTTCTGTTTTTTATTCAAAAATATCGTAAAAAAAGCGACA
>LCOM01000030.1 GCA_000999395.1 Parcubacteria group bacterium GW2011_GWA2_47_7
ATATTCCTCTGTAATATATTTTGAGAATGCATGACCTTCTTTTGCCAACATGCCAAGATCGGGATCATCTTCCGGGATATCGCGACAAAGACGATTGGCTGTTTCCTCCGTAACCGCCTCATTGAGCGGCTCAAGATACGTGGCAGTCGGCAGACCTTCCTTTTGTCGTGCTCGAACTTTTAATCCTACGCGATATTCTCTTGTCGCAGATCCACCATCTTCCATGTGGTCCAACTGAAATGATCCATAGGAATGAAAATGAGTAAATTCGTGAAATATATTATTCTGGCGCTGTTTGATAGTTGAATCGTCCTGAAAATGTGCACTCTGTAGCATTGATGAAAAAGAAGCCGACAGTGGTTTTCCCGATTCATGGACGAATACGTCATCAGTTCCGAAAATGATACGAACGGCTTCTATCGGAACAGTAAATTGAGGGAGCCCATATTTTTCCCTCAGCTGAGAAAGAGCTATATTCGCAGCGCGGACAGAACTTCGATCAACTTCACCAACATCAACTTCTCCTTCACGAAACGAAATGCGATCTTGTGCAACAATAAATTTTCTTTCTCTGACTGCATCAGTGATCTCTTCCGCCGCTACATTCCCTACCCCCTTCTGATATGAAAGTTCAGGAAATACATGCTGTTGATCGAGCGTGTAAACAAATTCTTGGGCAAGCGCAGGTTTAACGTCGACTAGATCTTCAACCACATCAAATACCGTACGTGGCAATATAGACTCTCCATTTGTGAGAAGCCCCGCTTTCTCTTGATGAGCACGCAAAAACTCTGCAAGCTCCGTATCCCCAAGTTCTTCCTCAATCCAGTCGGCAAGAGCTGGAGCGTCTTCTGGTAATATACGCGAAGGTGCTTCTTTGTGTTGAGTTTCCTGTTCGTTATTCTCCATACCTCGTCAATACTTCAGCACCAATATCGGTCATCGCAACCGTGTGCTCAAAATGTGCTGAAAGAGAACCGTCTTCGGAGATAATTGTATAACCATCTTCCATTTGCCGAATATGCTCGTCTCCAAGCATAAACATCGGCTCGAGCGCCAACACCATGCCCTCTTTCAGGATTGGTCCAGTTCCTTTCGTTCCATAATTAGGAACGTACGGCTCTTCGTGCACCGCATGTCCGACGCCATGTCCACCGAGCTCACGAACAATCCCATATCCGTTCTGATTTCCAACACGTTCAACCGCCGCGCCGATGTCTCCAATGCGCCCACCGAGCCTCATCGCACGAATTCCCTCCTCTAGTCCACGTTCTGTTTCTTGAATAAGCTTCCATACTCTCGGGGCGACATTACCAACAGGAACCGTCAAAGCGGCATCAGTAATCATTCCCTTGTGAGTAACACCAAGATCAATAGAAACAATATCGCCGTCTTCCAAAACGCGTGAACCTGGTATCCCATGTACAATCTCATCGTTTATCGACACGCAAAGCGAGGCCGGAAATGGCTTATGCGCACCATGTGGGGTGTAATTCAAAAATGGAGGAGTATCCCCTTTCTCACGAATAATACGCTCGGCAACCTCATCGAGGTACTTTGTGGTTACTCCGGGCTTGATTTCCCCCGCAACTAAATGCAGCACCCGCGCCAGCCGTTTCCCCGACTCACGCAAAAGGTCTATTTCCTCAGTTGTCTTATATTTCGCCATATCGGCATACTAACATCGTTCTCTGTAATAAAAAAGTGATACTCGAACATAAACTCAAGTCTCATTGATTAACACTACTTTTTGACTTAAAAGGTGAAATACTGCGTCCCAAACACATTCGCCATGATGCCATGATGGCTTTTTTGAACAAACAAGAACTCAGTTTAAGATCAAAATTCGCTCATTCAAAAAATACAAAGAATTTCATAGAAAGAACTATTGAGAAGGAGGGGGTGGGATCTTTGCATATTTCTCCTCGAGTGCCCCGAGAGCGTGCGCCGCCAAATATGCGAACTGTTCGGGCTGTCTGTAGATATTACTGTGGCCGCCCTTGACGGAATAAAATCCGTCGATGCCAAGATCTGATGTATCTTGGGTTTGCAACTTTTTCATTGAAACCATTTCATCATCCACGCCCGAAACAATGCTTATCCCATGCCCCCCTTCTGCCTTGAGGTCACGTAAAATGTGGCTCGTGACCACGGAATTCGTTGACTCCCAGAGTCCCTTAATGTAACCTCGCTCACGCAACCACGATGATACATCTTTCTCAGCTCGTTCGTAACGTTCCTCTTCTTTCACGTATTGTTCTTTTTCTTCCCGTGTTGCAAGATCTCCGGCAATTTTTTTACTGACAGCATCCAACTCCTTTCGTAAGCCCCGGCTATTGCGCGATGATTGCTTAATAATGTTTAATCGTGATTCCTTCTCCGTGAGATCTGGTGGTGCGACAAGTACAAAATGACGAAAGAGGTCGGGCGCCATCTCAGCGGCAATCGCCACATTTATGCACCCTTCTGAGTGCGCAATGATGTCAACCTTATTCAGATTCTTGGCCTCAATAAGCGTTAAAATAGCATTAGCATGGTGCACTTGTGCTGGAGGATAATCGTCGGTTCGTACTTGATCTGACTTCGCTTCTTCGGCCGGTGATGAAAAGGCAAGTACTCGCCGTCCCGCTTTGACGTATTCATATATCCCTTCTTCATAGGTGCGCGGCGTTAGACCCCATCCACTCACAAAAAGCACCGGAACCTCTTTCTCTTCTCCGGATGGATGAATATCCCATGCATCAAAAGAAGACTCACCAAAACGAATTTTCTCGGGGTGCGCAAATTGATCTCTAAAATTTTCTTTCTCGAGATCTCCGTTTTCATTTAATTCTATCTCTTCGGGAAGTTTTTCCATAAAAATGTAATTGATCAGCATTGCTTACACTCCAAACACATTCGCCATGATGTCACGATGCACAGCCTCAACGGACTGCTCGCCATTGATTTCGAAAAAGTCATAGTCACGGTCACGACGATACATCTCGATTGCAGGAAGTACATCTCGATCAAACCACGAAAGCCTGCGCTGTATTGAATCTTCTGTATCGTCCGACCGAGATTCTTTCGTCGCCCTTTCAAGCATCCGCTTCAATGACCAATCACGCGAGACCTTGATGTATATCACTTTTGGACGAATACGCTTAAAAAATTTAAATGCAATATCGAGATGAGTTGCCTCATCTTTAGTTCTCGGTGAACCGTCTAAAATAAGATGTTCATTTCCGGTGAGATTTTTCACGAAGATATCCGACCACAGCCACATCGCCACAAATCCAGGAAGAAGCTTCCCCCCCTCAACAGTCTCCCTCGCGGTCCGTGCGGCATATGAATTACCCTTCACGAAGTCGCGAAAACACTGACCCGTCTGCACGTAAAAAATGGGAGTGGTCGGGTCTGTCTTTGCAAGCTCCTCTTTGACGAGCGCCACTTGCGTTCCTTTTCCACACCCTGATGCACCAATAAAAATGAAAGTTTCTTTGTTCATGCGTTGAGTGTAGCAAAAAATTTCGGAAAATCAAAAAGACCCCCTATGGGTCTTTTTGATTATAATGCAGAGTTTCAATTTCTAGTATTCTCTCATACTGAGTTGTGCATCAACCTTCTTGATGAGATCGAGGACCACCGACACAACAATAAGGAGGGCGGTGCCACCGATAGCGAGCGTCTTGTTATCGGTAAACGACTGCATCGCGAGAGGAAGCACTGCGACACCAGCGAGGAAAAGGGCTCCTGCAAAAGTGGTGCGCGTGAGGATCTTTGCAATATGCTCGGCAGTTGCCAAACCGGGACGAACGCCTGGGATAAATGCTCCGGACTTCTGAAGGTTCGTTGCTATTGCTTCAGGATCAAAAGTCACTGCGGTGTAGAAGAAGGTGAAAAGGAAAACCAGTGCAAAGTAGCAGAGCGAGTAGAGCCATGCATATGATCCCTGACCCGAAAAGATAATCTGAAGGTATTCACCAATAGTCTTTGCTGCTGGACTTGCAAGTCCCGAAAGAAATCCTCCGATAAGTTGAGGAAAAAGCAAGATAGAAAGTGCAAAAATAATCGGAATCACACCAGCCTGATTCACGCGAAGAGGAAGGTATGTTGATACCCCTCCATACATCTTTCCCCCACGAACACGCTTTGCATAGGTTATCGGCACCGGTCGTTCAGCCTCCGTCATTACAATGACTCCGGCGATAATGACCACTGCGGCAACCACGAACGCGAGGTACAATGGAAGGTCCTGAGGGTTGTATCCGGCCAAGACCTGCGAGGTCGCAGTCGGGATACGAGAAACAATACCCGCGAAGATAATGATGGAAACACCGTTCCCTACACCAAACTCGGAGATCATTTCACCGATCCACATGAGGAAAATGGAGCCTGCCGTGACAATCATGACGTTCACAAAAAGCTGGAACGGGTTCAAGTCACCGAGGACACCTTGCCGTGCCAAGAGCACCAAGAGTCCGTACCCCTGAAGTATCGCAAGCGGAACGGTCAAAAGACGAGAGTACTGCGTAAATTTCTTGCGCCCTATCTCACCCTCCTCGTGATACATCGCTTTCAATTTCGGCGACATCATCGTCAGAAGCTGCATGATAATAGACCCTGTAATATACGGGCCGACACCGAGCATGACTATGGAGAGGTTGGACAGACCCGAACCCGAAAAGACGTTCAAGAGACCGAGAAATTGATTGTTCTGAAAGAATTGAAGCAGTGCAGTGTGATCAACCCCAGGGATAGGGATAGACGCAGCGATACGAAAGACAATGAGCGCTCCGATAACAAAAAGTATCCGCTTGCGCAGCATTTGGTCGGAGAACATCAATCGCAATTTGTAGAAAAAATTATTCATAGCAAGTGTGGGGTATATACCCGACTATTATTGTATCGTGCCTCCGGCTGCCTCGATGTGCTTCTTTGCTGTTGCCGAAAATGTGCACCCCGTGACGGTAAGTTTTTTGGATAGTTTACCCGTTGAAAGTATCTTGACCTTCGGCATCCTTCCTCCCGTCTTTTTTACCAGCTTCTTGACAAGCAACGTTTCCGGGTTCACGGCATCTCCTGCAGTAAACGTCGTCTCAAGCAATTCAAGATTCACCGGTTGTGGCTTGATCTCAAATGACTGGTTTTTGTATCCGCGGTTCTTCGGGAACTTCTTGATGATATCACGTAATTCAGGACGCAGACGATGTCCCGCACGTGACTTCTGCCCCTTCGTTCCACGACCGGCAGTTTTTCCACGCTTTCCACCACGAGCGACGCGTTTGTCGTCCTTATTTTTGTGTATGCGTTTTAATGTATTGAGTTGCATATAGGTGTGGCTTAATTCTCCTGAATAACAGACGTTTCCTTTGATGTACGTACGCGAATGGACGAAAGTGCCTTTATTCCCGCACGCGCCATGTTGAGTTTGTTCTTTGAGCCACTTCGAATCTTCGCAGTGACATCCGTAATTCCAGCAAGCTCGAGAAGATTACGGACAGCGGAACCAGCAACAAGACCTCGGGAAGGTGACGGCATAATCTCTACGATCGCACTTGATGCCTTGGCGCGTACTTCATGCGGGATGGAATTGGTCTTGGTGAGTTTAATGGTGATCATGTGCTTCTTTGCGTCCTTCGCCGCCTTGTCCATTGCCATTGATATATCGCCAGCCTTTCCTGTGCCGACACCGACTTTTCCCTTTCGATCACCAATGATCATCGCAACAGAAAAAGAGAAACGACGACCCCCTGCGACAACGCGAGCAACGCGACGAACGTCAATAGACTTCTGGTCATACTCGGGCTTCGGACGATCTGCACGACCACCGCGACTACCACCACGCTTATCGGGACCCTTCGCACCCCCGCGACCGGACCCTCCTCGAGAACCGCCACCGGAACGAGGCGCACTTCCCCCTGGTCGTGGTGTATATGCGCGCACCGGAGCGCCACCTTGTGTGGGGACGGTCGCCTTTGATTGTTGTGTTTTGTCTTCCATGATAATAGTCAAGATTAAAATATGAGTCCTGCCGCCCGAGCCGCATCTGCGAGTGCCTTCACGCGCCCAGCGTAAAGAAATCCTCCGCGATCAAATACGACCTTGGTAATCTTCTTTTCTTTTGCTTTGGTTGCAATCTCTGTGCCGACGGCGGTCGCGCGAGCAAGCTTTGCTCCCTTTGTATTCTTTGCGTCACCCGCTGAAGCAATCGTAAGTGATGCGGTATCGTCGATCAACTGCGCGGTAATATGGCGTGCGGAACGAAAAACAGCCAAGCGTGGGATTGTCGCTGTACCGGACACTTTTGCGCGAATCCGATTGTGTCGGCGCATGCGATGATAATTTTTGATTTCTGTCTTTTTCATATTTATGCGGTTTTCTTACCCTGTTTACGGCGAATAACCTCATCGGAGTAGCGGATCCCTTTTCCTTTGTATGGTTCAGGCACCCTCCAAGAGCGCACCACTGCGGCAAATTGCCCCACGGCCTCCTTGTTGATACCGGAAATGGTAATTGAACCTTTCTCAGTAACAACCGTAACACCTTCGGGAGCATCGAGGTTCACAGGATGCGAGTAGCCAAGCGCCATATTCAACTTCTGACCCTTTGCATCTGCCTTATATCCCACGCCCTCAATGATAAGCTTCTTTTCGTAGGCTTTATTCACCCCCGCCACCATATTTCTAATGTGAGATACTGCAGTACCGAGAAGTGCCTTGTGTTCACGTGCCACACTATTCAGCGTGACGAGGATCTCGCTTCCCTCGATGGTGACGACGACTACTTTGGGAAATGCGCGAGAGAGAGTTCCGAGTGGACCATTCACTGTTACGACGTTGTTGAGAAATGTAACAGTAGTCTTTGCCGGAATAATTATTGGTTTTTTTGCTAGTCGGGACATAGTGATGGAAATTACCAAATTTTGCCAATAATCTCTCCTCCAACATGCTCCTTACGGGCTTCCTCACCAGTGAGGATGCCTTTCGGTGTTGAAAGAAGCATAATGCCATGACCATGGTTGACCGGACGCAGGTCTTTTGCAGCAATATACATACGACGTGAAGGACGTGAGACACGCTCCATTCCTCGAACACGAGGCAGGCGCGGTGAATCATACACAACACCGACCGCAATCATCCGCTCGGTGATACGCCCCTTCAATATTTTCTTTGATACAGAGGAAAGATACCCCTCTTTCATAAGCACATTTGCGATACGCAATTTCACATCGGAATACGGAATAAACACCACATCCTTCCCTGCGGTACCGCCATTCCTGATGCGCACGAACATGTCTGCGATTGGATCAGTGATTACCATGATGATTTCTTAATTCCGGGAACCTTTCCCTCGTTTGCTAATTCACGAAAACAAATACGACAGAGATCGAAATCTCGCATATATCCGCGTTTTCGCCCGCACTTAAAACAACGATTGACTGCTCGCCCAGGAAACTTCGGGGTAAGCTGTCGCGCAATGGTAGATTTTTTTGCCATAAATTAAATAGATATCCCGACCTCGACGTGGTCGGATTAAGGCGCTCCTCCAATATCTCGTCTTTTTTCTTCTTGAACTCTCATTCATTCACCCAAAACCTAAGTAGGGTCGGGACAGAGAGGGCAAAAAGGAGAAAGACGGATCAAAAGAAACGTGTACGGATACTAACAAACGGCTTAAATTAAGTCAATATATGAGTGTTTTACAACAGTCTATTCTAGGGAAACCTCCCGTGTGACTGTTTTACGGTATTGTAATTTTTATTGAACTCGGAATATTAGCACTAGACAAGTGTTAAATTAATATGTTCGTATGCTTTATTGAGGCTTGATGAATGCCTTCGCACTGGAAATAGCGGAAATTTGAGGTGAATGAAGACCAAAACGGTCACCATCGTAAGGAGTTTATCTTAGAGTAACAGAATTGCGGTTCCCTTCGAATTTATAGCCCCACATATGCCTCGCAACGTGCGAGGCCGTATTTTTTGCTATATTGTTCAATTAATCATCTTCACCCTCAATTGCCTCAATTCTAGTTTCTCGTTTGACCCGATTAGGGCACTCATCTTTGAAACAGAGAAGACGCTCCTGAGAAACACCGCGAAAAGTATTCAAACTCCCACAACCGCGACACTTCACCTCAACTTCGCTGTCCACCAAAATTCCTTTAAATAAAAGTTTTTGACATGAATTACATCGATATTCCTGAAATTGCATAGCGATAGTATACGCTACTGATCGCCTATAACTCAATGAGATTAAAGTTTCTCGTCCCAACCAACACTACAAGAAAGTGTCAAATAGACGTATTTTTCGACTATATTCTCA